>JALVVK010000066.1 GCA_027023445.1 Deltaproteobacteria bacterium | reverse complement strand
GGGCAATGAGATTCACATATCCCTGGACATTTATGCCGCCCGGACACGTCATGTTGCACGGGGCCTTGCAGTCGCCGTAATGCGAGGCAGCAAGTCTCTGAAGCCTTTCCCTGCGGAATTCCTCAAACTCGGGCGTATCGGTCCGGATGACAAGACCAGGCTCAACAGGAGTGCCGCACGCCCTTACGCGCCCCCTGCCCTCCACTTCCACCATGCAGAGGTCACAATGCCGCCCGGGTTCCCTGCCTCCAGGCATGTAACAAAGGTGCGGAATCGTTATTCCGGCGGCTCCTGCGGCATCGATAATATTCTTCCCGGGGCTGGTCCGCACCTTTTGGCCGTCGATAACCAGGGTAATAAAATCCATGTCCTTCCTGTAACCGGCCCCTGGCATCAGCTTCCTCCCGCAAGGACCGCGTCAAGCGTTTTCGCGCATTTCTCCGTGATGATGGATGCAATGGACTCGGGTTTATAATCTCCCTGTTTTACGATGGCCTTTGCGGCCTTGAGAAGCCCGGTGCGCGCCTTAAGTCCGCGTGCCGCGTCCGCCGCCGTCTTGAGCCGGTTACGCAGGGCATCGGCATCCTGCCCTTCACTCGCGCCAAGCGGCCCCAGTTCCCTGACCAGTGAGGTAAAATCCGTGATAATCTGTACGAACCTTGGGCCTTCGGCCGCGCTTGCCCAGTCAATCAGGAACCGTCCCTGATCCACCCCGAGCGACTCCAGGACCTTGCGGACAAATCCGGCGGTGATAAGCGCGTGATAATTGCCGTCCTGATAATGGCACTCACCAAGATGGCATCCGCCAACGAACACCCCGTCCGCCCCGCTGGCAAGGGCCTCAAGCGGAAACGAGGCATCCAGCCTTCCTGTGCACATCATGCGGATTACGCGCAGGTTCGGAGGATATTGATAACGCCCTACCCCGGCTGAATCAGCAGCCGTGTAGCAGCACCAGTTACAGAGAAATCCAAGTATCCTGGGTTCAAAGCGGGATTCAGTCATCTGTGGCCTCCCTGGCAGTCATGTTTCCAAAGGCGTGGATCTGGGCCCTTATGCCGCTGTCCGTGAATCTTCCCATATCTATGGCCATGGCCGGACACCGTGAGGCGCATACGCCGCATCCCTTGCAGGAGGCGGCAATGGTCTCTGCCTTGCGTTTTTTGCCCACCTTTACCATGCGGATGGCCTTGTACGGGCAGAAAGACGCGCACGCGCCGCACCCTATGCACCGGTCCTGATTCACCCGGGAGACAATGGGCTCGGGTTCGATCTTTCCCCTTGCGAGCGGCTGGCAGGCCCTGCCGGCCGCGGCCTGGGCCTGGGCGATTGATTCATCCATGGAATGGGGGGAATGGGCAAGACCGCAAGTAAAGATTCCATCCACCGCAAGGTCAACCGGACGAAGCTTCACATGGGCTTCGAGGAAAAAACCGTCTTCAGTGAGAGGCACCTTGAGTAACCGGGCCAGATCCCGGGCGTTTTCAGGCACGATTCCCACGGAAAGGGTCACCAGCCCCACAGGGATCTCTATTTCCCTGTCGAGGATCCTGTCCCGGGCGCGGATCCTGAGGGGAGCCTTTTTGCTGCGTCCCTTGAGGACCCTGGGAGGTTTATCCGGGGTATAGCGGAAAAACATGACCCCCCTGCGCCTGGCCTCACGGTAGTCGTCTTCCAGGAATCCGTAGGCCCTCATATCCCTGTAGAAGATACTGACGGAAAGATCAGGATTGAGCCTTTTGAGCCTGAGCGCGTTTTTCAGGGCCTGTCCGCAACAGACCCGGCTGCAGTAAGAAAGATCCTGACCACGGGAACCCACGCACTGGATCATGGCCACGTGGGAGATGCTCTCAAAAAACGGGGCGTCTTTATGGATTTTTTCCTCAAGTTCGAGCTGGGTCAGCACCCGTTCAGATTTGCCATACATGTACTGGTCAGGTTCATAGGGCCGGCCTCCCGTAGCCACCACGATCACGCCATGGCTTATGGTGTGCTTTTCATCCCCCGCGGAGACCTCTGTGGTAAAATTACCCACGTAGCCGGAGACATTCTCTATCCTTGCAGATGTCATTACATGGACGCGCGGGTGAGACCTGACAATGCGTATAAGCTCCCTGAGCCTTTCCCGTGGATCACTGCCCGTGCGGTCCTCCGTGATCTTCATGGCCTGTCCGCCAAGGGTATCCTCCTTTTCCACCAGGGTGCACTCAAAACCCTGCTCCGCGATAGACAGGGAGGCAGTGAGACCGGAAAGTCCTCCTCCTATGACCAGGGCCGAGGGCCTTACCTCCAGGGTGCGTTCAGGAAGAGGTTTCAGGTACCCGGCCTTGGCAACCGCCATTCTTACCAGATCCTTTGCCTTTTCCGTGGCCGCCTCGGGCTCGTTCATATGGACCCAGGAGCACTGATCCCGGATATTTGCCATCTCAAAAAGGGACCGGTTGAGACCCGCCTCCCGCAGGGTGCCCTGGAAGAGAGGCTCATGGGTCCGGGGCGTACAGGCTGCCACCACCACGCGGTTCAGCCTGTGGCGACGGATCTGTTCGGCTATGAGATGCTGGGTGTCCTGGGAACAGGTGTACATATTGTTAGTGGCATAAACAACATTTGGGAGGGTGGCGGCGTAGTCCCGTACCGCGGGAACATCAACCACACCGCCTATATTTATTCCGCAGTGGCACACGAAGACACCAATTCTTGGTTCTTCGCCCTCCACGTCGCGTTCCCGGGGGTATTCGGCGTAAACGACCTCCTTTCCCCTGGA
>JALVVK010000065.1 GCA_027023445.1 Deltaproteobacteria bacterium | reverse complement strand
CGGCCCTGCCGGTGCTGGTCTGTCTGATCTGCCTGCCCCCTTTGGCCCGCGCCGATAACGCGGGCAAGGTCGGTACAGGCATGGCAACCGCGACCGCGCAGCCAGGCACCTGGCGCAAGGAGCAGGAGGCCTTTGCGCAGATCAGGGCCTTTCGGGAAGTCAGCCTGGCAGTGCCTTTTCCCGCCCGGGTGAAGAAGGTCATGGCAGAACCCGGGCAGAAGGTAAGGCAGGGGGATGTCCTGGCAAGGCTTGAGGCGCCGGCGTTAAGGGGGCTTCTGTGGGATGTGCGCGTTGCCAGCGGGCAACTGGCCCTGGAAAGGCAGGGGCTTTGCGCGCTGAGGCAGATGAGGCAGAACGCGCTTGCCACCACAGGGCAGGTCATCCAGGGCCAAATTCGTGTTTCAAGGGCAAGGGCCGGGTTGAAAAGGGCCTTGACCGCGCTGGATAACGCCCTTTTCGTCCTCGGAGGACCGGTTGACCACAAGGACCTGATAAAGCGCCTTGAGAATGCTGACTTGGACAGGCTGGCAGACTCCCTCGCCGTGGTCAGAGCCCCTTTTGCCGGGGTCGTTGCCGTGCGCAGGGCAGGGGAGGGCGGTTTCCTCCAGGCAGGGGAGACCCTTTTCGTGCTGGATGACATCTCAAGGGTCTACGTGGAGGTGGGCATCCCTGAACGCGCGTTGCCGGACTGGAAGGCGGGTGAGGCATATGTCCGCCTGGATGGCCGGAAGATCCCTCTGCACAGGACCCGCGCGGGCGCGCTTCCTGACCCGTCCACAGGGCTCTGGCTTCTGCGGTACGTGTCGGATAACCCGGGCCTCGTGCTCCAGGACGGCGCATGGGTGAGGGTGGTGCTTATCGGGCCTGAAAGGAACTGTGTGTGGGTGCCGGATGCGGCCATTGTCGCCCGCAGGGGGAAGACATACTGCGTCCTGGCGGAAGAGGGCGGCGGATTCCGCGCCGTCGTGGTGAAAACAGGACGTGCGCAAGGCCACCTGGTGCCGGTATTAGAGGGCCTTGATACGGGGCAGAAGGTGGTAACAAGGGGGGCGTACGAGTTACTGTACCGGGATCTTAACCGGTTGATCCGGTTCGTGGACTGATCATGTTGGAGCGCATGATCCGGCATCCCATTGCCCTTGTGCTTGGAGGGCTCCTTATCGCTGTTGGCGGGCTTGCAAGCCTGCGCGTCCTGCCCGTGGATCTTTTCCCCGACCTCAACTATCCACTTGTAAACGTGATCACGCACTACCCCGCGGGCACGGCCCGGGACACGGAGCAGCTTATCACCCGTCCCATTGAGAATGCCATGTTGGGTCTCAATAACCTGAGGCGCGTACGTTCCGTGTCGGCAGCGGGTTTTTCCCAGGTGACGGTCGAGTTTACCTGGGGAGTGGATGCCCTGGCCGCGCGCCAGATGGTCTACGCGCGCCTTGCCGGGGTACAGGGCACGCTCCCCGCAGGCGCCCGGCCCGAACTGGAAAACATCGGGACGTCCCTCGCCATGCTTTCCACCTACACCCTGAGGGGGGATACAAATGTCACAATTCCCCAAACTGTAAGCCTTCACAGGGTGCCGCAGATGCGAGGCGGCGGACATGAAGTCGTACTCCCTGTACCTCGAGTGTCTGCCAACAAAGCAGATGTGGTGCCCTGTGAAGGCTTAGATCCCGTTTCTCTCAGGTCCTGGGCCCAATACCGTCTTGCCCCTATGCTGTCGGCCCTTCCAGGTGTCGCCCGCGTGTATGTCATGGGAGGGGGAGAGGCCGCGTACCGCGTGGACCTGGACCCGCTGAGGCTGCGCCGGTATCACCTTGCCGCAGAGGATATCGCCCGGGCCGTGCGCGCGGAAAACGTCCTGGACACAGGGGGGTACCTGGAGAGGCACGGCAGGGATCTCCTCATACATACAGAGGGCCGAATCCTGGACATCAAGACCCTGAAGGGGATCGTTGTGACCAGGGGGCCGGCCGGACGGCCCGTGACACTGAAAGACGTGGCAAGGGTCTATGCCGGTGCAAGGCCCATGCGCTACGAGATAACCTCGAACCGGAAGCCGGCGGTGGCCTTTACCATCCAGAAGCAGCCAGGTGCAAGCACCCTGGCCGTGTCCAGGGCTGTTGATCAGGCCTTGAGAGACATGAAACTTCCGCCTGGCGTGCGCCTTCAGAAATTCTACGACCAGGCGGAGATTATCGGCCTTGCCTACCGGAACATGCGCAACAACCTGCTGGTCGGCACGCTTTTAGCCATACTTGCGCTCGTCTGGGTCATGGGCTGGAACAGGAGCACGCTCATCCTGGCAGTGACATTTCCACTGGCGGTGCTTGGCACCTTTTGCCTGATGAATGCGGCCGGGATGGGCATAAACCTGATGACCCTGGGGGCGCTCACCGTTGCCATCGGCATGATCGCTGATGATGCCATAGTGGTGCTGGAAAACATAGACCGCCACAGGCGTCAGGGAAAGGCGGTCCTTGCGGCCACGCTGGACGGCACAAGGGAGATAGTGGCGGCGGACGTGGCAGGCACCCTGACGGTCCTTGCGGCCTTTGTGCCCCTGGTTCTTGTAAGCGGCCTTGCCGGGCGCCTGTTCCAGCCATTTGGTCTTGCCTTTGGCTTCATGCTGTTTCTCTCCCTTGTCCTTTCCCTGAGCCTTATCCCTGTCGCCGCGGCAAGATGGCTGCCCCTGGGGGCGGCCCCTGCCCATGCCACCCAGGGGGCAAGGTGGATCGCCTGGGTCGGCCGGTGGAACCACGCGCTTCTGGGGCTCTTTATGCGGCATCGCGTGGCCACCCTGACCCTGACCGTGCTGGCGCTTCTTTCAAGCCTTGCGCTCATGGCCCTGAACCCGGCCCGGTTCCTGCCCATGCTGGACGAGGACAGCCTGCTTCTCTCCTATCAGCTCGCCCCCGGGACATCCCTTGGAGAGAGCAGCCGGGTGGGGGACATGCTGGAACAGAAGATCCTCGCCATGCCCGGGGTGAAAGGGGTCTTCAGGCGCACGGGCTCGCCGGAATCGTCCTTTTACGTCGAGGGGCCGGACCAGGGGGAGCTTGTTATCCGGCTTGAGAGGGGAGGCGGAACGTCCGCCGCGGCGCTCAAGCAGCGCATCGAGCGCTATCTTGCCACGCTCCCCGGCATGGTCACCCGTGTGAACGAACCCACCACGGAGAAGCTTGACGAGTCCTTCTCGGGCCTGCCCGCCCTCTTTGGCATTACGATATATGGAACGGATCTCGCCACTCTCTACAGGGCCGCTGTTAGGGTGGAGGATGCGGCAAGGCGGGTCCCGGGCCTTGCGAACGTTGTGAACAACACAAAGGTGCCGGTGGACCAGTTGATGGTGAGGATCGACCGGGAGAAGGCCGCCCGCCTGGGTGTGAGGGCGCGCGAGGTGGCCCGCACGGTAAGGCTTGCCATGCAGGGAGAAGACGTTACGGATATCCTTGTGAACCAGCGGCCGGTGGGCATCTTTCTCCGCTACGCAGAGTCCGCCCGAAAAGACCCTGAAGACCTTGGCATGATACCGGTGCGCGCGCGGGACGGGCGCCTCGTGCCCCTCTCGCAGCTTGCCGGTATCACATCCATGGAGACCTACCCCACCATAGAGCATCAGCGCGGGCTGCGCGCCCTTACCCTTACCGCTGAAATCGACGGAAATCCCTTCTCCGTCATGAAACGCCTTGATGCGGCAATCCGGGCATTGGGCCTTCCGCAGGATATTCACGTGGGCTATACCGGGGAGTACCACCAGCTCGTAAAAACAGGCGGCCAGGTCCTCTGGGTGCTCCTGGCATCCGCCATGCTCGTCTACGGGATCATCGCCCTCAAGCTGGGCAACTGGCTGGACCCCATGGTCGTCCTCTGCAAGCTCCCCATGGACATCATGGGCGCGGCCCTTGCCCTGTTTCTCGCGAGGCAGACCCTCGATGTCACGGTCCTCATAGGGTTCATAACCCTGGTCGGGGTCTCCACCAACAACGGGATCATGCTGCTCACCTTTATCCAGGACTTCCGGAAAAAGGGAATGGCCCTTGAAGAGGCGGTAAAAGAGGCCGTATCCGTGCGCACGCGCCCCATGCTCCTCACCCACATGACAACGCTCCTTGCCCTCGTGCCCGCGGCCTTTGGGTTCGGCAGGGGACCGCAGCTTCTCCAGCCCCTTGGCGTCATGCTCTTCGGAGGCCTCACGGCAGGCACCCTCCTGACCCTGAACGTGCTTCCGGTGATCTACGTGGTTGCCGAGCGGTGGAGAAGAAGAGAAAAGAAATGGGGGTCAAATCTTTATTCTTGACAATTTGGGCTGCCTGCCAGGATCATCATTGGCATGGGAAATACTGCGGACGGCATAAGGTGGAGGGTATGGGAATGGACGGACACCTTCTTCCTTACACCTTGCACCGTTTACCATTCCCTCCACAGCCTTTAAACCTTATGCTGTACGCTTTGTGCCTTAAACAAGCGGAGATGGCATGAATATCCTGGAATAGAGATTCTGTGCGTAGCGGTCCGTCATGCCTGCGATGAAATCACAGACCCTTCTTTCATAGGGGGTACCGTTTATCTTTTCCAGCACGTCTTCCTCGAAGAGACGTTTGCTTTCTTCTCTGAAGGCGTTCTTGTGTTTCAGGAAATATTCATAGAGGTCAAAAAGGATTTTTCTTGCCTTTTCAAACTCGTTGTGTACCTGCGGAGCCCGATATACGTTTTCATAGAGAAAGGCCCGCAGCCTGAGCATGGTGTCGTACATGTGTGTGCTGATGGAAAGCCTCATCTCTCCATTTACAATGGTTGTGCTATCGATGACATCGCGGATCATGGTTGTGGTCCTGGAGCTGTGCGTGCTGCCCAGGGCCTGCTTGCATGAATCAGGAACGTCTTCTTCCCGGATAACCTGGCTTCTGATGGCGTCATCCAAATCGTGGTTAAGGTAGGCAATCACATCGGCAAGCCTTACTATGCGCCCTTCCTGGGTGCTGGCCCATTCCTTCAGGTTTTTGGGAATAATTTCCCCAAACCCCTTGGAATGTTTCAGGATACCATCTCTCACCTCGAAGGTGAGATTAAGTCCCTTTCCTCCTCTTTCCAGTACGTCCACCACGCGAAGGCTCTGCCTGCAGTGAGAAAACCCGCCAGGGACAATGTCGTTCAGCACGGTCTCTCCGGCGTGGCCAAAGGGGGTATGCCCGATGTCGTGTCCAAGGGCTATGGCTTCGGTGAGATCCTCGTTGAGACGCAGGGCGCGGGCTATGGTCCGGGCGATCTCCGCCACCTCCAGGGTATGGGTAAGCCTTGTGCGGTAGTGATCTCCCATGGGAGAAAGGAAGACCTGGGTCTTGTGTTTCAGCCTTCTGAATGCCTTGGAATAAACAATGCGGTCCCTGTCTATCTGAAACGGGGTGCGGATGGGGCATGGCCTTTCAGGGTGTTTCCTGCCTCTTGTCTGCGAGCTTTTGCACGCATGGGAGCAGAGCGCGTACTGCTCCATTTCTTCGATCTCTTCCCTGATAGACCTTTTAACCTGAAGGTTGACGGGTTCAGCCCCCAAATATGCAGCCATGACCCTTTATAACCGTCATATAAAATGAAATCAAGCACAAAGCCCCTTACTTTGAGAAAAAACCCGTCATTCAGGGTTCAGGGAGCAGAATCAAGGCTCAAGAACCGAAAAAGTGGACCAAGACTAAGCCTTTTCCTTCTCCATATCCACATAGATTATGCGCTGGCAGGTGGGGCAGGTGTAGATTTTTTCATCTCTAAGGAGGTCATTGTATAGCTGCGGTGGTATATTCATGTGACAGCCGTTACAGACACCTGCTGTTACAGTGGATATTACAAGTCCTGCCCTTTTATCCTTGAGAAAATTATACTGGGAGAGGAGATCCGGCCGCACGCCCTTGGCTATTTTTTCTCTTTCCTTGGCGAGGGTGGAAATCTTGGAATCCAGTTCCTCCTGAATGCCCTTGACCTTCTTCTCCTCTGCCTCCATTTCCCGGGTGGCAGCCTTAAGCTCCTTCTCCATGGTCTTTATGGTTTCGGACAGGGACTGAACCTCCTCCATTGTGGAGAGGATTTCGTCCTCTCTGGACTTGTTGGCCCTCTTGATTTCCTCGATTTCCTTCAGCAGGGCCTGATATTCCCTGTCGGTCTTTATGGAGGTCAGCTTCTGCTGGGATTTGGACAATCTGGCATTTTCCATTTCCACTTCATCTTCGATCTCGACCTTGTGTTTGTTGATTTCGGTCAGCCGTTCGTTAAGCTGTTCAAGTTCGGCCTGTTTGTCTGCCACCTGTTCTTTCAGGGCGTCCAGGCGTCCAGGGCATTCAGCCTTTTGTCCATTCAGTTTACGGATTTCAAGATCTATCCCTTGCAGTTTTACCAGGGTTTCAAGTTCCGGTCTCAAATTTAAGCTCCTTGTTTTTTATTTAACACAATAAAATCAATTAATTTTATTGTTTTTCCCAATAATCAAGAGGGGCGACTTCTTCCTGGAAGAGCTGCACATCCAGGTTCCACGCCTTCTTTTTCGCTGTTTCCCTTAAAAAAGAGGCAATATGCGCGGTGACAGGATGCTCCGTATAGTAGTGCCCGGCATCTATCAGGCACACTCCCTGCCGTTCAGCCTCCCTTGCCACATGATGCTTGATTTCCGCCGTAATATATAACTGCGCTCCTGTTTCCAGGACCCGGGGCCAGAGATCAGAGCCTGATCCTGCGCAAATCGCCGTTTTATGTACCCGGGTATTCAGATCACCGGTTATGAGAAGGGCCGGTGACCCGGTGAAATCCGCTACCTTTTCAGCTATTTCCTCCAGTGTTTGAGATTTTGGAAGGAGACCCACACGTCCAAGGCCCTCCTTGGGCCTGGCGGCATTGGGGACAAGGGGTTGCGGGTCGATGATTCCAAGCCCCTCCGCCAGGACATCTGACACCCCACCTGCCGCGGAATCAAGGTTTGTATGCGCGGAAGCAAGGGCTATATCGGCCTTTATCAGCTTGGCTACAAGCCCCGGCGTGTAGAGGGAGAGATCCATGGACGATACAGGTTTAAACAGAAGGGGATGATGGGTGACTATCATCCGGGCGCCTATGGATAAGGCCTTGCGGATTGCGTGATGGGAAGGGTCCAGGGCTACCAGTATCTTGGAAACCCTGGCGGATGGATCGCCCACCTGCAGGCCGACATTATCCCACGGTTCGGCAAGCTCCTCAGGCGCCCATCTGGCAATTGTCCGGCATATATCTTTTACTCGTGGCATCATCCTGTCTGAAGTCACATTCAAAATTCCATTAAAAAAGGTGCAACGGTAGTTGCACCTTCAGGTTTAGTTGAGCCTGGCTATCCTTAATAACCAGGTCATAAGTTATTAAAATCTTTCCGATCCTAATACCCTTTTTCATAACATTGGATTGGGCCCACCAGGATTCGAACCTGGGACCAACCGGTTATGAGCCGGTGGCTCTGCCAGCTGAGCTATGGGCCCGTAGCTAAAGTCCACTAAATATATAAAGAAGATAATGGATGTCAAGGTGGTAGTGGAAAGGAATAAGCACAGGAATTCCTGGAGTACTCCGGTGTGGCGGCCTGTGGACGGTTTTCATACGGCAGTCTGCGTGAATCATGTCTGCTGAACAGGGATTTGCGTAAAAAATGTATTGCCGTACATTCAGCTTGACAAACCGGAGAAAATATACCACTTTTGTGGAAAAATAACACCTCAGGTGCCCTGCCTCTTTCGTGACGGGCGGGGATAATCGGGAAGTCCGGTGAAAGTCCGGCGCTGGCCCGCAACCGTGAGTGGGGACGAAAGCTGAAGAGGCCACTGCTCGGCAGGTCCGGGTGGGAAGGTTCAGTGAGTAGGTGGATCCGCAAGCCGGGAGACCGGCCTGGGGGAGATGCAATACAGGGGTTCGCGGTTCAAGCCTCCGGAGCGCTCGAATAATAAAGGGCCCGGCCAATCATTCGCGATGCCGGGCCTTTTTAAATGGATACCGGTTTATCCTCTGTCCCTTCCCTCCCCTCATGTCGGACCTTCCAGGCCTTGTTGAAACATATTCAAATAAAAGGGGAGGTTTTTTATGTCAGTCTTTACAAAATGGATTTTTTTCGCCTTTCTTTCATTTTTTGTCCTCTGGTGCCAGTTTCCGAAGGCAGGAAACTGTGAGGATGCTCCCACTTGTGAACTGAGTCAGGTGGTGGTTACGGCTACTCGTTCAGTTCAGCCTGTTAAGGAAATACCCTCGACAGTGGATGTTATATCCAAGAAAGAAATCAGGCAAACAGTAGCAAAAGATCTGACCCAGGTGCTCAAAAAAGATTCGTCCGTTGATGTAATTGAATATCCGGGGGCGCTTTCAGGCATCAGCATCAGGGGGTTCCGGCCTGAATTTTCCGGCATAACCAAGCATGTGCTCATACTCATAGACGGCCGTCCGGCGGGCGCCACCAACCTTTCCACCATACTTCCCGACAACATTGAGCGCATAGAGGTTCTCAAGGGGCCGGCCTCGTCTCTTTACGGCGCCGAGGCAATGGGAGGAGTGGTCAATATTATAACGAAAAAATCAACAGGCACCCCTACCGGGGCTATCTATGCCGGCGGTGGCAGTTTTGATACCTGGAAGGCCGGAATGAATCTTGGTGGTTCTCTTTCACATGGCTTTGATTTTGACTTTAGCGCCTCTACACGGAACCGCGACAGCGATATCAAGCTTGGAAATAAGCATGGCACACGGCCCGGAACAACCTATAATATTGGCTATACGTCCCTGCGTCTTGGCAAGAAACTGACAGAGGGCTGGCGCATGGATGTGAGAGGAGACTGGTATTACGGTAACGATATAGAGACCCCGGGCGCCCTGTATTATGGTGATGTGCAGCAGAGCCAGAAGGATCTTGATCGATACAGCGGAGAGGCACGGCTCGAAGGGACATGGGGTGCTAATAAGTCCCTGTTCGTCCTGTACTCCTCCAGTGAAAGCAGTGATTATTATAAAAAATATGCCTATGATTACACAACGGGAACCTATGTGCCAACTTCCCCGTACCACAGCTATTACAGCCAAAAGAGGTGGCGGGGATGTCAGGTTCAGAATGTTTACAGGTTCCTGGGCAGGCACGACATCACCACAGGCCTTGATTATGAATCCATTGACGAGGAAAGCAAAAGCTACAATCCCGATGGATCGAGAAGGGCCCCGTGGAGTCCGGATGCCAACCGGGAAAACTGGGGTGTTTTCACTGACAGCCTCTGGAGGTTTATGGAAGATCGCCTGGTTCTTTCCGCCGGCCTCAGGTATGACTATTTCAATGTTGAAACAAAACAGACCCCGTATAAAACCGATTTTTATCCGGGAAGCGTGTCTTTTGACACGTTCAGCCCCAGGGCCGGGATAAAATTCAATCTCAATGACACGTTCAACCTTCATTCCACCATAGGAAAGGCCTTTGTTCCCCCAACAGCAAGCCAGATGGCTGGATATTCCGAGAGGATTGTGAACGGGGTTACCATGGTAACCAGGGGTAATCCAAACCTTAACCCCGAGACGAGCTGGACCTGGGACGGCGGAATTGGAGTTGATCACAAACGCTCTGGTTTTTCCTCTGACGTCACGGTCTTCTCCACCAAGGTGGATGATAAGATAACCAGTGTCACAACAGGCACTGTAACCACCTATGAAAACACCTCGGATGCCGAGATGGCAGGCCTTGAATTCAAGGCCTCGTGGAATATCGGCAAGCTCCTTAACCTGGACAGGAAGGTGTCATTTTTCCTTAACGGTACAAGGCTTTTCTATTCCAGGGAAAAAATCCAGGGCGCTGACTGGACGGATATACACAATGTGGCCCACTGGAAACTCAATTACGGGGCAGAGTACGATGACGGCATGTTCTCAGGACGCGTTCTTGCCCGTTATGTGGGTAAGAGGAAGGACAATGACTGGTACTCGGTAGGATATCCAGTTATCGAATACAACGGTTTTACCGTGGTAGATCTCTTCCTGGGCATGACATTTAAGGAGCAACACCAGATCAGCCTCAAGGTCAACAACCTGTTTAACAAATTCTATTATGAAAAACCGGAATTTCCTCTTGAGGGCCGTTCCTGGTATCTGGAATACCGTTTCAAATTCTGATTCAGGTAAGACGCGGGAGATACTGTGGAAACAAGGGCTCTTGTTGCAGGTCTGATCATAACACTGGGTGTGTTTGCCCTTAAGGCCGGGATGGGTTTAGGCTATCTTGCGTCCCGGCCTGGGGGCCGGTTCAAAGCCATGGCCGCGCTTGCCGTTTACTGCCTGGTCATGGCAGGTGTGTTCCCGGGGCTTTCCCATTTGGCAGGTATTGTGTCTGGGAGCTTGGCTTCAGGCCTGATGAACACCATCGTTTCATATGGAATGGACATTCATTTCGCAGCAGGGACAGGTCTTCTTGCCTGGGGTGTTTTTATCCTGTCCAGGCCCCGCCACCTTCCCGCAGAAGCAGGCATGTCCGGGCACGCAGGGGATTCAGGAACCCTCGGATGGCTGTTCCTTTCAATGCCATGTCCTGTCTGTCTCATGGTTATCTTCCTGGATTTGTGCCTGTTCAGGGATCTGTTCCCTGATAACCCCTGGTATTCACTCTGGTTGCCTTATCTGGGCTTTGCCGCCATAACCGTGCTGACCGCCGTGGTTTCCGGCATGCTGACAAGACGATCAGGTATTTCTCCTGAGTACTTTCTGGGTTGGACAATGATGTTGTGCGCCGCCTATTTCGCCATGAACGTGGTAGTCCTGCCCCATTTCCAGGAGGCAAAGACGGCATACAGCCTCGCCCTTAATCAGGCGCAGTCAGGGGTTATTCCGGGCGTTTCCGGTTCGTCAGGACGTTTCATTCCCAAGGCATCCGCCATTTTTCTTTTCCCCGGACTTTTCGCAGCTGGCATGCTCAGCAGGGCTACCTTTGCGAGGAAAGGCCATTAATGAATTACGCCATTGCTTTTCTCAAGTCATTTATCTTTCTTGTTTCTTCCTCCATGTTGTACCCGGTCCTGTTTTTTCTTGTCCTCCTGATGTGCTGGATAGTGATGCAGGCGGGTGCGCTCTTTTATGACTGGATTGCCAGGCGGAGGGCCGGACGTATTTCCGTCATCTCCGTAATACAGGGAATAAAAAGAGACGGGAGACACATTGTCCTGACCCCGGAGGTCCGTTCATACATGAATGATCTCATTAAGGTGACGGGCAGGGAAAAGGAAGGCGGCCTTCCTGAAGGATATCCAGGGGATCTTGTTGCCGGGGCGCTTCTTGAAGAGCGTATACAGCGCGTCAACAAGTCCCTGGATCTTTTAAAGGTTGTAATCCGGGTGGGACCGGGGCTTGGCCTGATCGGAACCCTTATTCCCATGGGAACAGGCCTTTCCGCCCTCGGACAGGGTGATATTGCGAGGCTTTCTTCTGATCTTGTGGTGGCATTTACAACCACCGTAGTCGGAATGTTTGAGGGCCTGATGGCATATTTCTTTTTTACCATTCGCAAGAGATGGGTGGAACAGGACACCATGTATATGGAGCTTGTTACCGAACTCTTGGCGGGAGAGGCCGGATCCATGGCCAGGGACAGCGGCGTCCAGACAGAAGAAGGAAAGGCATCTTAGGGATTATCCATGGAGAGGGAAAGACTCAGATATTTCAGGACAAGAGGCCGGAGGAAAGG
>JALVVK010000064.1 GCA_027023445.1 Deltaproteobacteria bacterium | reverse complement strand
CAGGTAAAACAGGAGATCGCCTCTATCGACAATCCTCGCAACAGGCTTGAGAAGTTCGCACAGCTTCACCTGAACCTCGTGGAAGAGAACCGGGACCTGGCCGAGGTGATACAGGTTGAGCTTCGGCAGAGCAGCAAGTTCATGAAGGAATACCGGAATAAAAAATTCGCTGAATATCTGAATATAATCTCACAAATTGTACGCCAGGGGCAGGCAATGGGAATTTTCCGCAAGGATGTTATGCCAGGGGTCTTTAAGAGGGCCTTTTTCGGCGCCCTGGACGAGATGTCCCGGTTCTGGGTACTTTCAAGCCGCAAGAAATACAGTGTCAATACGGCTGCCAGGCAGATCAGCGATTTTTTCCTTCAGGGGGTTCTTGTCCCCGATGTTCAATCCGGGGGTGAAGGCGGCCTGAAGAAGGCTTTCGGTACCGATTGTCCTGCCACCTGAACCTGAAGTTTCCCATGGCTCCACATCCCAGTCCCTTTGCCCGATATATGGGTTTTATCCCTGATCCACGGGGGTTTGTTTCATGCCTGAATAGCCCCCTGCCTGCTTATATGAGGCTTGTAACCGTAAAGGCATCCGGGCGGCAGGTGCTTGATCTGCTGCGTTCCGAGGGGGTCAGTCTGGAATCCACACCTGTAAAATGGTTCTACCGTGTCGGCGTCGCAGGGGCGCCCGGCCGTCTCAAGGCCTATCATCTTGGCCTCATATATCCCCAGACACTGGCATCCGCGCTTCCCGTGCTTGCCCTTGATCCCCGCCCGGGCGACATTGTTCTGGATCTGTGCGCGGCTCCCGGGGGCAAAACCACCCACATGGCCCAGCTTATGGAAGAGCGGGGGGTCGTGGTCGCCAATGACAGGAAATTCGCAAGGATTACAGCCCTTACAGCTAACATAAAAAGGCTTGGCCTGACAAACATACTGGTTACCTTTTACAGGGGTGAGCGGTTTCCCCTGGAATGTGGATTTGACAGGATACTTGTGGACGCGCCCTGTTCCGGGGAGGGTAAGTACCGCGTGGGTGAGCGGGGCGAGATGCTTTTCAGCAGGGGCAGGGCCACCAACCTGCCGGCCATACAGAAAGGGATCCTGAAGCGGGCCTTTGATCTGCTCAGGCCCGGTGGTGAGTTGGTCTATTCCACCTGTACGTTCAACCCCGAGGAAAATGAGGGGGTACTGACATATCTCCTTGGCAAAAGAGAGGCACAGGTTCTGGGCTGGGACCCGCCCCTTCCCGCCTGTGAAGGAATTACGGAATTTGAGGGAGTAAAATATGATCCGGCGTGCAGGAGATGCAGGCGATTCTATCCCCACCAGACAGACACGGTGGGATTCTTCGTGGCCAGGGTGGCTAAACCCCGATGAGCGGGAAGAGATACTGCGATACTGGGAGAGCCGATTCCATATAAGTGGAAAGGTGTTTTCCATGTACGATTTCTGTACAACTTCCCGTAAAATTTATATGGTAAGACGAAGTAAAAAAATGCCTCTTCTTAACAGGTTCAGGATACAGCAGGCCGGTCTGCCGTTTATGAGGAGGGTGGCTGGGTATCTCAAGCCCACCACAGAGGCCGCTCAGAGATTTGGTTTTGCCGCGAAAAAAAATATTATAGAATTACACGAAAATGAATTAAAGAGATTGTGCGTTGAGGGAGAGGTCAGGGGCGCATGGCAGGGAGCGGATTGTGGATATGTGTTTTTGAAGACCGCCTCCTGGATCTGGGGGTGCGGACTTTTCCTTGATCCGGGAAGGGTTGTCTGCCAGCTTCCAAAGTCCATGAAGAGATGGTTCGCAGGCAAATTATAATCTTGACAAGGCCATTCGCTTAATATAAATAAACGATGAATTGTCTGTAATATCAATTGCTTGATATTAATTTCACAAATAAACCAAATAAGGAGGTTCTAATGGGAGTTAGAAAGAGGTTAAAAACATTTTCAACTTTTCCTGCGCTGTGTTTCTTGTCACTGATGCTGGCCTGCGCAGGTATGTGGGCTGCTGTTCCTGCGAAGGCGTCGCAGCAGGATGACATCGACGCGCTCAAGGCCCAGGTCCGCACCCTGATGCAGAAGATCGACAAGATGGAAAAGCAGCAGGCCGCCGCGCCCGCTTCTTCCAACATGAAGGCCTATTGGAAGAACGGTTTCAGAATTGAGTACAAGGACAATAAGACAGGCAACGAGTACAAATTCCGTTTCCGTACCGGCATCCAGTTCAGGTACACATATCTTAACCGTGATAAAGACCTTTCGGGCGGGAATGAGAATTACAGCAGCTTCAATATGCGCCGTCTGCGCTTCTTCGTGGACGGCACCGCTCCTAACAAGGACTGGAAGTATTTTGTTCATGTCCAGTTAGAGCCAAAGAGCAAGGTTAATGTGCACGACGCCTTTATCATCTGGAAAAAGTACAGGTTTGCCAGGGTCCAGTTCGGGCGCATGAAGATCCCGGGACTTGGCATGGAATTCTGGCAGAGTGGATTCAAACAGAATGGCACTGATCGTACCATCTTTACCGACGATGGCGAAAAATATTGGCCCGCAGCGGGTACGCAGAACCTGACAGTCGGTTCCCATCTTCAGCCCAATGGTTTCCCAACAGGGGGCATGCTGAACTACCGTTCGCAGGGCATCCTGTTAAACGGCTACCTTGACATGGTCGGAAGGAAGCAGTTCATGTGCTACTGGCTCGGTGTTTTCAACGGGCGCGACACCCAGGGAAACAGGGATATCAACAGTGATGACAAGCTTTACAGCCTGCGCGTGGGCTTTAACCTGCTTCCGGGCTCCGATCCATCCGGCCCCATGGGTCCCAGGACCTTTAACAACTACACCATGCAGGGTGACATGGGCTACAACACCACCCCTGCCCTGGCGCTGGTACTTTCCAGCTTCTGGGACAAGGACAGGAGAAAGACGTATTACAAAGCTGATTTAGATCCTGACAGTACGTATAGCCCTCCCAATACCCTTGCCCACGACGTGCAGAATTATGGCTTTGATACCACAATTCTCTTCCGCTACATGGGCTTTTCCACGGATCTTGAGTGGGCCAGGGAGGAGTTTCACCAGGATCCCAACAACAGTGTCGGCATAGAGCAGCTCTGGGACCGTTGGGCAATGCGTGCCAACCTCGGCTACTTCTTTGTGCCGAAGAAGTGGGAGGCGGTATTCAAGTATGCCTACTTTGAGCGTATTGACGGCAATACCGCCGCCGACTCGGTCAGGAGTCATCTTGGCCTGGTGGAGTGGGCTGACGGCAAATACGGGGTCGAGAACTATCTCCAGCAGTATGTGCTTGGCGTCAACCACTATTTCCACGGATTCAACCAGTACATTACCTTTGACGTGTCCCTGCTCCAGAGGGATATAAAGGCCGCTGATGCCGGTGACGCGGCCGCCGTGGGGCTTACCTCGGCAGATTTCAAATCAGGCACCCAGAATGACTGGCGCCTGCGCGTGATGTACCAGCACTTCTTCTAAAGAAAACCCGTTCAAAAGGTCGCTTATTCGGGCCCTGTTCTTCGCGCAAGAGCAGGGCCTTTTTCGTGTGCCAGGTTGAAAACCCCGGTCTTTTTTATCCGAAAATAGCCGGGGCATTTTCATTGTTCGTTGTTCCCGGCGCGCCGGGAATGGAGGTTACCGTGAAAGACGCAGAGACCGCAGAGGAATAAGTGTATGATCTGTTCCGCGGTTCCCCGGTTCGAAATAGGGCGTTCAGCCGTAGAAGAAATCGCCCTTTATTCACCATTCACAATTAGCAATTCACAATTCACAATTAGCAATTTCTTCATTTCTCCAGCATGGTTTCCGTCATTCGTTCAGCCGCAAATACCAGGGATTCCAGGTCCAGGAACTCATTGGCCCTGCGGTCATAGAGGATTTTTACCCTGGCTGGGAAACCCTCCTCCTTTTCCTCCTGCCAGAAATGAACTCTCAGCGGTACCCTGGGAAGGACCGGTATTTCCAGGCAGGCATCCGCGTGACAGGGCCTGAGCGGTTTGCCCTTTATGTGTCGCGCGGCCCTTATCAGGCCTTCAGGCGCCGTTTTAAAGGCCTGCGCGATCCTGTCTTCCGTATATTTTTTAAGGGTTACCACCTTGGATATGGAGTTGGGGAAGGATTCAAGCCCCACCCATTCCCCTGAAAGCGGCCCCTTACCGCCCCAAAAAACGTAATTGTACAGGAGAATCTGGTCTCTCGGGTCCAGTTCCCTGTTATTCTCAGAAGAGACCGCTTCAGGGGAAAGTATGACGGTCCGGCCGAGATAAGCGATTTTAAGGGAGGTTTTTCCTGTTGCATGATCTTTTATCGCAACGGCGCCAAGGTTGCCCGCTATCCGGGAAAGATCGATCCGGATGAGCCTGGATTTCAGCTCTGTTAACAGGTGGGTTTCAGGGGTGTCCTGTCCTGATGAGGAGCGGGTGACGGGAGTGAACCCCGCTTTTTCAAGGGCTTTCCTGTCCAGGTAGGGACACAGCTCAGGTGAGGCCATCCCGGACAGGAGCGATGCTGAAAAGGCCATGCAGGTGGGATATCCGCATTTGCCGCAGTTGGTTTTGGGGGTGAGTCGTAGTATATCTATGATGGACGGCATGATCACCTCGCAGGTTAAAATCTTCGTCTCTTAGGCGAACAGCTTTAGCGTATTTTGAATATCGAATATCGAACAGCAGAACTCTTAGGGTTGAGAAACCATTTTTTCACTTCGATATTCTGCGGTTTCCTGTTCTGTGGTTATTCGGTTTGAAACAAACTGACTTCCGGTTGTAGGAAAAAATTACCTGCTTTTGGCAGGCACTGGTTTAGCAGATTATAACATATGCGCCTTGACGTCCCATACCCTGAACCGATATCCGCTGACGGCTCAGACAGAACCTTTTGCAGGACCTGTTACCAAGGGCGTCCGGCAGTGCTGATAAGGCCGGCTCCCGGACCCGAGGGCATAAGGGAGGCGCGCAGCTATTTTCAGATAGGCACCCACCTCAAAAGAAACGGCGTGAGAGTGCCTGAAATACTTTATTATAACGAGGGAAACGGAGATCTCCTGGTGGAGGATCTCGGTGACTGTCTCCTTTATTCCGTGTTTATGGATGAGGATGTTTCCGGTACGATACGTCTTTACCGTGCCGCACTCAGGACCCTTGCGGTGATGCAGGTCATGGGCTCCAGGGGTTTTGACAAAACATGGTGTTTTGATACCCTTTTTTATGATTCGAATCTGGCCTGGGAGAGGGAGGCGCTGTATTTTACCAAATGGTTTCTTGGCAGGTATCTTGGCATGGCCCCCTCAGACGCCCTGGAACAGGAACTGCATGGTCTGTGTGACAGGGTGGATGATGCGCCTGGTGCCAGGGTATTTCTCCACAGGGATTTTCAGTCAAGGAATCTCATGCTCTACAGGGAGGATATATGGATCATTGATTTTCAGGGCGGCCGCCTGGGTCCCGTAGGCTATGACCTGGCATCGCTCCTGACAGATCCTTATGTTGATATGGATCGGGTGTTGTGGTCCGGTTTGATCCGTTATTATCATGAGCAACTCACCGGCCTTGGATTTGAAATCGGCTTTGAGGAACTGATGGAAAATTTCAGGCTCATGGCGTTGTTAAGAACTATGCAGGTGTTAGGGGCATATTCCTTCCTGCAGATCAAAAAAGGCAGATCCTTTTTTCGCCCCTTTGTCGCTCCTGCCCTCAGAAGGCTGAGAGATCTTGTGTCTGGCGAAAGTTCCGGTCAACTAAGGCAGCTTCGAAAAGTATTGGAAGAGATCGGCCCGTAAACGGGCGCGGGCACGAATTTTTTTATGAAAAAAATCCTTGCGATTACATTGTTCATTGTCCTTTTCCTGGTTAGCCTTCTGATTATCTCACCGTATTTTCTCAGGATCGGCAGGGTAAGGGACGCGGTGGTCAGCAGGCTGGCAACAGATACCAGGTCCGTGATAAAGATCCGGAGGCTCGGGTGGGCCTGGTTTCCGCGTCCTTGCATCAAGGCGTCGGGTGTGCGGATTCAGTCCAGATCAATAGATGTTGAGGTGCCGGAGGCGGTCGCCTTCTTTGATCTCATGGGGTTGTTTGCCCGCCGCGTGGACATCGGCTCCATAACCCTGAGACATCCGGTTGTCCATTATCACGGCATGGATAGAAAAAGCGGGGCAGGGGGGGTATCCGGCCTGTCATTTCCCCCGCTGGAATTTAACATAGTAAACGGGGAACTGCTTGTGGATGTTCCCGGGGATTTGCGTCGGAGACTTCACGAACAGGACCTGAAATTCCGGAAGATAAACATGGTCCTCAGGGTTTCGGCATCAGGCCTTGATGTTTCAGGTGACTGTCTGCCTCCATATGTAGGCGCTCTCAATATTAAGGGTACATATGCCTTTTCTGACAGGAGTTATCAGGCGAATATTTCCCTCAGGGATATCCGTATCCAGGATATCTTTAATGAATTTCTGCGAAATAGCCGGGTAAGGGCGCTTGGGGCAGGAACCAGCCTGCATGTCAATCTTTCGGGGAAAGGCGGCGCATTCAGGGCGGCTCTCAAGGGAGATCTGCCCTGTGTTAAGGTCATGCCGGATGACAGGGATGTCTTCATGTCCTGCGGTCATGCCGATCTGGATATTGAGAGGAATTCCTCAAGGTTTGCGGTCAGAATACAAAAACTCAAACTGAGCAACCCCGGGCTGGTGCTTTCGGGTGAATTCAGCCGGACAATCAAGGATAAGACCAGGCCCGCCCGGTGGCATGTGGACCTGTCCGCGGTTGATGTGGACCTTGAGTCGGTAAGGCGCAAGCTGCTGCTTATATGGCCGGAAAATCATGTTGTGCGGAAGGTATGTTCCATAGTTCTCGGTGGAAAGGCCAGACATGCCTCTTTCTTCCTTGACGGTCCGGCCTCTGATTTCAGACATATCCATACCATGCTTATAAAGGCCTCCATTGAGAATGGCAGGGTGCACGTTCCCAAGGCGGATCTGATGGTGGACCAGGTGGACGGGGATGTGGAAATCAGCAATGGGATCCTTCATTGTTCAGGGCTCTCCGGGCGCATGGGCGGTTCGAGTATCCTTTCTGGCAGGCTGGACCTGGGGCTTCATGGGCACAATCCGCCTTTTAGCATGGATCTGGACCTGGACGCGGATCTCAGCCAGCTTCCCGGCGTACTTAAAAAACTGGTCAAGTCACATGGGTTCCAGTCGGAGCTCGCCCTTTTTTCGGATGTGGAGGGCAGGGCAAGGGGCCGCCTCAGGATGGGGGACAAACTTCATCATATCAAGACAGTGGTGGATGTTCAAAGCGCCAGGGTAAAGGCCAGGTATAGGAGGTTTCCCTGGAAAATCAATATCGAGAAGGCCTCCTTGCATGTTGAACCGCACGCTGTTTCCTGGAAACAGGTTATGGCCTCGGCCGGACCTCACAGAATATATTCCATGGATGGGCGGATAGACTGGTCGGCAAAGCCTGTCCTGAGCCTTTCCCACCTGAAAGCGAATATCTCCTCCGGTCCCCTTTACCGGTATCTATCGGGCTATTCCTCTCTTAAAAAGGTGCTTTCAAAAATAGTCACATGGACCCGGGGAAGGCTTGCTATTTCAAGGGGCAGCATGTCAGGCAGGCTGGATCGCCCCGTTTCGTGGATCTATTCAATGGATGTTGCGCCTGAGTCCCTGTTCTTCCAGAGTCCGCTTATATTCGGCCCCCTTCATGTCAGCAAGGGTATTGTCCATATCTCACAGGACAGGGTCGATATGGACGGTCTCATGGTAATGTCAGAGGGGAATGAGCTTAAAATCGGCGCCCGCCTCCATCATACCCGCTGGCATCACTGGAAGGGGAGTCTGGAGCTTGACGGCGAGGTCGGCATGGAGGCCGCAGCCTGGATCAGGGCAAAGGGTTGGGTGCCGGATAGATATCTTCCCGGGATGCCCGCGGATCTTATAGGTTTCAGGCTCGGCCTGAGGAAGTCCGGGGTTACGGTCAGGGGGGGTATATACCCGGTGGCGGTGGAATCGGAGGGAACCGGCGCGATTATTGATCTGACGCATGATGCGGATGGACTTCACATTCATTCACTTACCATCACCTCCCCCATGGACAAAGGGACCCTGGCTCTCGATATAGGCAGGGGGGATCGCCTGGATGTCAGATGGAAGGGAAGGGTGACAGGAGCAACCCTTGACAGTCTTATGGAACATAACCATATCCTGCATGGATCAATCAGTGGAGATTTTTCGTTCAGTTTTGATCCTGCTCGTCCCGGTGACTTCAGGGCTGTCGGGGAAATACAGGCGCGAAAATTTCACTGGCCATGGGGGCCATGGTATCGTCCTGTTGATTTTGAGGATGTATCCATAAGTGGAAGCGGAAATGCCTGTCGGGTAAGGCGTTTTGTGGTATCTCTCGGGCCGGAAAAGGAGAAGTTAAGTTTGTCCGGCATCGTATCTGGGGTGGGAGATCCTTCTGTGATCAAGGTGGACCTTGATTCCACTTCAAGGGAAATTTCATTCAGGAACCTGATGGCCTTTGTGCGGACCGGACAGGTCAAGGCCGCTTCCGGTGGTCATGGCCCGGAAGGGGCTGCTAAGGCCGGGAAGAAGGGCTGCGCGCGTTTTTTGGGAACAGTACGTTTTGACTTCAGAACTTTTCACTACCGCGATGAACATGCCAGGGGTGGGAAACCTTTTATATATACATGGAGTGAGGTTAACGGCCTGGTGAATTTTGACCCTCATACCGGGGGCAGTATTGATGTCTCCCATGGAGATATCTGCGGCCTTCAAACCACCGGTAAATGGCGGATCGGCTCCGGAGACTCTGATGGTTCCGGCATCTTTACCGTTACAACGCCATTTGACCGCGTGGAACATTTTGAGGATATAATGCCCTGCCTGGGCCTTGACGAGGATCTCATCCATGGGCCCTTTTACCTGGATCTTGAGCTTAAGGGCAGACCGGGCAGTTGGAAGGATGGTTTTTTCAGGCTCAGGGCCTCAAATGGAAAAATCTGGCGGTTTACCATGCTTGCCAAGATATTCAGTGTAATAAACGTGCTGGATCTTGTCTCCGGAGGCCTGCCCGATCTTTTTTCCACTGGCTACGCATATTCAGAGATGGAGTTGTCCGGCAGGATAAAAGATAACCGCCTGAAGATGGAAAAGGGGGTTATCAGGGGAGAGGGTATAAATCTCTTTGGCAGCGGTTCCCTGGACCTTTCATCCTATGATGTGGATGCCACGGTGCTGGTGGCCCCGCTGAAGACAGTGGACGCGGTGTTGGGGAAAATCCCCCTTGTGGGAAGGATAATAGGTGGTAAAAATATGACGCTCTTCACCATACCGGTAGGCGTAAAGGGACCGATCAGTGATCCCAGGGTGATAGTGCTTCAGCCTGGCAAGGTTGGGGGGGCTATCTTTAAATGGGTGACAGATACCCTGAAGCTTCCCTTTGAATGGCTTAAGGGAGACGAGTAACTTTCAGCTTTGGCCTTTGAGTTTCCAGCTAACTAAGGAGTTTTTTGTGTCTATTGGCAGAGGATATGTTCACGTGTACACGGGGGAGGGTAAGGGCAAAACCACAGCGGCCCTCGGTCTTACCATGAGGGCCCTTGGCGCAGGCCTGAGAGTGCTTTTCGCTCAGTTCATGAAGCAGGGGGAATTCAGTGAAATCAAGGCGCTCAGGCGTTTTGGCGATCAGGTTAGCATTCGGCAGTTCGGTTCAGGCCGTTTTGTCCGGGGAAAACCCGTCAGGGAAGATATTGAGCGTGCCTCCATGGGGTTTAAAGAGGTAAAAAAGGCCCTGCATGGAGGGGAATTTGAGTTGATAGTTCTGGATGAGATAAACGTCGCGGTTCATTTCAAGGTGCTTCAACTCTCTGATGTGCTGAGCCTCATCGAGGACAGGCCCGAGGGATGCGAGATCGTTCTGACCGGCAGGTGGGCGGACGCGGGTCTTATTGACAGAGCGGATGTCGTCACCGAGATGGTCAAACTGAGACACTATTACGCAAAGGGTGTAAAGGCCAGGACAGGGATCGAAAAGTAAACCGCATGGCAGGCAAGGGCCTGTCATGCGATATTTTTATTGCTAACTGATCTTTTATGTCAGATTTTTTTTCATCTTTTTCAGTAAGTCAAATAGATTTAAAGACTGGGGTTGCAGATTTTCCGTGAAAAATTTTATAAGCTCCTTTTTGTCAGCGCCACTTTCTGTCATCTCTTTTAATTTTACTGCCAGATCATGGAGCTTATCGTGAATAGACATGGCTTCTGAAACTACATCCGATGGGAGGCTTTTATTGTTCATGGCAGACCGCAGCCATTTGCCCAGAAAACATCTACGAGGATCTGGTTCCATATCATCAGGTACCCGGCCTTCATTTGCTGATATCCTGAGTTTTTCCGACCATGCGATATGCGCAAGTATTCCGCCTGTCAGCTGAACCGCGTTTGTTGTATAATGAGAGGCCTCTTTAACGGTATCCATATCTACACTGTATAGATTGGTTACTTCATTCATCTGCTTGGACATGGTGACCATTGTGTTTTCTGTCATGTCAAGGGCGGTTGCCATTGCGGCAAAATCACTTGCCTGGTCAACCAGCTTATGGGCCTGTCTTTCCAGTGCCTGTACCTTTTCAGCGCCTTTTCCAACACTGGTGTTTATTCCCGACACTGTTGCGGTCTGTTCTTCTGCGGCGCTGGCTATGGTATTAGTAAAATCGTTTACTTCTGATACTGAGGTGGTGATTTCCTGTACCGATGTAACCGCCTCGGATGTGCCTTTTTGGATTACCTGAATCATCCTGGTAATTTCTTCAGTTGCTTCGCTGGTTTGTTTGGCAAGTTCTTTTACCTCGTTTGCCACCACGGCAAATCCCCTGCCGGCTTCTCCTGCCCTGGCTGCTTCTATGGTCGCGTTTAAGGCTAATAGATTTGTCTGCTCGGCAATGGAATTTATAACCTGAATAATTCCTCCTATCTTCTCAGAATTTTCTCCAAGTTCTTGTATAACATTATTGGTGAACAGGGCCTTTTCCTGGACCTTATTCGTGGCCCGGGCAGTTTCTGAAACATTTTGCGCAATTTCACTGGTAGCTTCGGCTAACTCCTGGGTGGCGTTTGCTACGTTCTGAAGCGTAGTCGATGCCTCAGAAGAGGCTTCCGCCACCTTTTGTGCGGCCTGGTCTATGTCTGAAGAACCTTTTTTAACCTTTCCAATGCAGCTCTGCATCTCTTTTGTGGCATTTGCAAGCCATTTGGACTGATTTTTAAGAAGGGTTATCAGGTGGCCTGTGGAATAAATGATATTGTTTGCCATTTTGCCAATGGTTTTTACCTCTGTAACACCAAAGGGCTTGATAACTCTTGTCAGGTTGCCGTGCGTGGTCTTGTCAAGCACATCCAGGGCCTGGGAAAGTGGTCTCTCCAGGTTCATTTTAAGGCCAAAGTAGGAGAATAAAGCGGCCACAATCGCGGCAATTACTGCCATTGCGACCGATGCAAACATTTCCTTTCTCAACTGGCTGTGAATAGCTGAAAGATCAATGTATTCTGCGAAAACACCAGTAGGTCTACCCTGGTAATCCGGTATCCTTGCGGCTATTATAAGTGTGTTCCCCGTGGTTTTTATGGCGTATCCATGCTTATATGCCTTTTCCAGCAAATCTTCACCAACTGTTACGCCCTTTGGGGCCTTGTTCAATACTGTGAACCTGCCAATATGTTTAATCTTTGAGCCTGCGGCAGAGGCCCTTACCT
>JALVVK010000063.1 GCA_027023445.1 Deltaproteobacteria bacterium | reverse complement strand
TCCCTGGGAAATGAAGAGGTGATCTCATACACCAACATTGTAAGATCATGAGACCTTGCCCAGACCTTTAATTTTCTCCAATGCACTACCCCATTTATCAAACCTGCCGCCAACTCCCAAAAAACCGTAATCCAGGCAAGTTACGCCACAGACGTGACGAGCATAATTCTGGCAAGCGAAGTGCGGCTATAATCCTAACGAAGCGGAGCGGAGTGGTAATCCTATCGAACGAAGTGAGCGGTAATCCTGGCTGAGCGCCAGCGAAGCCATAATCCCAGCGCAGTCCCGCTCTGGCGGGACAAGCGGTAATCCTCACTCAGACGTGCGCCCGTAGTTGTCTTCAAAACGGACTATGTCATCCTCGCCAAGATACCCTCCGGACTGGACCTCTATGAGTTCAAGGGGGATGAGACCCGGGTTTTCAAGCCGGTGAGTTTCGCCAAGCGGAATGTAGGTGGACTGATTTTCAGTCAGGATCAATGTCTGGTCTCCCTTGGTAATTTTCGCGGTTCCTCTTACCACTATCCAGTGCTCGGCGCGATGGTAGTGCATCTGGAGCGAGAGGGAGGCGCCAGGCTTTACTGTTATCCGCTTAACCTGGTATCTGTCGGCTGAATCTATGTTCTCGTATGAGCCCCATGGACGGTAGACACGTCTGTGAAGGACCGCCTCGTCCCTGCCGTTTTCACGCAGCTTATTGACGATCGCCTTGACATCCTGCGCCCTGTCTCTGGATGCCACCAGGACCGCGTCTGCGGTTTCGATCACAACCGCGTCCTCAAGGCCTACAGCGGCAACAAGTCTCTGAGTGGAATGCAGATAGCAGTTCCTGGTATCAGCGGTTAAAATCTCACCGGTTGTCACGTTACCATCCTGATCCTTGTCATTGGCGTCCCAAAGAGCGGGCCATGACCCCAGATCGCTCCAGCCACAGTCCAGAGGAATCACCGCGGCTGAACGGGTCTTTTCCATCACTGCGTAGTCTATGGAAATAGACGGCGAAGTTGAAAACTGCTCCCTGCCCAGCCTTGTGAAATCCAGGTCGTCTGTTTTTTGATCATAGGCGCCCTGGGCGGCAGACAGTATCTCAGGGGCAAGCCGGTCCAGTTCGGAAAGATAGGTGGAGGCCTTAAACATGAATATGCCACTGTTCCACAGGTATTCACCGCTGTCGCAATACCTCTGTGCAGTGGAAAGATCAGGTTTTTCCTCAAAACGTTCCACCAGAAAGGCCGCATCATCGTTGGTCGTTTTATCCAGGCTTTTTCCCTTTTTTATGTATCCGTATCCGGTGTGGGCCTCTGTAGGCACTATCCCGAAGGTTATCAAGTGACCGGAGGAGGCAAGCTCGCAACCCAGCCCGACACCCCTGGAAAAGGCCTCTGTATCGGTTATGAGGTGATCTGCCGGGAGAACCAGCAGAAGGGGATCGCCATCGGCAAGATCTCTGGCGCATAAGGCGCCGACCGCAACCGCAGGGGCGGTATTACGGGCAACCGGCTCCAGAATGATAGTAGCATCAGTGCCCGTTTCCTGTAGCTGCTCGGCCACCATGAATCTGTGGTTTTCATTACATAACACCACAGGAGGCATGACATCCGGCAACGATTTGAGGCGCTCCACCGTCTGCTGAAGAAGAGTCAGCCCGTTGGGCGTAAATGACATGAGCTGCTTGGGATAAAGTTCTCTTGAAAGTGGCCAGAGACGGGTGCCGGAGCCCCCGGCAAGGATTATGGGAATAAGCATTGTAACCCCCTGGGATAGGATTATCGCTTGTCCCGCCGAGGCGGGACTGCGCTGGGATTATGGCTTCGCTGGCGCTCAGCCAGGATTACCGCTCACTTCGTTCGTTAGGATTACCACTCCGCTTCGCTTCGTTAGGATTACCGCTTGCCCCGAAGGGGCTGCTGGGATTAAAGACGGGAAATTATCCCGGATTATGCACTTCAAATGCCTGAGAAAATGATTTTAGTCGAATAATTAAAAACTTAGCCGCAATTCAGCCAGACATTTTGTTCACCCAAGCCTGCATGCCAAGTGGTGCTTCGCACCCCAGAGCATGAAAATGTTGAATGATAAATGGTAAATTGTAAATTATGGCAAACAAATCTTTAATCTTTTACTTTGAGCCTTGAGCTTTCAGCTTTGAGCTTTTTCTCCAGTTGCGTGCCCTTCGCCCTGCATCTTCGGCAAACTTGCGAGCTGCATAACCCGGGATTATAAATGGAAATTTTCTCCTTCAGATACCGGACGGCGAGACAGGTCTGGAGGGAAAAGAGTATTTATTTTTTTTAGAAACTTAAGATAATTCTCTGTCTCCATATGGGTATCTTTGCGTCTTAATGCGGCAATATCCTCGTCTGAAAAATCCAGTTCCAGATCAATGTGTGTTGATGTCTTTTTTCTCCTTGATTTCATAATATCGATCCAGAAGCCCCCTTTGTCTGAAATATCCTTTTACCGTTTCCTCGTCAATTCCCGGCAGGCCCATCCCCTATGATGGCAGATAATTTTGAAGCCGCGGATACAATGCCTTGATGAATTCCTGCTGAAACATCCGGGCCTGTTCTATGTTTTGAACAGGGCCGGATATGCGCACCAGTGCGCCGTCTGAACGATGTTTCAAAAGGGAGTCCACAATCATAAAGAAACGGTCCTCATATTCATTGGCTATTACCCTGCCCCTGGACTGATACCAGTAATAAACCAGTTGACGGTTTTCCCCCTTGGCAAGAAGGTATTCATTTATCCGTATTGATCGACCGATTGATGGAATTTCAACTTTTACTACC
>JALVVK010000062.1 GCA_027023445.1 Deltaproteobacteria bacterium | reverse complement strand
ACGGATGCGCTGTAGCGCTCGGAATCCTGGGCCATGTTTGAGGCATAATGTCCCCATGGAACGTAGCTGTTGGCCCTGAGATATTCCCATACGTGTGTTCGGGACCCTGAGAGGAATTCTCCGACAACAGGGCTTGTGCCCTGTGCTCCTGGGTTTAGCACCATGGCAAGTTTGTGGTCGTAGGGCAGGGCAGGGTTGTTACCCAGCACCTCGAACAGGTCGTGGTCAAGGATTGCGGGCCGCATCTGGCCGTCAAGTCCTTTCTCAAACCTGATTCCAATGGCCCGTCCACCCTGGTCGTATTCAAGCCTGCAGGCAAGACGGGCAAGCGCCTTGAGGATTTCCGGATCCCTGGAGGTCTGGGCAAAGGCCAGACGTATGGGCCTTGGCAGATGGGGAAGAGAGTCTGTTGCCGGGTTGCCGGTTTCTTCCTCCGGACCGGGTTCATGTGGTTTAACCCTGTATTTGAGGGGATCCTCTGCCATGAGATCTGCCGCGTCCTTCAGTATGTACGTGGCACCCCAGAAGGGAAATGGATTGGGAACCTCGTACACCTGACCGGCATTTTTTATAATGATGTCGCCGTCAGGAAAATTTAAGGAATTGTCCATGGGGTCCCCTCCGGGGTCATGGCCAAGAACCAGGTCTGTCCTGTTTTCTCTCAGGTTCTTGACTCTGTATGAGGGACGGTGGATGCCGTAGATGAATCTGCCGGACGGATGGATGCATGTTCTTGGGGCGGAAAACGCATTGGCCATGATTATCTCCTGCCTTTGCATGAAAGTTTAGCTTAGATATAGAATCTATGGTAGATTTTGTCTACTTTAAACATCTCCTGAAACAGGAGGCCTTATGATAATATTTATAACAGGTACTGATACCGGCGTGGGCAAGACCTTTGTCACCGCGCTGCTTGCAAAATGCCTTGCGGAAAAGGGCGTGGATGTTATGGTGCAGAAATGGGTGAGCACGGGGAACTCTGATGTATCCGAAGACTGCCTTTTCATTAAAGATATGGCCGGTCTCAAGCAGGATATAACCCCTGGGTCCCCTGCCTGTCCCTATTGCCTGGATTTTCCGGCGTCTCCTCACCTGGCTGCCGAAATGCAGCACGTTGAACTGGATCCTGCGAGGATTGAATCACACATGATGAGTCTTGCCCGAAGATGTGAGGTCCTGTTGGTGGAGGGCGTTGGAGGGGCGCTTGTTCCCCTGAACAGGCAGGTGCTTCTCATGGATTTTGTGGCAAAAATAGGACTGCCTGTGCTGATCGTGGCAAGAAGCGGGCTTGGCACCATTAATCACACCCTTCTTACCGTCGAGGCGCTTAAAACGCGCGGCCTGGAGATTCTCGGGGTTGTGCTGAACGGTTTGAAGCCTGATGATCCCCGAATAGTTGAGGATAATCGTGGGGTCATCGCCGGTTTTGGAGGTGTTGAAGTCTTCGGCCCCGTTCCCAAGGTGAATTTGCCTGAGGATGCCCTTTACTCTATGGAACCGATACTTGCCAGGATCATGAAAGCAGCTTCGTCTGGCATGGTGTAAGGCGCTCGATAAAAAATGTTGCAGGAGGCTGAAGGGAACAATAATGGGAACCTTAACACCATGAAACATTCTGCCTCGCATCTTCTGGACCTGCCTTTGTCTGAACTTGTATCCAGGTCCCATGATGTTAAGCTTCGCAACAGGGGAACCAGTTTCTCCCTCTGTACTATTCTGAACGTAAAATCAGGGGCCTGTTCCGAGGATTGTGCCTTTTGCGCGCAATCCGCAAGATACGGCACAGATGCGCGGGTATATCCATACAGACCCGTAGATGATATAGTTGAGCGCGCCAGGGCCGCAAAGGCGTCCGGGGCCTCCAGGTTCAGCCTGGTGGCAAGCGGAAGGGGGCCTTCCAGGGAAGAGATACGGCACGTTGCAAGGTGCGTGTTCGCTATCAGGGAACAGGTGGGCATAAGGGTTTGCGCGTCCCTGGGACTGATGGACGCAGACGGATTGAAGACGCTCAGGGACGCTGGCCTTACCAGGTATCACCACAATCTGGAGACAGGCAGAGACTTTTTCCCTCGTGTAGTGACCACGCATTCGTATGATCAGAGGGTGAGCACTATCCTGGCCGCCAGAGAAGCGGGCCTTGAGGTATGCTCCGGAGGTATAATAGGGCTCGGGGAATCATGGCGGGACAGGTTGGATATGGCATTGGAGCTCGGGAAATTAAAAGTTGATTCGGTTCCCTTAAATATTCTTGTTCCAATCGCGGGGACACCCCTTGAACACATGCCCATCCTCCCCGCCTGTGCAGTTATCAAAACTGTCTGCCTGTTCAGGATCCTGCTTCCGGATGTGCCCATACGTCTTGCCGGAGGTAGAGAGTCCGCCCTTCCTGACATGCAGGGCCTTGCGTTCTGGGCAGGGGCTGACGCCATGCTCATAGGAGGATATCTTACGGTCAGGGGGCGCGCGGTGGACCAGGACCTGAGGCTGGTGAAAGAGGTAAAGGAACTTTGGAAAGAGCATTAGGGGAGAAACCATCTCTGTGGCAGATTTTTTCACAGTTTCTTCGTCTTGGTCTGACGGCCTTTGGCGGTCCTGCCATGGTGGCATATATAAGGGAGCTTGCGGTCAAAAAAAAGGGCTGGGTCTCTGAGGAGGCATTCAAAGATGGAGTTGCCCTTGTCCAGACCATTCCCGGAGCAACTGCCATGCAGGCGGCCGCTTACGCCGGCCTGAGGGCAGCGGGTATCAGGGGGGCCCTTTGTTCCTACACGGGCTTTGCTCTGCCGGCCTTTCTGCTTATGCTCTGCCTTTCTGTCGCCTACCGGAAGGGACATGAGATCCCTGCTGTGCTTTCTGTTTTTTCAGGGCTTCAGGTCATTGTTATAGCAATGGTGGCCAACGCAACTATCAATTTCGGCAGGAAAATCATACGTAAATGGAAGGACTGGTGCCTGGGTATCGGGGCCGCCGCCTTTCTTGTCTCAGGAGGCAGTCCCATCCTGGCAATCTGTGTGTCAGGCATTGCAGGGGCGGTATTGTACAAGTCCTCCAGGCAGGGGGAATCAGCGTGGAAGGCCGGCTTGCCGAATGTGAATACGGAATATCGGCCCTGGTGGCCGGTTGTTATTATGCTTATCGCCGTCTTGTTGGTGCTTTATCTGGCCGACAGAAAGGCCTTTGATCTTGTCTCTCTCATGCTGAAGATTGACCTCTTTGCCTTTGGAGGCGGGTACGCATCACTGCCACTGATGTTTCACGAGGTAGTTGAGGCAAAGGGTTGGATGGACAGCAAGACCCTGATGGACGGCATAGCCCTTGGCCAGATTACACCCGGGCCAATTGTGATCACCGCGGCCTTTGTCGGTTACTATGTTATGGGTTTTCTGGGGGCGTTTATGGGAACCGTGGCCATATTTACCCCCTCTTTCCTTATACTTGTGCTCACCGTGCCCTATTTTGACAGGTTCAAGGAGCTGCCGCTTTTCAGGGCGGTAATGCGGGGTGTTCTCGTATCTTTTGTAGGTCTTCTCCTGGCGGTGACAATTCGTTTCGCCATGGATATTCACTGGAGTCCGGCTCCCGCCCTTATTTTTCTCGCGGCCTTTGCCGCCCTGAGATATGGCATAGAGATTTTGTGGGTGGTGCTGTGCGGGGGGGCGGTAGCCGCTCTGATTCTGTAGGTCATCCGGATTTTCTGATTCATCCAGCGCCCCTTATTTTACTATGGATTTTACCGGATCTCTCTTATGGTCGAAGAACAGAATATAACCCGGGATAATGATTTCCCATTTGATATATTGGATATTACCCCAGGCGGACAATATCTTGCTCCGCATGGAAGGTTGTCGGGATATTTCATGTTGTCCCGGAGTATACAGGAGAAAAACCATGAAAAAGCCTGCTGTTATTTTATGCGGATTGCTGGGAGCACTGTTTATTATAGGGGGAGCCTTTGCCGGTGAAATTCCCGGGAAAAGCAGAATTGATATTATATACACAGGGAATACCTGGGGTTATCTCAGGGCCTGTCCTTCCTGAGGGGGCAGGAGCACAGGGGGCATAGCCCGCCGGGTCCGGTGGATCCGGGAAAACTTGAAAGATCGTTCCCATTGTCTGCTTCTGGATGCGGGGGACTTTCTTTTTAAGCTTCAGTCTACTCCTGACAGCGCACAGGTGGCCAAAGCCCGTCTTTTGCTGGATCTGTACAGGGAAATGGGTTACCAGGCCCTTTGCGTTGGCACGAGAGATCTTGCCAATTCCCCTGATTTTCTGGCCAGGGAAGCAAGCAGCAGGGGGCTCAGGCTGCTTTCAGCCAATTTGTATCGCAAGGGGGTCAGACTTTTTCCTCCATATCATATTTTCAAGATCCAGGGCCTCAGGATAGGTGTCCTGGGCCTGACTTCTACTGGAGTGCCAGGCCTGAAAGACTTGGAAATAAGAGATCCCTACAAAGAATGTCTGGATGCGCTTGCCGATTTGAGAGGGAAAGTGGATGTCTGCATCCTCCTTTCCAACCTAGGTTATTTTGCGGACAGGTCGCTTGCCCAGAAAATCAGGGGCATCGACATTATTATCGGAAGTGGTTACGGCAGCAGGCTTTCCCGCCCCCTCAAGGTGGAAAATACCTATATTCTGAGAGGAGATGTAAAGGGAAAAACGATAGGCAGGGCGGAACTTCTCTGGAACGGCACTGACAGGAGATTCCAGCTGAAAAATTATATTATCAGGCTGGATGAAAGATTTTTGCCGGATGAGTCTGTCCGTGACAGGATACAGTCAATTCCGGGCACACTTTAGGCGGGCATAAGGAAGGGCGAATACCCGCCTTTTAGTCAGTTGAGCCGGGCAGTCCAGGTTCCGTCTTTTCTTTTTTTGATCTCAATCCATCCCGGATTCTTCAACATGCCGGGATTCAATATTACAGTCTTCCCGATTCTGTCCTCGGCCCTGGATTCGTGAATGTGGCCTGTGAGGCAGAAGTCCGGCTGTTCTTTTTCGATAAATTCCCTTACGGCGTTGCTGCCGACGTTTACGCCGGAGCTTATCCTGTCGGTTTTCGTGTCTTTTGGCGGGGTGTGGGATACCATGATTTTCACCGGTGCCTTTTCCACCATTCTGTATCCCTGGTATATAAACCGTCTGAGTTCTTCCTCGGAGAATTCCGTAGGGGTATTGAAGGGAGTGGCGTTTGAGCCTCCCACACCAAAGATGCCAAGATCTTCCCCAACCATAAGGCCCCTGCCGTGCAGATTTATGCCTTCCTTTGTGAGATAATCGTCCACGGAAGGCTGATCAAGGTTGCCCAGCAGGCCGAGCACGCTTGAATTTATCTTACGTATGGCCTTAAGAATGGATGCGGCCTCCTCCATTCCTCCGAAATTGGTAAAATCTCCGGTCACAATAACCAGGTCCGCCTTATCGAGATCGGGTATGTTTCTGATTGCCGAGTGCTCCATATGGATGTCCCCAAAGGCGACTATTTTCATTTTTTCCTCCTTGGAAAACAATGCTTTTCATAGTTATAATGTCAGCGAATTGAAAAATTCAAGCCTTTTTAAGGTAAAAACGCAGGGGAATGGCATTTACCTTGGACGTCCTCGGTGTGGTAGAGCCAAGGGCACAGGATTCAATTTTCCAGTGTGGGGCTATTTCCCGGGCAATTTTTTCCGTGAGACCTTTCAGGTCTATGACAGGATGTCGCTGAAAAACCCTGGGTAGCCCGTGTGTAAGGCTACACGCCATGCACATACCGGGTCTTTCGGTCAATATGAAATCGAGAACAAGTTCATTCTCTGCCCGGTTGAATTCCCTGAATTCCATGCTTATATCAAAGGCTCCGGCTTCGGCGCCGCCATAAAGGGCTTCAAAAAAATCGTCCGCCTTTTCAGGGGGGAATAGTTCGTTCAGAAATTCCGGCGTGAAGACATTTTCCAGGTCCATGTTTTCTCCTGTTTTTTCGAAAATTGAGGTGAATAGGTATCTTAAATAAATTCGTTATAGATCTCAATATTACATAATTTATATTTGCATAATTATGCAGAGGCATGAACGGGATGTTTAATGATCCTGATGAGAACGATCTTGATATTCATGCATCATTTTGCAGGATTGTGTCTCCGTTTGGGTTGAACTTATATGGCTGCTTGACCAGGGACGAGATGGCAGTTACCTATTAATTGCGTGAGAAAAGAATTTTCCAGGCCTTCGAACCCATTTTCCCCTTGCAAGAAGGTCTCATTTGGAATAAGAATAAGATCTCTAATCCGGATGATCCCGAATTACGCACTTCAAACACGGAGAACGTTTTTCCTCAAGAAATAACACGTTATTTACTTAAATCAGTAAGAACATCTTCGCTCCGGGGGTAACTCGAGACCAGGCCCGGCGGCTGCCATGTATTCCGGCATGTCGCACGCCTTTGGGGTAGGTTAATATATTGGAATGATTAATAGAATATGGACCAGCAAAAGATAAGAAATATCGCGATAATAGCCCATGTTGACCATGGCAAGACCACGCTTGTGGATCAGCTTTTCAGGCAAAGCGGCATGTTCCGCGACAATCAGAATGTGGCGGAACGTCTCATGGACTCAATGGATCTTGAGCGTGAGAGGGGAATAACCATTGCCTCCAAAAATGGTTCCTTCCGCTACGGGGATTACTGGATCAACATAATAGACACCCCTGGGCATGCGGATTTCGGCGGGCAGGTGGAGCGGGTGCTCCGCATGGCAGACGGATGCCTTTTGCTTGTGGACGCCCAGGAAGGCCCCATGCCGCAGACCTATTTTGTGCTGAAAAAGGCGCTTCAGATTCCCCTGCCAATAATCGTGGTGATCAACAAAATCGACAAGCCGGCCGCCCGGCCTGACTGGGCGGTTGATCAGGTTTTTGATCTGTTCGTAAAGCTGAACGCCCCGGATCATATTCTTGATTTCCCCATTGTCTACAGTTCCGCCAAGGCGGGATACGCGCTTGATGAGCCTGACGGCGAAGGTTCCAATATGGAGCCGCTCATAAAAAAGATCATTGAGAATGTTCCCTGTCCGGGCGGCAGCACACAGGCTCCTCTTCAGATGCAGGTGAGCACTGTGGACTATTCTCCTTATCTCGGCAAGCTGGGAATAGGCAAGGTGGTTAACGGTACACTGAACATCAATGAAAGGGTGAGCGTTTCCATGCGTGACGGATCCCTTATCCCGGCGAGGATCACGAAGATTTTCCGTTTTGAATGCGATCATAAGGTGCCCGTGGATAGCGCGGGGCCAGGTCAGATCGTGGCGGTTGCCGGCATGGACGATATCACGGTTGGGGTGACCTTTACAGACCCGGAAACCCCCATGCCGCTTCCGCTTATAGAGATCGATCCGCCTACCATAAGCATGAATTTTATCCCCAATGATTCTCCCTTTGCGGGCAGGGAGGGCAAATTCGTCACATCGAGAAAGCTCCAGGAAAGGCTTTTCCAGGAGACCCTGGGGGATGTGGCCCTGCAGGTGGAACCCCTTCCTGGGAAACCGGGCTTCAAGGTTTCGGGCAGAGGGGAACTGCATCTTTCCATACTCATTGAGAAGATGCGCAGAGAGGGTTACGAATTTCAGGTTACAAGGCCCAGGGTTATCATGAAGGAGGAAAACGGAATTCTGTTGGAGCCGTACGAGGAGCTGACCATCGACGTGGACGAACAGTACCAGGGAACGGTAATCGAAAAACTGGGCCGTTTAAAGGGCAGAATGCTTGAAATGGACCAGAAAAACGGCATGACACGCCTGGTGTACAAGGTTCCCACCAGGGGGCTGCTTGGCTTCCGCAGTGAATTTCTGACCGACACAAAGGGAATGGGCACCATGAACTATGTGTTTGCAGGTTACGCTCCCTATGCCGGTGAGATCAGAAACAGGAACAACGGGGCGCTTGTGGTAAAAAATACATGTTCCACTGTGGCCTATGCCCTTTTCAACCTGCAGGAGCGGGGCCGGCTTTTTGTGGGGCCTGCTGTTGATGTCTATGCCGGGCAGATTATCGGTGAGCACTGCCGCAGCGGGGATCTTGTGGTTAACCCGGCAAAGGGCAAAAAACTCACTAACATGCGGGCCGCCGGCTCTGATGATAACGTGATACTTACTCCCCCGGTCAAAATGAGTCTGGAAGATTATATTTCATTTATAAACGATGATGAGCTGGTAGAAGTGACCCCGGAAAGCATACGGCTACGCAAGCAATAAACAGCAGGACAGGAAAAGAAGGTCAGGGCGCAGAGGCCTTGAGGAACGCTTTTTTCAGGATGGACACGCCTGGATGGTCCTGCGTATCTTGTCCGGAAAACGCCAGCAAGAGGAGCTTTTTCACGTTTTCTGCCAGTTCCCTGTCTGCGTTGACATCCTCAAGGATGGCATCCACGTTTTGCATGGCATTCTCCGGCAGGGCCTTTTCTTCCCTGACCAATTTATCCATCAGGGGCATGAAACAGGCGGATATTACGAGGGCCGGGTATTCGAGGCCCTCGGTATCCGCCGTCTCCTCTACGTACCGCGCCGTCCTGACCGCCTGGGCAATCCTCGCAAAATTCCCTCGCAGGAATCTTTTTACCGCGACAGCCACACGGTCTTTAAGTGGCGCCTCCATTTCCATGCCGAGAGCCTTGGAAGGCAGAGAGCCAACGCACTGTATGGCATACGGGCAGTATTCCGCGCATCCAAAATTCATTCGCGGATTCTGGAGCCTGTAGCCGCACTTATTGCAACGCCTCCATGCATCATCCTGGAAAAATTCCATTTCGTTCCCGCATTCAGGACATTTGACTTCGAAAATGGCGCTCTGTTTCCAGTAGCGGCTGTCTTGTCCAGGACATTTCATGACAGTTTTATCTCCTGAGTTTTCATGCAACGTAATGCCTTACATCCATGAGCATGAAAGTTGGCTCAAAGCTCAAAGTCTGAAGCTCAAAGACTTTTTTAGCCATGGACCCACAAAGACCATATAGACAATTTGATGGCAACCCTGACAAGGGCCGCCAATAGCTGCCTTTTTGGAGTTTTAGTCGTGTCCGGTCTGGCATGACTAAAGGTATTTAATCCATGCAGTCCATGTGTGTCCATGGCCAATCCAATGTTTTTTAAGCTAATTATAAAATTTCAAAGCTTGAGTCATATATTTAATCTTTACTTTCAGCCTTGAGCTTTCAGCCTTGAGCTATTTCCACGGCAAACGACCCCTCCTTTTTTAACTTAACATGATTAAAGATGAACATGGCCTCAACTATCCCAGCAGGGTCTTTATGTCTTCCTCCGGGGTGGTTATGGGCTGTATGTTGAAATTGTCCACCAGGACCTTCAGCACATTGGGGCTTATAAAGGCCGGCAGGGATGGCCCCAGGCGGATATCCCTGATGCCAAGATAAAACAGGGTCAGAAGGATAGCCACCGCCTTTTGCTCATACCATGAAAGTACAATGGAAAGGGGAAGGTCGTTGACATCACAGCCAAACGCCTTTGAAAGGGCAACAGCTATCTGAATGGCTGAGTAGGCATCATTGCACTGGCCAAGGTCCAAAAGCCTGGGAATGTCGCCAATGGAGCCGAGATCCTTGTCGAAGAACCTGAATTTGCCGCATCCCATGGTAAGCACAACGCAGTCCTGAGGAAGCATCTCCACCAATTTTGTATAATAGTTACGGCCAGGCTTGGCTCCGTCACATCCTGCGACCAGGAAGAAGTGACGGATATCCTTGTTCTTGACCGCTTCGATTATTTTGTCCGCCACGCCCAGCACAGCATTTCTGGCAAAGCCTACCATTACCGAACCCTCATCCTTGTCTTCAGGGAAGCCTGGTGCGTCCAGGGCCGCCTGGATCACAGGGGTGAAATCTCGGTTTTTTATGTGAGTAATTCCAGGCCAGCCAACCAGCCCACAGGTAAAAATCCTGTCTTTGTATGAGTCTCTGGGTTTCTGGATACAGTTGGTGGTCATGACGATGGGACCGGGAAATCCGGGGAATTCCTTTTGCTGGTTTTGCCAGGCGGTTCCATAATGTCCGAAGAAGTGGGGGTATTTTTTGAGTTCCGGATAGCCGTGACAGGGCAGCATTTCTCCATGGGTATAGACGTAAATTCCTTTACCTTCGCTCTGTTTCAATATTTCTTCCAGGTCTTTGAGATCGTGCCCGGAGACGAGAATGACCTTTCCCTTTTTGGCACCCCTTGGCACCTTTGTCGGCACCGGGTGTCCGTACGTGCCGGTATTGCCGGCGTCCAGAAGTTCCATGGCTCGCAGGTTGGCTTCCCCACACCTGAGAACCAGTTTTACCATTTCATCCAACCCCTTGGAATCGTCCATTGTGGCAGCCATGGCTTCATGAATAAAGGCATATACCTTGTCATCTTCCTGGCCGAGAATTTGTGCGTGGTCCGTGTATGCGGCCACGCCCTTGATACCGAATATAAGGGTTTGCCTGAGAGAGCTGATGTCCTGGTCCACGTTCAGATCTGACAGCAGCCCGTGGGCTTCTCCTTGCTTTATCATGGCCTCAAGCGTGTTTGCCTGCTGAAAATTTGCAGGACCATCGCCGAAATCCACCTTGCCGCCGGCCTTCTTCACTTTTTCCTTAAGGGAATCCCGCAGCTCTATGGAACGTTGAATAAACTGCACAAAGCGTTCAGGATCGAAATCCACATTGGTAAGGGTGGAGAACATTGCCTCGCAGGTAAACCGATTAACCTCCTGGTCCACCACCCCGACCCTGCGTCCCTCTGTGGCAATCTGGGAAAGACCCTTGATCGTATAGATCAAAAGGTCCTGGAGAGCCGCCACGTCAGGTTTTTTCCCACAAACACCAATTGTCGTACATCCCCTGCCTTTTGCTGTCTGCTCACATTGATTGCAAAACATCTTGTCTTCTCCTTTTCTTTGGTTAATCGTATTTTGCCAAAGGCTACCTTTCTCTTTATTCTTATTTTGGGGAAAATTTTTCTATGCCAATTCGGTTCAGGATTTCACCGAATCGTTCACCATCCGTGCAGTGTTGCTGATATATGTCCATGCATTGTTCTATGACTGCCAGTGCCTCATCCGGGGCATAGATCCCCGGGAGTTCCCTGCCGAGTTGTGGATGGCGGCCCAGTTTCCCTCCAATCAGGATTCTGTACCCCTGCCTTCCTTCTGTTAATGTTCCTGTAGGGCAGATGCTGATGCACTGCCCGCACTTCAGACATTTTTCCGGATCTATGACCGGATCAGCGGATTTCCTCTCTGTGAGATGGATAGCCCCTTCAGCGCAGACATCCATACAGGCGCCGCAGCCCTTGCACTGGTTTTCTGATACTTCCGGTTCTTTGGCCCCTATGAGTCCTATATCCGCGATCTGGGGCCTGGAGCACGCGTTTGGGCAATCTGATATGGACACCCTGAATTCATGATGGATCCTGAGAGGGCCTTTCACCCGTTTTTTCAGGAAGGATGCGAGGTCCCGTTGAGACAAAACCTCCTCAACCCTTTGTACCATTCCTATATGTTCCACGGCCCTGTTGGGGCATCCTGCCGGCCCAAAACATGTTTCCACCTGGTATCCCTTTATCTCCTGCCGTCCCTGATTAAGGAATTTCCCCTGGCATTCCTTCATAAAGGCCATGTCGATAAGTTTTGTCCCGGTATGCGCAGCTTCTTTTTCCACGTACCTTCGCACGCGTTTTCTCACAAAAAAGGGTATTCTGGATAAGGCGTTTTTTGCTTCAGAGGTCCACTTCATGGACAGGATTTCCTCCTTAGTTTGACGGCGAGACTA
>JALVVK010000061.1 GCA_027023445.1 Deltaproteobacteria bacterium | reverse complement strand
GGCTATTGCAGAACCGGCAACAAGGCATTGATTGCAGGCTATGGCCCGCACTTTGGAGAAGAAAAACCACTGGTCGGTTCCCGGGGTTCAGGCACGGTATTCTTCAGCTGGTGCAACATGAGGTGCGTCTACTGCCAGAATTATGAAATCAGCCATCTCGGGACTGGAAATGAGGTAACCCCGGAATTCCTTGCCTTCTGCTTCCTGGCTCTTCAGCAAGACGGCTGCCACAACATAAACCTGGTTACGCCCTCCCACGTGGTTCCGCTCATACTCCAGGCGCTGATCCCGGCCGCACGGGAAGGCCTTCATATCCCCATTGTGTATAACACCGGCGGATATGACTCGGTCAGTACGCTGAAACTCCTTGACGGAGTTATTGATATCTACATGCCGGACTTCAAATACTGGGACGCGGACATCGCGAAGCATTACTCCAATATCCCTGATTACCCGGCCATTGCCAGGGATGCCATACTTGAAATGCACAGGCAGGTGGGGGACCTGGTCATAGGACCGGATGGAACCGCCACGCGCGGACTCCTGCTGAGGCACCTGGTTCTTCCCGGCGGCCTTGCTGGAACCGGGGAAATTCTGCGTTTTGTCGCGCAGAAGGTCTCCAGGAATACCTACGTAAACCTCATGGATCAATACAGGCCGTACGGCAGGGCATCGGAATTTCCCCCGCTGGACCGGAAACTCACAAAGGAAGAATTTGAAAAAGCCCTTTTTATTGCAAAAAAATATGGCATCACAAGACTTAACCACTGATTTCGATTCCCTAAAGACTGTCACGTTTGGCTCTGATGGATAGAATATTTGCCATAGGGGATATACACGGATGCCTTTCCAAGCTGGAAGACCTCTTAAAAAGGCTGCCTATAAACTGGAAAGCCGATATTCTGATCTTTCTTGGAGACTATGTTGACAGAGGGCCTGAAAGCTGTCAGGTGCTGGAATTGCTGCTTGCACTCGACAGCTCGTATCCCGGACACATAATATTTCTCAAGGGCAATCACGAAGATATGTTCCTGCGTTATCTTGATGGAGACCTCTCCGGGCTGTATCTGTCCATTGGAGGCGCCGAGACCCTTAAAAGCTATCCGAAAGGAAGTAACGGACCTGAGATACCAGGGGCCCACATGGATTTTTTAAAAAATCTCAGACCATATTATGAAACTGACCATTATATCTTTGTACATGCCGGGCTGCGTCCAGGACTGCCGCTGAAAAAACAGGACCCTTCGGACCTAATGTGGATAAGATCAGAATTTATCCGTTCATCCTATGACTGGGGCAAAAAGGTGATATTCGGACACACCCCGTTTTCAGTTCCCCTGATTGAAAAAAACAAGATAGGCATAGATACCGGCGCGGTTTATGGAGGCAGGCTTACAGGGCTCGTGCTGCCTGATTTTGAATTCATATTCGCATAAAACAAAATATACATGGAGAAAAAATGGGAGAGAAAAGACGAAAAAAGAGCTGGAGGGAAATCGACAGGATGCGTGACCATGGCGGAAATCGCCGGGCATGGGGAAAAGGCGCAAGCACCCTGGAAAAGGCGCTTGAAGACCCCAGGCTGAAGGAGCAGTACCTGAAAGAGGCGGAAGACCTGTTCAAAGGCCCCAAGGGACGTCCGGAACACGCAAAGGATCTCAGGGCCATTCATGACGCATACGGTACGGCAAAATTCCCTGATGTGGTCAGGCATTATGTGGAGACATACGGCATGCCTGAGGACTGGGGGACCCTTATGATACTTCTGGACCTGAAAGAAGACCGGGAAACGGTCATAAAGGCCATGGAGGGATTGCGGGACCTGTATGACTCCAAGGGCCGCGTGGAACAGAAAGGCCTTAAAAGCAGATTACGGGTCCTTTCCATGACCTCGGATGATCCTGATATCCAGGAAAATGCCGAAACGATTCTATCCGAGCTGGGATAAACGGGCATGCGCCGGGGAAACATGTATGCAGGCCGGTAATCAGCAAAGGACGTGGACCGGATACCTGGACGATTTCCTTGCCTTTTTATCCATTGAAAGGGATCTGTCCCCAAATACCCTGGACGCCTACAGCCGGGACGTAATCGGCTTCATGGAGTTCACCGATGAATCCGGCATAAAGGACCCGGAGGCCATCGGACCAGGGGAAATGCTTTCATACCTTTCCATTCTCAGGGATAAGGGGCTTTCACCGGTTACGATTTCCAGAAAGCTGTCCGCGATAAGATCCTTTTTTTCCTTTTTATGCAACGAATACGGATTGTCCAGGAATCCTGCGGCCATTGTCTCCAACCCCAAAACGGGCCTGAATCTGCCGCACGCTCTGACGATAAGCGAGGTAAACGAGCTTCTGGAAAGGCCCGATGTCTCGAAACCGACCGGAATAAGGGACAGGGCGGCCATGGAATTGATGTACGCGTGCGGGCTCAGGGTATCCGAGACTGTTAATCTCCGTGCAGGCCAGCTTGATTCCCAGGCAGGCTACGTCAGAGTTATGGGCAAGGGAAACAAACAGCGGATCGTCCCTGTGGGCCAGAGCGCGCTGAAATGGCTGGCAAGATATATGAAGCAGGCGCGCCCGCGTCTTTTGGGCAGGAAAATGAGCAACCATATTTTCCTGGGCAGGGGCGGCAGGCCTCTTACCAGGCAGCGACTCTGGCAGATCCTGAAATTCCATGCATCGCAATGCGGATTCAAGGCCCGTGTATACCCTCACGCCCTTCGTCACTCCTTTGCCACCCATCTCCTGGAAGGAGGGGCCGACCTTAGGGCGGTACAGATGCTTCTTGGTCACAGCAGCATTACAACCACTCAAATCTACACGCACCTGGATCTGCAGCACCTGAGAAGCATTCATAGGCGTTACCATCCAAGGGGATGATAACAGGGCAATTATAAATTGTGAATGCTGGTTCTGAATGGTTAGTAAAGGATGAAAAACACGAAATACGTTCGAAGAGGGGCTTGAATTTGAAAACCCGGGATGTTACGAACAGCCATCCGCAAAATAACATGAAACGGGCATCAGGAGGCCCTCATATCCCAATGTCACTGCTCTCCAGGCTTATCCTGAAGGAAATTGCGTTCCCCTTTCTGTTTTCCTTTTGCGCCTTAAGCGCTCTGCTGCTCCTGGGACGACTTCTTCCCCTGCTTTCCATCCTCCTGCGCGTAGGAATCAGGCCTTCCGAGCTTATAAAGCTGCTGCTGCTCATGATGCCCACTTTCTGGATGATGGTCATTCCCATGGCCACCCTGCTGGGTATACTCATCGGTTTTCTGCGCCTTACCAGGGACAGTGAGGTGGTGTCACTGTTCGCCTGTGGAATAGGACCGTTACAGATGTTGAAACCGGCCGTGGGCGTATCCTGCGTGTGCTGGATCCTCAGCCTGCTGGTAGCGGCCGTGGTGGTGCCCATGTCAAAAAGTTCTTCCAGATCCATGCTCAGGGATCTAACCCAGCGTACCCTGACAAGGGGATTTCCAGAGGAAAGATTTGTAACCCCTGTCTCAGGCCTTACAATGTATGTGCATGAAAGCACCTCGGGCGGGCACCGGTTCAAGGGTGTATTTATAAGGGACGCCAGAAAACCCGGCATGGCAAACCATATCTTTGCCCGCACAGGGGAACTCCTTACAGGCCTTAAAGGCTCAAGGATAGCGCTTCGCCTGGAAAATGGAATATTGAACAGGATAAGTCCGGACTATGATAAAACGGATATCTTTGAATTCAAATCATACACACTGCAATTAGACCTTCCAAGCATCCAGGCCAGCAGGTCAAGGGGGGAAATGGGCCTTGGAACCCTGTGGAGAAAAGGTAACGATCCCCATACTCCCAGACAAAAACGCAACAGTTACCTGACCGAATTCCACAAGCGCCTTTCCATTCCCACAGGTACCCTGATCCTCGGCATTCTCGCCGTACCCCTTGGAATTCTGTTCGGAAAGACAGGGCTTTCCGGTGGTGTTGCCCTGGGGCTGTCCGCGTTTCTTGCCTATTATCTCATGGTGGCCCTCATGGCCAACCTGGCAGAGGCATCGGCCATACCAGCGGCCCTTGGCCTTTGGATCCCTAATTTCATACTGGCGGGTCTGACTCTTGCCATGTTGAACCGCCTGCTAAAAGGACCTGCTTAGGGAGATAGTTTTTTGCCCATAATCTACAGATACATATTACGGTATTTCTTTTCCATGTTTCTCGTAGTGGCGCCGGGCCTTTCAGGCATTTTTATCCTGGTAGACGCCTTTGAACATCTGGATGAATTCGTGGAGGCCAAGGCATCCATGTCCACGGCGGCCCTTTATTTTGCCCTCAAATTGCCCGCTATCTTCTGTGAACTTCATCCCCTCATGGTGCTTCTCTCCGCGTTGCTTACCGTTGCTGTGCTCACCAGGCACCATGAAATCCTCGCATTTCGATCTCTTGGCGTAAAACCAGGGCAGATCCTGGCCGCGTTTGTGGGCACAGCATTTATTTTAAGCCTTTTTTCCTTTACGCTTAAGGCATTCTATGTCCCAGGAGCACTTTCCAAGGCACAGCGTATCTGGAACACAGAGGTAAAACACTCCAAACCGCAGGGCGTTTTAAAGGGAAACCAGATATTATATCACGGTTTGAACAGCATATGGTCAGCCAAGCTGGGAACCCTGGATGCCACGGTACTTAAAAAGGTTTACTGGATCCATTTTGACAACACATTCCGGACAAAACGCATCCTGGCAGCATCCGAGGCTGAATACCAACCTGATAAAGGCTGGATCTTCAAACATGGGACGGAGCTGACGCCGGCTGACGGAAACGGCTATGTCTCAAAACCTTTTAACACGCTGGCCATAAAGGGACTTGAGACCCCTGAAGATTTTGTGGCGCTGCAGACCCCACCCGAGGAACAGGATCTGCCCTCGCTCTGGAAAAACATAATCAGGATGAAAAAGCTGAAATTTTCCTCGACCAGACAGGAAACCCTGTTCTGGAGCGACATCCTTTATCCCCTACTCGGAGTAACTCTGCTGATCGCAGCCCTGCCCCTGACGCTGGCAAGCGGGCGATGGGGAATAGGCGCGGGACTCGGCCTGGGAGTATCCATAGGTTTTGCGGCCTGGTCTGCCTGGAGCTTTGCCCTGACACTTGGCAGCACAGGCATCCTGCCGGTACCCGTCGCACCGATCATCCTGCATCTTTTCCTGATTGGAGCTGGAGCAGTTTTAACGGCGCGCATGGAATTCTAAGACTGCTTATCAAGGAGGAAATTGTGGCTAAAGATAAGGATCCGGCAAGGATAAAAAAGATCCTTGAAATCCTCAAAAAAACGTATCCAGAGGCGCATATTGCCCTCAAATACAACGATCCGTTTCAGCTCCTGGTCTCGGTGATTCTCTCCGCCCAGTGCACGGATGTAAAGGTAAACGAGGTGACACCGGTTCTCTTCAGACGCTTTCCGGATATAAAAGGCATTGCGAAAGCAGATCCGGCGGAACTTGAAGCAATTATACGGCCCACGGGATTTTTCAGAAACAAGGCCAAAAACATTAAAAATTCCGCTAAAATGATACTTGAAAAATTTAACGGACAGATCCCCCGGACCATGGAGGAGATGCTGGAGCTGCCAGGCGTTGCCAGGAAAACCGCCAATATCGTACTCTACAACGCGCATGGAGTCGTTGCAGGGATAGCCGTTGACACCCACGTAAAAAGGCTGTCCCGGCGACTTGGAATCACCACGGAAAAGAACCCGGTCAAGATAGAAAAAGACCTTATGAAGGCGATTCCAAGGGAGGACTGGGGCACCATCTCCTATGTCTTCATTGAGCATGGCCGCGCCATCTGCAAGGCCAGAAGACCTCTGTGTGACAAATGCCCGGTACTCGATCTCTGCCCTTATGCCCAGGACACCCTGAAGGAAGAAAGCAATTAGCCGTGAGTTCCCTCATCCTTCTTAAACCTCAAGTTATGAGCTAATTTCCATGCAAGGTGCTTCGCATCCCCAGGCATGAGACTTAGTGTAGACATGACTACAAAAGATGTAACAGTTCATTATCAGTAAAACCCGTTTTTAATCGGGAGGACTCTTCTTTGACCTTTGCCAACAGTTCTGTCAAAAAATGCTCTTCCACCTTTACGCCCAAGCTACCCAATTTATGACACAAAGCATGTCTTCCGGCCTTTTTACCGATAATTATCTTTCTTTTTAAAGAAACCTCTTCAGGATCAAACGGCTCATAATTCGAGGGATTTTTTATGAGTCCATCTATATGGATCCCGGATTCACAGGTAAATATGTCCTCCCCGACCACGGGTCTTCTGGGTGAAAGCGGTATGCCGGCGGCCTGTGCCACATATCGGGCAAGCGCAGGGATATGTTTCAGACTGTATCGGGACACGCCGTCTCTTTTGGCCAGGAAGGCCACCACTTCCTCAAGCACGGCGTTTCCTGCCCTTTCTCCGAGGCCGCTTACCGTGACATCCGCAAAATCGGCCCCGGCCTTCAACGCAGCCACGGCATTAGCAGTGGCCATGCCGAAGTCGTTATGCGTGTGGACCCCAACATCAATGTTGATACGGTTTTTAAGCCCAATAATAACCCTGAACATGGAAATGGGATCCATGATCCCCAGTGTATCCGCATAACGTATCCGGTTGGCGCCTTCCTCCACTGCCAGGGAAGAGATCTCTTCCACGAAATCAGGATCGGCCCTGGACGCGTCCTCCAGGCCAAGTGAAATATAACAGGCGCTTTTATCCCTGGCCCGCCATATGCCTTCTCGCACCATATTTTTTATCCAGGCTCTATTCCGATCCAACTTCTGCTCAATATGAATGTCCGAAACAGGAATGGAAAGCGCAAGTACATCCGGAGCAAGGGCCAGTGTTTCGTCAATGTCTTTCGGAAGACACCGGCACCACAAGGCAATTTTTGGACATCCCTTGAGTTCCCTGGCCTCTTTGATGAAATCATTGATCTCTGGATTTTGCACAGCAACCCCCAACTCTATCTCATCAACCCCCACCTTTATGAGCAGATCGATAATGCGAAGCTTTTCCTCCAGGTCAAAATACACATGAGCCGCCTGTTCCCCTTCCCGCAATGTAGAGTCAATGATCCCTTTCATTCTGGTTGCTCCTTCGTTATCTCTTTTGAACGAAACGCCCTTTCCCAATCGTTGGCGATTATCTCCAGCATATTGAGCATTCCCTGGTATCCAAAATATGCCCTATCGAGATAAACGTCTCTATTCGTAGGGGTTAACACATCAAAGGCGAGTTTGATTCCGACCTCCTCCGCCATATATTTTTCCCACGCAGAGCCAATAACGCAGTCTATATCTGCATCTTTTAATGCCTGTTTCACCTGGTATCCGTCTACCCAGAATGCCACCCTGGGTGAAATGCCGAGACTGTCCAGTTCTTTTTCCAAAATCTTTCGGGCCTCGGGCGCGCCGGACCTGAACAGTAACAATTCAGGGACCATCTCCAGTTCCTCAAAAAGCATCCGGATAAGACCGATGCCAACGGTAGAATCCGCGGATATGGCGATTTTGCAATTATGGTAACGGGGGATGATCATCAATGCCCTTCGGCGGAGAATATTTATAACCTCTTGCTCCCCTTTTTTTATCAACCCTTCCGCCCTTTCTTCCGCGCCGAAACAGGCTCCCAGCGCCCTCAACCAGCGTGCCGTGTTGTTCAGGCCTATTGGCAACGGGATATCGGCCAGGATTAAAGGTATGCCATAGAGTTCCTGCATCTTCCGGGCAAACGCATAGCCTGTATCATGATTTAAGATGATATTGGCCGCTGCCGAGCCGGCATTTCTGATCTCACAAAGCGATGTGTTATGGGTAAACACCATCTGCGTCATGACACCCAGGGACTGCAAAATCCCGGTCACCCATTTTAAATCCGCCCACCAGGTAGGGTTTGAATTCTGCGGGGCAATAATATTCACACTCTTTGGAATTCTGTGATTTGGCGTTTTAATAAGGGGCAGCAAGGCCTCTAAACCTACATCCACACCCTCTATGGCATTCCCCCTGAAACCACCAGCGGAAACAGGAATAAGCCTGGCATTGACCTGAGACTGCACATCCGCGCATATCCCTTCAATATCTTCACCAATAATATCTGCCGCGCAGGTGCCAACGACAAACATCACCCTGGTATTAAAGGCACTGTCTGCTTCTTTGATCAAATTTTTGAGTTTTTCCGATGCCCCCATGATAACATCAGATTCAAAAAGGTGAGTGCACCCTATCTTCCGTCGGCTGAAATCAACTTCACAGGCATCAAAGGCGCTCGCAACCGTCGCCGCACAGCCTTGGGGAGAATGAATAACAATACTTACATTCTTTATCCCGGCTGCCACACCGGCAATACCCTCGAGGGCACACCCTAAAACAGGATCTTTGCTGTATTCGCAGTGTTCAAACACTAACTCATCATACATGCTCCCCTCCTCTTGTGCGCGTACAGAGTGGGATCGGGCAGGTCACAGGCCAGCTTTGACGTCATGGACCGGGCAGATGCCAACCCTGCATTCTCGGGAAACACCATCTCCTTGAAGAGTCGGCTACGGGGCCTTACCGCGTACCGGAACGCGGTATTAATGCACTTTGCGGCCATTAGCGCGCCACGATAACCAAATCTGGGACGATTCAATATGGCGTTTAAATCCACCAGGGGAATATGGGGAAAACTCAAAGAAGAGCCGAAATACACCGTTGATTCCGGATTCACACCACCAAGAAAATCCAGCAATTCGTCTTCTGTCTGCTGCATTGACTCGTACTGGCCAAAGGCCAGTGTTCCCCTGGTAATCAATATCTCCGGGTCCATGCCCGTTTCCAATATGTAATCTATACTGGTTCGTCGTGCCTTTGTGTTCCAGGGATGGAAGTTATAGATAACCACCCGCATCCCGAAGTCACACTCCAACATATGGGCGATGGATAGTGACCTGATGGCATCGTGCCCTTCCACGATCGCCGTTTTACCTTCCAGGTGCCTTTTGGCCTCTTCAAATTTGGCCTTAATAAAATTATATTCCTGTTCGATCAGGGCCTCTGCCCGCTCCTCCATCCCCAGGTGTTTTGCCGCTCCCTTAAGCCATTTTTCGGTAGCGCTGATGCCATAAGGCAGGATGGTAGAGTTAAGTGGTGTTCCAAATTCTTCGAGCATCTTTTTGCCAATGGCATAGCCAAAATCCAGGCATCTTGTGCAGTTGACCGCCGCATTGGGCGCACGCTTAATCTCTTCCAGGGTGCAGTAGCCGGCGATAACGGCATTAACCCTTGCCCCTGATCCCTTTATCAACCGCACCAGCTCCTTGACATCGGTGTCTACCTCTGTTCTTTCAGGCCCCATCCGGCCCCCAACAATATTAACGGCATCCGCCAATTCCCATTTATGCTGCTCTGTAGGGGGCTCCATCAAATCTACCAGTCGCTGAAAGGCCAGATCAAACCCGCTGCGGTATTCTCCCGCAAACCCTTCACAGTGGATGGGCATTATCTCGGCATCTACTTCGCACCGCATCTTTTCCACCACGGCATCAACGTTGTCACCAATAATGCCGGATGCACAACTTGTCCCTATGATGATCAGATCGGGATGATATTTTTTATCCACCTCTAAAATGGCGCCTTTTAATTCCTTCTCTCCGCCATAGATAATCTGTTTTTCGTCCATGCTGGTACACACGACCGGCTCATAGGGGGTACCGCTATTACGGCAGTTTGTCAGTTTATATGTCCGCTTTACTCCATAGGCACAGCCACGTGGACCATGGGCGATAACAATGGCGTTCTTAATGCCGCTTAAAACCTTCAACGCGGTCCAGAACTTACAGGGACGGGTATGGCTTCCCTGCAAGTTGGTCTTTACCTCACCCCTTTTTGCCTTGCGGTAAAGTTCACTAAGATGTCCATGAAATACTACATCAACATCAGACATGGCACCGCTCCTAATATCGCTCCCATGGCGGTTGCCCCGGCAACTTTTGGCATGAGATGTTTATTATCCGAGATAATCGTCATTAGGGATTTAGATATAACGAAGAGTATCACTCCCGAACTAAAGGCCAGGACGGGCTGTTCAATATATTCCGGCGCATCTATAAATGTCCCAAGCGGTATCAATAAGGGAATTAAGGCCAATACGCAAAATTTCGTTCTATCCCTGATGCCTTTTAATAGGGAAAAGGAGATAATTCCTTCAGGTATTTTGTGCAGGACAAAGGCTAATATTACAAGGGGAGAAACCATTGAACCAAGTACAGTCAAGACAGCACCCTCGCAGAAGTCATGAAAAGCTATACCTGAAACCGCTGCATAGCCTCCAATATGTTTCCCGTATTTATCCAGTACATAAATAGATAATATACCGATCATGCATATCAGGGCTGCATACCGATAGTGTTCTGCTGCATCAGGCAGGATATCAGTCAATACGATTGCATATCCAAACCCCAGGCCGAGACACGTTAAAAACATCTTTTTCAGGTCATCCTTTGTCTTTAAACAGATTAAGGCCCCGAACAACTCGGCAATTGCCATTGTTACTGCTATAATTATTGTATGCATATTCTCCTCCTGTTGTACGTTTTTATGTTTACCATACGTTCAATAACCATTCCCTGTCATGCCTTCTTTCCATATCTTCAAACAGGGTATTTGCAATGGTTTCCGCAAGCCATATCGCCCCATTGTAGCCGACGACCGGGTGCCTCCACGTCCCCGCCCGGTCAAAGACGGGAAACCCGACCCTGACCATGGGGATACCGTTATCTATGGCCACGTATCTCCCTTTTGAATGTCCCATAATCAAATCTATGTCCCCCGGGTTATCCTTTATCCGCCTCTCCAGTTCCCATAAATCCGCGTTCCAGACCACTTCGATCTCAAAATCGGCTTCCTTTCCTAATTCAAGCAGCCTCGGATCTTCCACGTAAGATTTGTTATCATCACCGAACAAAAGGAGTGTTGGTTTCAACCCACATTCCAGACAAAACCGGGCAAGCCCTATTACCAGATCCGGATCGCCATAGACAGCCACCTTTTTGTCCGCAAAAAACATGTGAGAAAGGTCTACCAGTGCGTCTATGGCCTTACCACGTTCTATGGTCATGGACAGGGGTATCTCTTTCCCGGTAAGCCGGCTGACATTTTTGAGAAAGATATCCGTATTTCTTATACCAATCGGTGTCGGACCAATTACGGAGGGAACCTTGAACCTCTTTTCCAGGAACCTGGCCGCGCCACTGCCCTCATATCTGCACAGGGCCATGGTGCCAACTGAATTCGCAGTATCAGCAATTTCTTCTTTTGTGGTATTCCCTGTAGCGAACCCTGACTTATCCGGCATGATAGGCGCGTCAAAACCCTCGGTGTCCATCAGTACTATCGCTTTTACATCCATCTCCCGCAGAAGGTGTTTTATCTCGCTTACATCTCCAGGATTAAGCCAGCCTGTAATAATATTCAACTTACCATTGGGTTGGCCTTTTTTAGCCAAAGTGGAGACAAGGGCACGCATACCTGTATCATAACCCTTCACATGACTGCCGCTGTAACTCGGTGTATGCACGGGAACGAGGGCAATCTCACGCTCAGGACATTCTTTTTGCAGATCCTGTTCTATCTTCCTTATAGTCCCTTCGATATCGTCACCAATTGTTTCGGTGGAACATGTCGTAATAATGGGAACGATTCTCAGAGAATGATCCCGTCTTACAAGTACCTTTACGGCCTCTTCAATCTTCTTTGTGCCACCGAACACAGCCGCGTCTTCGTGCAGGGAAGATGTCGCGATGTCGAAATTTTCCTTAAAATGCTGGGCAAACAACAGTCGAACAAAT
>JALVVK010000060.1 GCA_027023445.1 Deltaproteobacteria bacterium | reverse complement strand
CGAGGCCACAAGATCAGAAAATAGAATATGTCCCCGGTTTATGGACATCTGTATATTCAGCTCTCCGTGCCCTTACAGATTATCGTACATACCTTCACGCCCTTCAGGGATGTCCCGGCGGCAGGTGTCTGGCTGACTACCGCGCCAGTCCCCCTGATCCGCACCTCAACATCCACATCCCTCAGGATCCTATATGCCTGCCGCATGGATAAACCTCTCAAATCCGGCATCCTATGGCCCTTTACTCTAAGGCATATTTTTTTAGGTGCCGTATCCTGCTTTGCAAACGAAACAAGGGACTTCGCCCTGTCAGCCAGACGCAGAACATGCTTGAAGGTTCCCCTGGTTTTCCTTGGATCTCTTGCCGCCTGATCCAGAGCTAAAATGTAGGTAATCCTGGGCTGTCCGGCAGGCCAGAACCCCAGGAGCACGATCTGGCAGGATTTCCCGCTCTTTCTGTCATCCTTTTGACGGACAGAAACCAGATACGGCCGCCTCCTGTAAGAAAGCTCCTTCCACAGGGCGGTCGTCTGTTTGCTGCCAATCCACTTCAGTTCTTCCGCACATCCGCCAGAGCCGTTTGCATCCTTATGAACAGGATCCATGGCAACGTGCGGAACAACCATCCGGCCACCGGCCATAATGGCGGAAAAAGCACGCAGTATCTGGATTGGAGAGGCCCTCAGACCATCAATTTCTGTCCATGATTCAGGGAAAGTAGTGGGAAGTCCACCTATTTTCTCCCTTGGCAGATCGATCCCTGTAGACCTTCCCAGGCCCAGGGAATAAAGTTTTCCAAGGATCTTCTCAAAATTGATATTCAGGCAGATATTATCCCTGCTCCACGGCGACCAGAGAAAGAGCCCGTCTGATAATTCGGTCCAGTCCCATTTCAAATCAGATGCCCTGTGAATGCCTGATACCCCTGCCGGGGATTCCTGAGAATCTTTACGGGAAATCTGCGGACTGTCCAGGATTCTGACAAGGAGAGGAAACAGCACTACCGGATCCCAGACATCTGTTATCGCGGCATTATGAAGGTCCGCAGGATCATATTCCCAGTATTTTTCCGGATCCCACCCAGGCAACGACGCCATGGACAGGATTTCTCCATTGGACGCGTCCATTAAAACCAGGCATCCCCTCTTGGCCCTTAGCCTATGCATTTGGCGGGCCAGTTCCTTTTCAGCGCTGATCTGAAGATCTTTTTCAATGCAGAGGGTCAGGCCTCTGATCATGCAGCCATCGTCCGCCACTCCGGGTGAGCATCTAAGAAACGAATCATAAAAGGATTCCACACCGGCGACCCCCATCCCCCGGGGATCCACAAGGCCAAGGATAGAACTTGCCATACTGCCGTAAGGATACCTCCGATGATAGCCCTGATATATCTTTAAACCTTCAATACCGCACCGTCTCAAGGCCTTGACCTCATCAAGGGTCGCGGCCCTTGACAGGCAGACCATGCCGTCAACCCCGGAAAGCCTGTGGTTGAGCTCGGCAGGATCCAGCCCGAGGATTTCACCGGCCCGCGAGGTCCAGAGGCCCGGCCGGGCGGAAGTAACGAAGACGGAAAATCTTTTTTCGCTCATGGACAATATCATCCCGGTACGGTCAAAAATCGGATGACGCGCGACCTCAGTCCAGGAGGCACGCAGCCTATCCGAACCCAGGGTCGTGTTCCCATCGGCCTGTTTTTGCGTGTCAGTGCCCGTACATCCAGCCTGCAGGCCGGCAAAGACACATAACAACATAATGCAACCATAAGAGATAATACCGCCCCCCCGCATCCTTAAACGACATCTCCTTGCTATTTCAGAAAAACAAGCTGATTTTTTTTGGGAGGATGAAGCCCCAGACGTCGGCCTAACTTTTCCAGGTTGGCCCTGGAAATCAGCAGATTATGCTTATTAACAAGTTGCTGGTTTTCTGTTTGCAGCCGCGCCGACTCAACCTCCAAGGCCTTCAGTTCATCAGCCACCATCTTGACTCTGTAGCTGGTCCAAAGGCCAAGCAGCAACAGACACAAACACAGGAAAGCGGCAAAAACGTGCACTCTGGACACGTTCGAAACCCTGGTTCTGGCCATACTTTTGTATGACATCCGCGTATTACGGGAAATGATACGGCTGTTTGGTCTTCTCTGAGGCATTCTTAGGGTTGCGGTTTTTAAGGCCATTTATCTCTCCTGAACATCCTGATTATTATGTTTCCGTGTGTTCTGCAGCCCTGAGCTTCGCGCTTCTCGCCCTTGGATTTGCCTTGATTTCCTCTGGATCCGGGACACAGGGTTTCTTCGTCAAAGGACGCAGTCTTGGATCACCGCGAAACGTATGCTTTACCATCCGATCCTCCAGAGAATGAAAGGAGATAATGCAGAATCTGCCCCCCCGGACCAGACAGGAAGGGGCAATTCCCAGCACCTCCTTCAGGTTATCAAGCTCCCGGTTCACGGCGATCCTGAGCGCCTGGAAGGTGCGGGTGGCAGGATGAATCCTTCGAGGATGATATCTTCTTGGAATTGCTCTGGAAATCAGATCTGCCAGGATTGCGGTGGAAAGAATCGGTTCCTTTTGCCGATGTTCTACTATAAATTTGGCAATTCTTCCTGCCCAGCGCTCCTGGCCATACGTTCTTATCAACCACTTGAGCCTGTCTTCTGGAAGATGGTTGACCATATCAGCGGCCATGACCGACCCGTTCGAATCCATACGCATATCAAGAGGCTCGTCTCTCAGGAAGCTGAAACCACGCCCGCTAAGATCCAGCTGGAAGGATGAAAGGCCCAGGTCCAGCAGTATGCCGTCCACGCGCGGTATGCCCTCTGCGTAAAGAACATCCGCCATCCTGG
>JALVVK010000059.1 GCA_027023445.1 Deltaproteobacteria bacterium | reverse complement strand
TTGAGATTGAGCCTGAGATCTGCTGCTCCACAGCCATGACGATGGATTTCCCCCTGAAGGATATCCCCTGGAACTGGAACAAGGGATACAGATGTGCCCGCGCCCTTGCCCAATTTTTTCCTCCAGTTCCTGAAGGCATGATAGGAAAGCCCGTGTCTCCTGCAATATTCCGCGGCGTTCAGTCCGCTTCTATTCAAGGCATCCATGTGCGCCTTCCAGAAGGCCTGCCTACTATTTTTCTTGCCAGGATTTGACTCTGCCATGGTGATCCCCTCCCTACGAAAGATATATTCCATTCACCATGACATGATGACATGCCCGCCCATGGCTGGGCAGATGGGGTTTAATTAGCGCTTACGAACCTGTACGGGGGAGATGTGGCAGCGCGCGTCATGGGAAAGCGGCCTCCCGGATCTGATCTACTCGAGCGTATACCTGAGCCCGATAACCTCAACCGTGCCTGGAAGCAGGTAAAGGCTAACAAGGGAGCCCCGGGGATTGACGGGGTGTCCATAGCGCAGTTTCCATCGTACATTGAGGAGAAGTGGCAGGGTATAGGCGCCGCCATACTGGACGGGACCTATGTTCCATCCCCGGTTCTGAGGGTCGGGATACCCAAGCGTGGGGAAGGGGGGTCAAATCTTTATTTTTGACAAATGGCCGCAGATTACGCAGAGTAAAAGAAGTTTTAAGTGAGTCCACTCTGTTTCAGATTAAAATACCTACCCGTCCTACACTAATTTAGCAGGTAGTAGATGTCTCACTTACATTGACACAGAGAGGTAATGTCAAACAAACCACCGCCCATGGCCTGGTAAAAAGCGACCGTGTTGACCAGGCGTTTGGCCTGGCCCTCTGTAAGATCGAGTTCAGTCTGAAGACGTTGTTGTTGTGCGATAAGCAGATCGTAAAAGCTGGCTGCTCCAAGCCCATACCGACGTTGTGTCGACTCTAAAGACTTCCGGGAAGCGAAATCAGCAGCGGCAAGCGCCTGCAGCCGTTTTGAATCATTGTCCAATGCCCGCAATACATCAGCTACGTTGCGAAGAGCTTCCAGAACGACGGACTGGTAGTTTGCCGCGGCCGCATCGAAGGCGGCAAGAGCCGCTCTTTTTTCAGCTGGCAAACCTGGGTTGAACAGGGGTTGTGTCAGTTGCCCCACCAAACTCCAAACAGCAGAACCGGCGCCGAACAATGCGCCGGTTGTCAATGCCTGGGTGCCCAGATCGGCACTAAGGTTTAGTTGGGGATATAGCTTGGATATTGCCACCCCGTATTCTGCATTCGCGGCATGCAGCAACGCTTCAGCGCCAAGAATATCCGGCCTTGCACGTACCAGTTCCGAGGGAATCAGCAACGGCAACTCCGACGGCAGATCGAAATCTTCCAAGGCAAACGATGGCAAAGGCCCTTTGCCTGGCGCTCTACCTATAAGAACCGCCAGAAGGTGCTCGTTTTGCTGAAGTTGATTACGTAACAGTGGCAGTCTGGCGCGTGTTTGCTCCAACTGTGTTTGTAAAGGATAGACATCATCCGGCTTCCCGTGACCAAGGCGAATACGCTCCCGGGTCAGTTCCAGTTGATTTTCCTGCGATTTCAAAATATCTCTTATGATTTTAATCTGCCTTTTCAGGTTTGCCTGAGTAATGGCCGTGGTTACAATGTTTGCCGCCAATGTCAGACGGGCGCCTTCCAATTGAAACTGCTGATAATCACTCCGCGCAGCCAGAGCTTCCAGCGCCCTTCTGTTGCCTCCGGCCAGGTCAAACGTATATCGTACACCTACGCCGGCGTTATAAAGGCTGAACTCGCGTGCTTCCCCGGCCTGTCCTAACGCACCAGGATTGAAGCGTTGGCGCTGGGCACCAAGGTCGCCGTTTAATTGCGGGTAAAGTGTGGAACCTGCCTGCGCTGCGTAAAGTTCCTGTGCCTGGCGTAACGTCGCCTCTGCGGCCACCAAGGTGGGATTGTGTTCCAGGGCCTCGTTTATGAGTCTGTTTAACTTCTTATTACCTAAAGCGCGCCACCAATATTTTGTTAATCGTTTTCCTTTAAGAATGCTTTGCGGCCCGCCCAACGTGGTCGGGGAGGAAGCCAGACTGGTGGTCAATGGCGTGGAGGTGTAGCCGGACACATCGGGCGGAGCCGGCCGTTGGAAATGCGGTCCTGCCGCGCACCCTGCCAGCAAAACGGCACAAACACCAATCAAGGAATAACTGATCACCTTGTTCATAACATACTCCCTGGAAGTTTCATTCAAAGTCCCGCCCTTCACCTGCTTCTTCATAGGTTACTCCGTCACGGATATGATAAATGCGCTTGAAGGTAGGAATGATTTTTTCATCGTGGGTGACGACAATAATGGCGGTTTCAAATTTTTTGGCCATATCGTTCAAGATTCGGATTACGGCCAGGGCCCGCTCGCTATCAAGGGGAGCAGTGGGTTCATCGGCCAGTATTACCGGGGGACGATTGACCAGGCCACGTGCAATTGCCACTCGTTGCTGTTCTCCACCAGAGAGTTGAGATGGCATGGCCTTGGCGCGATGTTCCACATCAAGCGCTTTGAATAATTCTATTGCCCGTTTACGCGCCTCGGCGTTTGGTATCCCCGCCAGCATGGGCAGAAGGGCAACATTGTCGGTGACATCGAGGAAAGGAATCAGATAGGGCGCCTGGAATACAAAGCCGATCCGGTCCCGCCGCAGGGCCCGAAGATCCTTTACCTTCCAGCCGTCGTCATAAATGACGTCATCTCCGAGTATCATTTTTCCGGCAGTGGGCTCAATCACCGCTCCCAGGCATTTAAGTAGCGTGGTCTTGCCGGAGCCGGAGGGACCTATAAGACCAACGACTTCACCAGGAGCTACGTGCATATCTACCTTCCTGAGAGCATCCACAGCGGTGTCGCCACTTCCATAGCGTTTTCTCAACCCCACGATCTGAATGCCTTTTCCGCTCATCTCAGCCTCCTATGGCCTCGGCCGGATCGACCTTCAGCGCGGCACGAATGGCGACAATGCTCGACAGTACGCAGATCATAACCACTGCGATAAGCCCGATAGCGGAATCGAGGGGTTCCAGCAGCACATGTTTGGGAAATATCGGTGCCATCAATAAGGTTGCTGAAATCTTGCCCACCACAAAGCCGATCAGGCCCAGGGCGATGGATTGCTGCATGATCAAAGCGATAATGGTGCGATTTTTCGTGCCGATCAGTTTCAACACGGCAATTTCACGAATCTTTCCCAGCGTCAGGGTATAGATGATAAAAGCCACGATGGCGGAGCTGACAAGCGAAAGAATGACCAGGAACATAAAGATCTGTTTAGCGGCGGTGGCGATCAGCTTGCCCACCAGGATTTTCTCCATCTGGCTGCGGGTATAGACGGTCAGGCGTTTCCAACGACGAATGGATTCAGCGACTTGTTCAGGGTCATAGCCTTTTTTAACCCGCACCAAGACGGCATTGACATAGGGGTTGGTGCTTTGCGAGGCAATGACCGCATCGAGCAAACCGGGCACCCCGGGCCGGTTAAAGGCAGGGTTCTGGGCAGTACGTCGACGCTGCGCCCATATGGCATCGTTATCTTTCAGAAACTGTTCTTCCTGGGCGTCTTTCAGTGGAATGAACACCATCGGATCGCCATTGGAAGAGACCATCCTTCGGGTCAGGCCGACTATGGTGTAGTGGTGACGGCGGAGCTTGATGCGTTCGCCAAGTTTGAGTCCGGAGGCGATATCGGCAACCGCCTCGTAATGGCTTCGGGTAATCTGGCGGCCTGCGACGAGATAGGGCGGCCAGCCAGGTGTCCCTGGTCCTCCGGGTGTAATGCCGGCCACCATGACACGTACGTCACCACTATCCTTACTCACCTGCATGGTGAGATAGGTAATATTGGCTGCCTGATCCACGCCGGGTATGCCACGAATACCACGCCAGATATCATCATAGATGCTTGATGGCTCAGCGTAGGGACCAAGGGTATCTTTCTGCACCACCCAGAGATCAGCACCGCTGTTGTCGAGCAGCACCTTGGCGTCATCCACCATGCCACGATAAATTCCGGCCATTGATAGTGTGATGCCGATCAGCAGCCCAAGTCCCATGCCGGTAAAAACGAACTTGCCCCAGGAATGCAGGATGTCGCGGCCAGCCAGGCTGATCATTGCCTCACCCCCCGGATATGATCAACCACATGGATTCGTTTGTGCCTGTTCAGCGCACTTTCGCTATAAACCACGATCCGGTCCCCAACCTTAAGCCCTTTTCGTACCTGCACATTGCCCTCCAGGTCGGAAATTCCCAGTGATACCGGTGTATAGCGAAGTTTATGGTCTGTAACCTGCCAAACGCCCAGCTTGCCGTCAACACGACGAATCGCCGCATTGGGAATAACCGGCCCTGCCGCAAGAGGTGGTAAAATAACCGTGACTTCGGCCAATTCACCGATGGACGGCATCGGATCAGGAATTTTATCAAAGACAACCTTGGCCAGTGTTTCCTCCGTTACTGCATCCGCCAATGGTTCGACTCTCAGTACGCGCCCGGCCAGCACCTTGCCTGCCTGGGAACGCAATACGATCTGAGCCGGCAGGTTTGCGGCCAGACCGTTGGCACGAATTTGATCGAACCGGACATTGATCCAGAGTGTATTCGGATCAATCAGCTCCACGACCGACTGCCCCGCGACCACGGTGGTTCCCGGCTCGGCATCACGCGAAACGACCAGGCCGTCAACCGGTGCAATCAGGGCCAAATTCCTGCGCTGTGCTTTCAATGCATTCAGATCGGCATGCAGACGGGACACCTCCCCACGTGCTGCAGTCACCGCGGCTTGCGCAACCATAAGGTCTTGTCGTTTAGCGGCTAATACCTCTTCACTGGTGGAACGCGCCTTAAGTAGCTGTTCGTAACGTAAGGCCTGTGCATGCGCGTAATCTTCACGCGCCTGTGATTCACGTAATTGAGCATTCGCACGTTTCAGGGCGGCAACCTGGGCCCGAATACGTTCATCAAGATCCACCGGGTCCATTTCGCCGAGGACCTGCCCCGCCTTGACCCGATCGCCCACGTCAACATTCAAACGCCTGACCCGTCCCGGATACGTTGGGCCAATTTTATAGGTATGACGGGCATCAACGGTTCCGATGCCGAAAAGTGCCGGTGAAATGCTTTTATTCTCCACTGTGGTCAAAACCACCGATACCGGAGCAAGTGGCCCTGAATACAGGGCAACATAGACAAAAAGCACAAACAGAGGAACAATTATGGCTAACAGCGCCAGTGTCCGTTTTTGAAAAGGCAATTTTTTCATAATACACTCCTGATGCCCCGCAGATAGATGGCAAAAATTTTCCGCGCGCTTTGGCATAGTTGGCGCGCATCGCCTGCTATCAACGATTGCATGACCAATCCTTGAACGGTACCAATGAAGAGCGTAACCGCGGCCTCATTATCAAGTTTTCCATCAATCTCACCACAGGCTTTCCCCTGTTCAAACAAACAATTGAGGCGCTCACCATAACTGCGAAGGAGCGTTTGCACTATTCGCTTAGTAGCGGTCTCTTCAGAATGTTGCAACTCAGCAAACAACATACGGGGAATTCCAGGATACTCTGCTATAAATTCCATATGAGCCATAAACATGCTTTCAAGCGCGTCAATGGGAGATGACTTTGCATCAACCGCCTTTTCAACACGAGACAACAAGCGCTCGGAGGCCCATTCCATCACAGCCTGTAATATGGCATCTTTATTGGGGAAATGGCGGAAAAGGGCCCCCTGGGTCAAGCCCATGCGTTTGGCGATGGCAGCCGTTGTAATCTCGCTTGGATTCTGTTCCCCTGCCAGCTCGATCACCGTCTCAACAGTTACCAGGCGCCGTTCTTCGGCAGAAAGATGTTTGCTCGACACAGCCATAGGACCTCCAGCAGACAAAGTTAGTAATTAATTACTAACCTATTTGCTCAAAGACACCATGTCAATATTTTTTTGAAAAAATCTCTGTAAGCGTTTATTTAACAATCACCCCTAAAAAGGGTGGAATACAAGGTGACCCTATAAGGGCAAATTAATTCCAAAGCTTAAGTTGATCCATGCGTCTATCTTTTTCCTGGTGCCATTTCACATAGTTACGGACTTTGCCTCATCAAGGCCTACTGTGCTTACACAGTAGCCTTTGGCCCAGAAGTGTCGCCCCCAGTATCGTTTCTTGAGCTCCAAATGTTTGTCGAATATCTTGATGGCGCATTTGCCTTTCAGGGATCCAACCACTTCCGAAACCGAAAACTTTGGAGGAATGGACAAAACCATATGTACATGGTCCCCTTGTATGCTCATTTCCAAAACCTCCAGCTTTTTCCAGTCACACAGCTGCTGCAATATCTCCTCAACTGACCGTTGCAATGCTCCCTTGAGAATTTTGAACCGATACTTAGGGCACCAAATTATATGGTATTTGCACTGCCATACGGCATGTGCTAATTTTTTAAGATCACTCATTGAATACCTCCTACTATTACCCTTCGGGCCACCCTCCCGGAGGGTAAGGAGGTATTCAATTTTCGTCACCACCATGTTACCTGCTTAGCATAGCTGGAACCCACCAGTAAAACTGCTGGATTATGTCTTTTCATTAAAGTCAAAAAAAAGCGCCTGTTCCAAACCGGGACATGATGAATAAGGGATTGAGACAGGGAAAGATCGATGTATGCAACCAGACCAAGGACATGATCAAAAACAAAAAAGGACCTACAGTCGAAAACTGTAAGTCCTTGAATTTACTGGGGTGAGCGGTGGGAATCGAACCCACAGCCTCCGGGGCCACAACCCGACGCTCTAACCGTTGAGCTACGCCCACCACCGAAAAGGCTATTCCTCTTTAATTAAGCAGTATCATTATGTCAAGACAAAAAACGACTGACCGCCGGATGTTTTGCCCTGTCTTTACCATCTGGTGCCGGAGGCGAGAGTCGAACTCGCACGGGAGCAAATCCCACTGGATTTTGAGTCCAGCGCGTCTACCAATTCCACCACTCCGGCAAGGCGCATTTCTGATAACAGAACTATTTGTCCCTGTCAATGATGAGCCTTTGTATTCTGTTCCAAATCCGTTCCGCCACCTCTTCCTTGTGAAGCAGCGGCAGGGCCTCCATTGCCTCGTCCGGGGTAATCATGACCACGCGATTTGTGGATACGTCAAAACCCGCCCCTGGCTCCAGGACATCATTGGCAACAAGCAGATCGACCTTCTTGCGCCTTAATTTTTCCAGCGCCCTTGCCTCAAGATCGCCGGTCTCGGCACAAAACCCGACTATCAGCTGGCCAGGCCACCTGTTTTTCAGCAGACCGCCCAGTATATCAGGTGTCTTTTCCATCTCCACGGTCAGTGATCCGGGCCCCTTTTTTATCTTCTCAGGGGAAAATTCCACGGGCCTATAGTCTGACACCGCGGCCGCCATTACCACAATATCGGCCTTTGAAGCAACGTCTTCCACGGCATGTGCCATCTCTTTTGCGGTCTCCACCCTGACGAGAGCCACACCGGGCGGCGGAGCCAGGGACGTGGGCCCTGTTACAAGGGTAACATCAGATCCCCGCCTGGCGGCAACCCTGGCAAGCGCATATCCCATCCTGCTGGAGGACCTGTTTGATATATATCGGACCGGATCAAGGAATTCCCTGGTAGGCCCGGCCGTGACCAGCACCCGCACCCCCTCAAGGGACCGGGTGGTCAATTCCCTGAGCACCGTCTCCCTGATCACCTCCCATGAGGCAAGCCTTCCCCTTCCCACCTCTCCACAGGCCGTTCCTCCCCGCTCCGGTTCCACGATCCTGTGGCCGTAGGAACGCAGCCTTGACACATTGGCCTTGACCGCGGGATTGGCGTACATGGCAGGATTCATGGACGGACAGAAAAGAACCGGCCCCCCATAGGCAATAACAAGCGTGGAAAGAAGATCGTCCGCTATGCCCGCTGCCGCCTTGGACAGAATATTCGCAGTAGCGGGCAGTATCAGGAACACGTCTGCCGCCCTGGCAAGAGAGATGTGAGGTATGGCGTCTGCCGCCCTCCCCTCCGGATCAAACATGTCCGTGACTGCCGTTTTCGATGCAAGGGCGGAAAACGTAAGGGGAGACACAAACCGTGTGGCGTTCCTGGTAAGGACCGGAGTAATTTCCGCTCCCAGCCGGGAAAACCTTCTGAGATAGTCAGCCGCCTTAAAGGCAGCTATGCCACCACTTACGCCCAGGAGAATCCTCTTTCCGGCAAGAGGGCTATAGGCCGTGGTCTCCATCACTCGGCCACCGGCTCACTGAGCCAGATCTGGACCTCTGTCTGGAATCCCAGATTTCCCTCAGAAACCACGATAAGACAATAGGCGTTCCCCTGCTTGGAGAAACCCATGAGGATTCTATGGGCATTCAGGCTGCCTGTAAACTTCCAGCCATATTTGGGCATATTCTTGGTAAAGAAGTCCACAAGGGAGTCCACTGTGACGCGTCCCTTGAGAACGATTATCCCTCCACGATAATTCGGATAACGGATGACAACGCTTTTGTCATTATCCATTTTAAGCTCCACGGGCAAGGGCAGATCAGGGAATTCATAGGTAATAGACGGGGCCTCTTCGGACGCGGGGGTGGAAGACACATCCGCAGCGCCCTCCTTGCCGGCGGAAGAACCTATCAGGGAGCAGGAACACAGGCTGCCCGATACGACAAAAAATGCCGCGAACACCCACAACACCACCATATAGCGCCTTAAAAAACATTTAACAGACATCAGATCCTCCTTATTTATCAAATATAATCACTTCCTTCACTGAATTGCGGGTGGAGGTCCGGTCCTTATGCTCAGGATAGCCCATGGCCACGACCGCCATAAGCTCAAAATCAGAAGAAAGACCAAGGAGATCCCTCACATCTTCCGCGCTCCTGAGTATTTCCCCGAGCCATACCGCACCAAGCCCCATGGCGTGAGCCGCGAGAAGCATGTTCTGTATGCATGCCCCCACCGCCTGGTGATCCTTAACAATATTATACATGGCCCTTTTATCGAGAAATACCGGAATAAGCACCCTTGCGGACGAAATCACATTTCCATAATGCGTAAGGCCTTCAAACCTGCCCTTAAGCCCAGGATCCGTAACAATCGCAAAACGCCACGGCTGATTATTAAGCCCTGATGGCGCCCAGGTTCCGGCCCGGATAACCTCAAGGATCTTCTCCCGCTCCACAGGCCGATTCATAAAATCGCGAACACTTCTCCGGGAATATATGGCATCAAGCACCGGATTCATAATAACACCCCATAAACCTTCATACCAGGCAACATTTGAAAACCGGGTAGTAGCTCATGGGTGATAGCTCATGGCTCATGGGTGATGGGTGACAGCCACAAAAAATCACCCTATTTCTCAAACCATGACCCATGACCTATACCTATTTACCCATGACCTGTTTTCATAGTCAGGCTTGGAAAGCTGTCAATTTAGAGTTAACATGATTTTAACCATTCATCAGGCATGGTGGCAAGGATTACATGTCCCTGAAAAATATTATCAAAACAACCCACATGAGCAATACCCTCAAATCAAAAATTTCAGGCCATATCACCTCCCTTCACAACCGGAAGCAGGTCACAGGTCTTCTTTCGACGGCATTACTCACCATGATTGCCATGCTTTTTTTACTGCCGGACCGGGCCCTGGCAGTCCAGGTGCACGGCCCGCCAGAGGGCCTTTACGTGCACAACATGGCCCATGTCTTTTTTTCCGCGGCCCTGATCTTTCTGTTGTATATACTGTATCGTTACCCTGTGGGACATGGCCCTGCATGGCGCTACCTGAAGACATCCTTCATTCTTTTTCTCCTGTGGAACATTGACACGCTCAGCGTCCATATCCTTTCGGTAAGGCTTCCTGCTGATGCAATAACGAGAAACCCGGATATCTGGCAGAGATACCTGCGTGCCCCGATCTCCCTTGAACGCTGGTTTTTCTATATGGGCTCCTTTGACCACCTCCTCTGTGTACCCGCGATCTTCTTTCTTGTATTAAGCCTGAAACACTTCTGTAACGAGACAGAAAAAAAAATAACCTCTAAAAAGGCAGGAACATGACGGGAATCTTTATCCAGGGTCTTCCCATGCGCCCGGTTTACCTGGTTGACTTCTGCGGAGCCAGCCTGATGATCGTCCTGTCAGTTATGGCCTTTTATTATGCCAACAAACTCAGGAACCTGGAGCCACACAATGTCCTCTGGACCTATCTATTCTGGCTCTGCATGTCCATGGTCGCCTTTGCCCTTTCCAGGGGTATAGGCCATGTACTGCGCTTCATCTTCAACTTCGTCGGCTTTCCCGGGCTCTGGAAACTACTTGCCCCATACAGTGGCGGTCTTAACACCATTACCCTCACGTCCTCCGCCGTTCTCACCTTTTACTATCCCAATATCAGGAAGGTCATTGATTTCATCCAGGAAGACGCCAGAAAACTGGCCGAGACAAACCAGAAACTTGAAGATGCCCATCAGGCACTGCAGGAACTGAATCAGAACCTTGAACAGATGGTGGAGGAACGCACCATGGAACTCAGGATATCAGAACAGAAGTTCAGGGGGCTGTTCGAGGCATCCAGGGACATCATCTTTTTTTGTGATAAAGACGGCCGGATTACAGACATAAATCAGAGCGGAATAACCCTTCTCGGTTTCTCCTCCCTGGAGGAAATAAGGGGTAAACCCCTTATTGAGCTGTTTTCAAAGGAGGGAAGCTGGGACCCATACCAGGAGGATCTCAGGACCAAGGGTCACATAAAAGACATGGAAGTGGAATTTACAAGATCTGACGGAACAAAGCTCTTCCTGATGATCACCGCCTCAGCCATAAAGGATGAGCAGGGCAATATCACCGGATCTGAAGGCATAGCAAAGGACCTCACCCAGTTCAAAAAGGTGATGCAGCAACTGATACAATCGGAAAAAATGGCGTCTATAGGCCAGCTTGCCGCAGGCGTCGCCCATGAGATAAATACCCCCCTTGGTATAATTTTAGGATACGCGCAGCTTATGGAAGAGGACTTCGAGGATCAGGAAGAGGTATATGAAACCCTCAAGATCATCGAAAAACAGACCAAGATCTGCCGCACCATCGTGGCCGATCTTCTTAAATTCTCCAGACAAAGCCTTGAAAACAAACGGGCCGCCGTAGATATAAACCGGTGCCTGGACGACGCCCTTGCAATAATAGAACACAGTATGAATATGGACAGGATTTACGTCCATAAGGAATATACCAACGGCCTTCCCCCAATCATGGCTGACCCTGAAAAACTGCGCCGGGTGTTCATGAACATATTCACCAACGCCCATCACGCCATTGTACAGGAGGGCATAGTCTGCATCTGGACCAGACAGACCGAGGATCATAGGTATATCGAAATCATAATAGGCGATACAGGACCGGGCATACCGCCGGGAAACATCAAAAAGATCTTTGATCCGTTCTTTTCCACCAAGGAAGTCGGCAAGGGAACAGGGTTGGGCCTGTCCCTTTCTTTCGGGATTATAAGGGACCATGGAGGCACCATCGAGGCCCAGTCACCCCCGGAGGAGAAGTTCCTCCTTGACGCGGGTATGGAAACGGTTTTCATAATCCGCATCCCTGTCATAAAGGAAACGGGAAAAAGAAATGGGAAAAATGAGTCCTGAAACAACAAAGACATCAAAAAAGGCCAGGAGGCCAAAACGCCGTTTCAAGTGTCACGCCTGCGGCAGGGAACTTCCCTTTTGCTGGAACTGTCCATGCGGTTTCCAGATATGTGATGACTGCATGAAGGAAAACCTGTGGGGCATGAGCAACGGACCTACCTGGGTGTGCCCTGACTGTGGCAGGGTCCGCATGTTCTGAGACAATGTCAATGCGCATGGAATCATTTCCTGTTTGTCCGGGAATTACCGCTCATCCCAAACTTTCATGCTAAGTGGTGCTTCGCATCCCTGAGCATGAAAATGTTGAATGATAAATGGTGAATTGTAAATTGTGGCAAACAAATTTTTATTAAATTCGGAAAGATATAATAACTTAGCACCTTAATTTAACATTCATAATTTACCATTTAACAACCACCCCTAAAAAGGGTGGAATACAAGGTGACCCTATAAGGGTAAATTAATTCCAAAGCTTAAGTTGCTCCATGCGTCTATCTTTTTCCTGTTGCCATTTCACATACTTACGGACTTT
>JALVVK010000058.1 GCA_027023445.1 Deltaproteobacteria bacterium | reverse complement strand
GATCCTGCGTCATGGTGTTAAATGCCCGAACCAGGGAACTCAACTCATCCCTGCCCTCCGCCTCAAGCCTGAAATCGAGATCTCCCTGCGCGACCCTGTGGGTCGCCTCTGCCAGCATCTGCACGGGCTCTGTAATTCCCTTGGCCAACCGGAAACCAAACCATATGGAAACAAAGATAATAAGCAGGGCCGTGAGAAACAGCGTTATAATAAGCGTGGACTTTATGGGCTTCTGCACCAACATGAGCTTGCTGTATTCATCATGCCCCAGGCGAATCTGATCAAGCAGATGAAGGATACGTTCAGGGATGAGATCCCCTACCGCAACAACGGCAATGGTCCGTCCCCCCGGATTCCTGATAGGAGAAAGTACACGCACGAGCTCACCGCCCTCCACCGTATCAGTGGACACCTGCGCGACCTTGCCCGCAAAAACCCTGGAAAGAATTGAGGCGGAAAGCCTGGGAGGCTTAAAACCGGATGGGAAGCTCAAGACCGGCACATTAGTGGCATCAACCACCTCAAGAGTACAAAATGACGACCCGGAGGGGGCTTTTTGGGCAATCTCCCTCAGGCATCCGGTATCAAGTTTCCCGGAAGGGTCAATACACTGGTTTTCTGCTTCCTCTGCCAGATGTAAAGAAATCTTTCCAAGTTTCCGGGTCTTCTCCTGGTAATACTCCCTTCCAAGGTTCAGGGAACCCTGGAGTGATTGTTCCACCTTGCTGTCAAACCAGTAGTTCAGGCTTGCGGTAAGAAACTGGAACGAAACCAGCAGAAGCATCCCTGTAGGAAGTATGGACAAAGACACAAAGGCCGCGACGAGTTTGGTCCGCAGCTTGGCCCCCATGATATTTTTCCGGTCTTCAAAGACCAGCTTGACCAGGTTTCTTATTATAAGAAAAGTCAGTAGAAGTATGAGCAGGGTATTCAGGTTTATTACAACGAAGATAAGGACATTGGTACTTACGGGAAAGGGGCTTCCTCCGGAAACCAACCTGTACTCTGCCCAGGAAAGGAAAAGAATGATGATCGCGGCAACCGCCATCATCACACGTTCCCGGCGGCGCCTCCTGGATTCACTAATAGCTAAAGTGGATCTCATACCAGCTGGTCTCAATCCCCCAGGATGAAAAAATCTTCATAAGACCCTCAAATGGAAGGGAGGAAACAGATTTCTCCGCCCTGGCCCTGACCCTCAAAGTATACTGGACCCCCTTTTCGAGATCACCAAGAGGGATGAGCGGCACGTCATTTACATCGCACACCAGACGCTTTGCCTCATTAAGGGTTCTCACGGTTACGACCCTGTGGACCACCGGACCGAACATGACCCTGTACTCCCCCTTCAGGCTGTCAAAGGAAACCACCCGTGGCACCTGGAGACTCAGCAGCTGTTTTTTCCAGAGGAAACCCGGGGCAAGCAGCTCCACGTCAAACGTGTATCTCACAGGAATCCCGCTTTTAAGTGCCTCTACCACCTCGGGGGTAAAGCCGTTTTTAAGGGAAAAATAGGCAAGCAGCCGCTGATCCGAATTAATAATGGACAGATCGTGTATTTCGGGAGGGCCTTTTTCAGAGGCGCCAGTCGTATCTTCAGAGGGTAAAACCAGTGCAAGACAAAAGGGAACGACACATATACAGATGAAGACCATGGCCAACACCATACGCGGTCTCTTCCCCTGAAAGAGCGGCATCCCGATGCCTTGAACGTATTTGGCAAAAAGGGTCCTGTACATCATACAAACCTGGCCAATGACCTTAATGGTTCAACACCTGAAAAGCAAGAACACCGGCAAAAACAAAAAAATTATAACCCCGTTGACAACGTGTCATAAAAAGGATATAAGAAACCTACAATTAATCAGCAAATCAATTTCCCCTGCTGGTCCCTCTGTACCATCTCCAACAAAGACGACCAACATACCCACCTCCATCCTTCTTTGTGCCAGCAGGGGATTCTTTTCAATCCCTTTTTCAAAAAATCATCTTCCAGTGGGTTTCCTGAAGAATATCGACATAAAACACCTTGTGTTTTAAGGTCGTTATATGTTCATTCGCTCAATTCACAGAATAATGAAAATTTTTTATGGTTGTTTCTGCTGACGCGCCAGGATAATAAAGAGTCGTGCCCTGTTTCTCAGCCTGCCGGCAAGCCGGCCCGCCTTGTCACCGTCTCCGCAATAAAGATCCAGGCGGAATGGACCTTTAATGGCGTTCCCTGCATCCTGGTTAAGCACAAAACCCCTGAAGCCGCCCCCTCCCGCCCCATCTGATGAAACCTGAGGAGAGACATCAAGAAAAAAAAGGCCTGAGAGGGGATAAACTCCGGGATCAAGAGCCACGGAAACCATGGGACTCAGAATCTCGCCCATACTACCAATAGGACCCCGCTCCTCCCACCTGAAAAAAACATATCTGGGGTTATGGGCGGCCGCCTGCCTGAAGGCATCAGGATGCTTTTCCGCCCAGGCCTTTATACCGGGCCAATCCGCATCGGACTCGTTCAACACTCCCTGTCTTACGAGCCATTTCCCTATGCTACTGTATGGCCTGCCGTTACTCGCCGCGTAATGTATGAATCTCCTGGTTCCATTTCCCAGGTCCAGTATGCCGGAGCCCTGAATCTGAAGCATCAATCCGTCCACCAGGCCTGGAAGATAGGCCAGAACAGGGGCATGGGGGAACCGATCTCCGGAATCAATCTCCCTGCGGACAGGATATGGAACCAGCCTGTGCCCATCCACCCTTCCCCAGAGGGTCTGCTCAGGAAGAGATGGATCAAAATCACGCAGGCTGACCCGCACCAGGTCCCCAGGCACGCCATATATGGGATATGTAAAAAAGGAATCCCTGGTCAGACGTGCCTTGATGACCGGCTGAAAGTATCCGGTAACAAGCACGGGAAAGGAATTATCCGGAGAAACGACCTCAAACAACTGGAATTCATCCTGGAACCTTTCAAAAAAGTCATCAGGGGGAAGATGCTTATCAACCAAACTCGCAAAGGATTCAAGACTTTTCTTCAGGCGGGCGACAGTCACCCTTCCGGCGCCAAGAGGAAATTCAAAGGAAGGATCCCTTTTATTAAGAAACTTCAGGCTGGCGCGCAGGGCATCACCCAGACCGGGCCTTACGCCCCCCTCAGGACCAGGGAACCTGCTCTTCAGAACAGAGATATCCCGTGGAACAAGCCTGTATTCAGGGGTCGGCCGGACATGAACATGCCACCACCATGCCAGCAACACGCAGGCCGCAAGAACAGCCAGAACGCAGGCAAGAATTCCTCTATAGAAAGTCACAATAACCCACTGAAAACAGCAGACCGGTTATTCAAGGAAATATCCCAGACATACCTGCTGCCAGAAACCGGGGAGAACGCCGAGGTTACAAACCAGTAGCCTCCACCTGCCTTTTTACGGCCTTTACCGATGATTCAAGGGCCGCCCGCTCCTCCTTGTTAAGGGGGAATTCAAGGATTCTTTCCACGCCCCCGGCGCCAAGGACCACCGGCACCCCGAGGAACACACCGTCTATGCCGAATTCGCCCTCCAGATACGCGGCACAGGCAAGAACCCTTTTCTGGTCCTGGAGTATGGACTGGGCCATCTCCACAGAGGCAAGCCCGGGGGTTGTAAAGGCGCTTCCCGTCTTTAAATGGGCAACTATCTCCGCGCCTCCATTCTGGGTACGGTTCACAATAGCCTTTATCTCCTCCTCAGGAAGCAACTCCTGGAGGGGTATTCCGCCAACGCTTGCCAGGCGGACCAGGGGAAGCATGTTATCACCATGTATGCCCATGACAAGGGCAGTAACGTCAGACGGGGAAACATCCAGGGCCTGGGCGATAAAAGTCCTGTACCGGGCGGAATCCAGCACCCCCGCCATGCCTATTACCCTCTGCTTGGGAAAACCTGATACCTTGAAGGCGGTATAAACCATGGCGTCAATGGGATTTGTCACCACAATAAGACATGCGTCCGGACTGTATCTGGCCACCTGCCTGGTGACATCCTTTATAATCCGGACGTTTTTACCAAGAAGGTCATCCCGGCTCATGCCCGGCTTCCTGGCAAGCCCTGCGGTTATTATTACCACGTCCGATCCAGCGGTTTCAGAATAATCGTTGGTACCCGTTATCCTGCCGGAATAACCACACACAGGGGCCGATTGGGCCATGTCAAGCGCCTTGCCCTGAGGCAGGCCCTCCACCACATCCACAAGAACCACATGCTCCGCCGCATTTCTCTGCACGGCCCACTGGGCCGCGGAAGTTCCCACGGCGCCTGCCCCTACAACAGTCAGTTTTGTATTACCCTTTTTCATAATGGCAGAAATCATATCTTTTTTGGCCGGCATTGGCAATATCTGAAACGGGATTGCCACCACTCGGACAGGGAGTTGCCCGATGAACCCGGACATCACGCCCTGGACGATAAGCGAGGCCTCGTCCTGAAAAAATGTCAGGGGAAACATAAAGGAATATATTGAAAATTATACCCCACCGCGCTACAAATTTCTTAAAGATACCTGGGCGGAAACAACATGATAACAATAGATATCCCTTCATATAAACGATTAACGATTGAACATCTCGTACTGGACTACAACGGTACCATTGCCCGTGACGGAAAAATCCTGGATGGAGTAAAAGAAAGGCTTACGGCCCTGGCCAGACAGCTGCAGATCCATGTCCTGACCGCCGACACCTTCGGGGCTGCTCGCTCAAACCTGCAGGAAGTCCCATGCAGGCTGACCATCCTCCCGCCTGGAAAGCAGGACAAGGGCAAACTTTCGTTTGTGCGCAGCCTTGGCCCGGACCACACCGCGTGCATTGGAAACGGGATGAATGATCGCCTGATGCTCAGTGAAGCCGCCCTTGGCATTGCGGTGGTGCTGGAGGAAGGCGCATCGGCCAGGGCCATCTCCTCTGCCGATATTGTCTGTACAAGCATAATTTCAGCCCTGGACATGTTTACAAATCCCCTGCGCATTATCGCCACATTGCGCTCCTGATCTGCAATTTACCGGTTTTTTTAAATTTAAAGCCATTTCCCATCCCAAAGACGTCCTTACGTAATGATCAAATGACCACCTATTAAAGAACCCCGGACATCAATCCGATATATTTCATGCGGAACAAATTAAACGGTGCCCCCAGGCACCCGACACAGATTGACACCAATTAAGGAGGAACCCCATGGCTGGCGAATGTGAACTCATCAACAAATGTGGATTTTTTCTAAACTACAAGGGCAATACAGAGGTCCTGAAAAAGGGCTGGATTCAGATGTATTGTTCCTCCAAGGAAAAATCAATGAAATGCAAGAGAAAGGAAATCCGGCTAAAAACCGGCAAGCCCCCTGCGGACAACATGGCGCCCACAGGAAAAATGCTTTGAGCATTCCGGGGAGGGCCTTCTTCAGGTCCTCCCCTCACGCCAGGCTTTCGCGTAGAAGGATCACCACACCATCTGGCACGGGAATTAGCCGAGAATTCAACACGCAGAAACAAAAGGCGCAGATTCGTGTTTTCGGTCTCTTTCCGCCGTAGATTATCTGCCCAACAAATCATACTAACCACCCCCACAGGCACACACCGCGGCAGCAAACCACATTCCACCGGCACTCCAGGCTCCACAGAAGCAACTATGCCTGCCCCCTGACCCGGACGCATTCTCTGTCTGTTCATTATCCGGGATTATGTCCTCTTGCCGAACATCCAACACCTGAATATAATAACACATAAATAAAATTAATAACATAACCCTGCCTGTACCCTTCCAGGCAGGATAACATCTCCAACCTTTGTCATTTAAGGGTTAAGCGGCTACACTGTCCGGAACGGCGCCGTACTGAAGGAGAAAACAATATGGAATGGTTAAAATTTACTATTGATTACGGCGTACTCGGCCTGCTTTTAATCATGAGCATCATATCAGTGGCCATCGCCCTGGAACGCCGCAATTATTATAAAAACCTCACTCTCAACGATTTTACTGATAAAAAAACACTTGAACTGGAATTGACCCGCAGACTGCATATCATTGCTATTATAGGCCATAATGCCCCGTATATCGGGCTGTTAGGCACGGTACTCGGCATCATATTAACATTCTACACCATTGGACAGCAGGGCATCGTGGAAAGCGCAAAGATCATGAAAGGCCTGGCGCTTGCGCTCAAGGCGACGGCAGCCGGCCTGCTGGTTGCGATCCCATCGGCCACCATGTACAACCTGGCCATGAGAAGAGTCAAGGAAACAATGCTCAGATGGGAGAGCAAAAATGGATGAAAAGGAATTCACCCGGATCAATTTCATCCCATTCATAGACATCATGCTCGTATTGCTGACCATTGTACTGGTCACATCCACATTCATCGCAACCGGATCCATCCACGTCTCTTTACCAAGGGCACAAACTGAAAAGGCCCCGGCCATAAAGACACTTACTATCACTATAGACCGTCATGGCACCATCTACCTCAGGGGGCATCCGCTCAGCATGGGGCAGTTTACAATGGCAATGGAAAAAATTGGACGTGAGACCCCGGTGCTTATCCGGGCTGACAAGGATATTACCCTTCAGATTTTTGTGGATGTCATTACGAAAATAAAAGACCTTGGATTTCACAAAATCAATCTCCAGACCCAGGACGGGCGGGAAACATGATACAGGGTAGATATACACTGACCTCCCTTATCATACATATGATTCTTCTGCTGGGTATACTGGGAATGACCTGGACCTGCGGCAGGCGGCAGCATATTTTGCAGGTTGACTTCAACATACTGCCCGGAGCGGCGAAAACCGCCTCCTCGCAACCGGGGAAAATACAAAGGCAAGGGAAATCGCCGGGACAGGCCCCTAAACGCGCACGCCTGAAAAACGCGGCGGTCCGGAAGTCCCGTACAACTTACACCAGGAACCTGCGCCATGTCCATTGCTCAAAATCCACCAGCCCCCCCTTCCACAGGAAAAAACACAAGGAAGCAAAAAGCAGCGGCCATGTGCAGAAGGCGGCCATCAAACCCACAAGGCATGATAGACCGAAAAAAAATTTCCTGAAGAAAACCCTGGTGGCATCGAACACACCGGTGCCATCTGCTGAAACCCGGCAGACAGGCACAGAAAAGCTAAAAAACACAGGTAGCTCCGAATCCAAAGCCAAATCAACAAAACCGGATAAATTAGCTGCAAAGCAGCCCTGCCCTTTGGCGACAGGCAACAGCCAGGGTACCGGCCACATAAAACAGGGTACCGGCCACATAAAAAGAGACGGTCAGCAGCAATATATAAATGCACAGTTCGAATATATCCGGGAACGAATCATGCGGTGCCTGAGATATCCACATCTTGCCCGGATAATGGGATGGAGCGGCCAGACAAAAATAAAATTCATTATCAACAATGACGGAAGCGTCAGGGACATCAAGGTAGTGTCCAGCTCAGGACACGCCATCCTGGACCGTTATGCGATGGCGGCGGTCAAAAAAGTGGCTCCATTTCCACGCCCTCCTGAGGAAGCGGAGATTGTGATACCTATTACTTACAGGCTGGCCTCCAACTCAAAATAAATTTGCATACTGAGAAGGCCTCTTTCACGCCTGCTTCGCCCGGGACACCGAGGCCACAGAAACATAAGGCCATTACCTGTCACCAATGACCTATTCCCAATCATTTGGAGGTCATAATCCGGCCTGAACTGCCCTGCGATTCATTAAATTTCAGGGTTCCAGGGGAATGCCTTGCGTCCGTGGCAAACTTTTCTGTATATCTGGGGTGTTGCACTACTCATACCCTGTTGTAAGATGGGCGACATATAAGACGATAATGAAAAAGGAATCACAAAATGGACTACAAAAAGACCCTAAATCTGCCCAAAACCCGCTTCCCGATGAAGGCCAACCTGGCCCGGAGGGAGCCTGAGATACTCAAGCGATGGGCCAGGATGGATTTGTATCATATCCTGAGAAATGAAGGCAGGGGAAGACCGAGATTCCTGCTGCATGACGGGCCTCCCTATGCCAACGGACGATTGCACCTGGGGCACACGGTAAACAAGGTACTGAAGGATATTATCAATAAATCCAGGGGATTCATGGGCTTTGACACCCCCTATGTGCCAGGCTGGGACTGCCACGGGCTTCCCATTGAGCACAATGTGGAAAAGGAATTGGGACCCCGTAAACGGGAATTGAGCCAACTTGATGTGAGAAAGGCGTGCCGCAGGTACGCAAAAAAATACGTGAGACTTCAGAAGGAAGAATTCATGCGCCTCGGTGTACTGGGAGACTGGGAAAACCCCTATCTGACCATGACGTGCGACTATGAGGCGTCTATCGCCAGGGAATTTTGCGCGACCTTTCTGAAGGGCCATGTCACAAAGAGTAAAAAGCCGGTTTACTGGTGTCCTTCCTGCATGACGGCCCTGGCAGAGGCCGAGGTCGAATACGCGATGCACAGGTCCCCGTCTGTCACCGTGAAGTTCAAGGCGGACGACGATCTCGCAGGCTGGGTCAGGGACAAGGCCCCTGACAGCAGCGGACAGGTTTATGTTCTTATCTGGACCACTACGCCCTGGACCCTGCCGGCAAACCTGGCAATCGCGCTTCACCCGGATTTTGATTATCTCGTGGTCAATGTGCGGGGTGGTGAGTTGTGGATCCTGGCGGAAGGCCGTCTGCACCAGGTGTTGGCCTCCATTGGCCTTGAACAGGGGGATGTCAAAATCCTTCACAGGTTCCGGGGTGGAGAGATTGAAGGGCTTCATGCCGTTCATCCGTTTCTGGACCGGAAATCCCTTCTGGTCCAGGCGCCCTATGTGACACTGGACGCCGGAACCGGCTGTGTGCACACCGCCCCGGGCCACGGGCTGGAGGACTATGAAACCGGGCTTCGTTATGGTCTGGACATATATTCTCCGGTGGATGACAACGGCAGATTCACCAAGGATGTGCCGGAGTATGCCGGCATGAATGTGTTCGATGCCAATCCGGGAATCGTGGATCTCCTCAAAAAACGCGGCATGCTTGTGGCCTCTGAAACCATGGAGCACAGCTATCCCCACTGCTGGCGCTGCAAACGGCCGGTCATCTTCCGTGCCACGGCCCAGTGGTTCATATCCATGGAAAAGCAGGGTCTGCGGGCAAAAGCGCTTGAGGCCATCGACCAGGTGGAGTGGATTCCCTCCTGGGGCAGGGACCGTATCCACGGCATGGTGGAATCCAGGCCGGACTGGTGCATTTCCAGGCAGAGGGCCTGGGGTGTTCCCGTAACCATACTTACATGCCTTGATTGCGGCGCCCCTGTGATGGATCAGAAAATCGCTGACCATATAGTGGATATCTTTGCCAAGGAGGGAGCGGATTCCTGGTTTGCGAGGCCCGCTGAGGATTTCCTGCCCTCAGGCGCCTCATGCCCGGGCTGTGGGAGCACCCGTGTAAAAAAGGAAATGGACATCCTGGATGTCTGGTTTGATTCTGGTGTCAGCCATGCCGCGGTCCTTGAACAGCGTCCGGGTCTTTCGTCTCCGGCGGATATGTACCTTGAGGGAAGTGATCAGCACAGGGGCTGGTTCCAGAGTTCCCTGCTCACAAGTGTGGCTACAAGGAACAGGCCACCCTACAGATCTGTGCTGACCCATGGCTTTGTTGTGGACGGCAAAGGCAAAAAGATGTCAAAATCCGTGGGCAATGTCATCCCCCCATCCAAGGTAATCAAGAGATACGGGGCCGAGATCCTGAGGCTCTGGGTCTCAGCAGAGGATTATCAGGATGACATCAAGATTTCTGACGAGATCCTCAACCGGCTGACCGAGGCGTACAGAAAGATCAGAAACACCATCCGGTATCTCCTGGGCAACCTGAACGATTTTGACCCTGCCACTGACACCCTTGCCTTCGAGGACCTGGAACCCCTGGACAAGTGGGCGCTGTGGAGGCTTGACCAGGTCGCGGCCAGGGTGATCCAGGCATACAAAGATTACCGCTTTCACGTGGTTTTCCATCAATTGCACAGGTTCTGCACGGTTGACCTGAGCGCTCTTTACCTGGATATCCTGAAAGACCGGCTTTACTGCGAAACCACGGACGGCAGGCTGAGGCGTTCCGCCCAGACAGTACTTCACCGCCTGGCCCATGACCTGCTCATACTTATGGCTCCGGTGCTGTCTTTTACGGCCGAGGAGGGGTGGACTTATCTGAACAGCCATGAGGAGCAGGAAAACCACAGCATATTCTCCGGCCTGTTCCCGGATGCCGGGGCCCTTGAGCTTCCGGAAGATTTTTTAAGGGAATGGGAGCGGCTCTGGGAGATCCGTTCGGAGATCACCAAGGCGCTGGAGCTTGCCAGAAAGGAAAAACTCATAGGCCTTGCCCTGGACGCCCTGGTGGTGCTGATTCCTCCCGCGGAGCTGAAAAATTTTGCCAGTGCCCATGAAGAGACGTTCAGGACCATAAGCATTGTTTCCCAGTTCAGGGTAGCGGACCAGCCACTTGACGCGGAAAGGCAGTTTTTATGGAAATCTGACGAAATAGAAGGCCTTGCGGTCCAGGTTCTCCCTGCCCTGGGCGCCAAGTGCAGCCGTTGCTGGACATGGAGCGAGGATGTGGGCCATGATCCGGATTTCCCTGATGTATGTGGCAGATGCGCGGGTGTGTTGCGGGAGTTGAAAGATTAAGAGGTCCTGTAATCGTGACCCCTGACAAAAAAACAGACACCCGCCGCAGGACGTGGTCCTTCAGCGACTGGTGCAGGGGCTGGTCCAGGCCGATTTATCTGCCTGTGGCAAAATTCCTGGGATCCCTGGGGCTTACCCCAAACACCGTAAGTCTGCTGGGTCTTGCGGCTTACGGTGTATGCGGCCTGGTCCTGGCACTTGGACACCCGGCGGCGGCCGGCTGGCTGCTTGCGGTCTTCGGCCCCCTTGACGTGGTCGATGGGCTGCTTGCCAGGGAAAAGGGCCTGACAAGCAGATTCGGGGCCTTCCTTGATTCGACCATAGACCGTTACGCGGAATTTTTTCTGTTTTCCGGGCTTACGGTGTATCTTTTCCGGTATCAGGGGGCAGGATGGGAGGAATCATGCCTGATCCTTTCCGCCATGACCGGTTCACTCCTGGTCAGTTATACCAGGGCCAGGGCCGAGGCCCTGGGGTATTCATGCAAGGTGGGGCTTCTTACCAGGTTTGAAAGGCTTTTCATCCTGGCGGTCGGCCTGATTTTCAACTGGATCTATCCTGTCCTGTGGATTCTCGCGGTCCTGACCCACGTAACGGCCATCCAGCGCGTTTTTCACGTACTTTCCCAGTCAAAGGGGGACTGAATGCCAAAGGCGCGTGTCCGTAACCATGCCGCTGAACGCGGCAGTCTCTACGTGATTGGAACTCCCATTGGAAATCTCCGGGATCTCAGCCGCAGGGCAGTAGATGTCCTGGGCGCCGTCTCCCTCGTGGCCGCCGAGGACACACGCAGGACCAGGAAACTTCTGTCGCATTCAGGCCTGAAGACGCCTCTTGTAAGTTGTCATGAACACAACGAGATGGAACGGCTGGAAAAGGTGCTTGAGCTCCTGATGCGGGGCGAGGACGTGGCCCTTGTGAGTGACGCGGGAACCCCCGGCCTTTCAGACCCCGGGTCCAGACTGGTGCGGGAGGTGTGGCGGGCGGGGTGCAGGGTTGTGCCCATCCCGGGGCCATCCGCGGTTGCCACCGCGCTGAGTGTGGCCGGCATGCCTGCCGACAGTTTTTTTTTCAGGGGGTTCCTGCCCTCCAGAAAGGTGGAACGCAAAAGCGCCCTTGAGGCCCTGAGGGCCATGCCGTGCACGCTTGTGTTTTACGAGGCCCCTCACAGGCTGACAGAGACCCTGCGTGACATGCTTGACATACTCGGGGACAGGGATGCCCTGATGGGCCGCGAACTTACCAAGGTCCATGAAGAAATATCACGCGACAGAATCTCCACGCTTTTGCAGGATCTGTCCGACCGGGAAAAGATAAAGGGGGAAATAACGCTTGTAGTGGCAGGGGCCGAATCCGTTTCCGAACAGAACAGGCCTGACACGGGCATGCTCGTCCGTGCCCTCAGGCTCCTGTCATCCGGCCCCCTTTCACTGAGAGACAGAGTGGACCTGCTGGCAGAACTGAGCGGTGCGCCCAGGAAAAAAATTTACGAATTGGCCCTTGAGGAAAGAAAAAGACATGAAAAATCATAAGGTAACCATTATCATTCCTGCCCGTTACGGCTCATCCAGACTGCCCGGCAAACCCCTTCTGCCCATTGGATCAAGCCCGATGATACTTCAGGTTTACAAAAGGGCGCTAAAGGTTCCGGGGGTGGAACAGGTGGCGGTTGCAACGGATGACGCGCGTATCCTTGAGTGTGTCAGGAACTCGGGAGGCACCGCGTTTATGACCGATCCCTCCCATCCCTCAGGAACGGACAGGATAGCCGAGGTTGCCCGCAAAATGGGCCTTGCCCAGGACGATATCGTGGTCAACGTCCAGGGTGACCAGCCCCTCCTTGAGCAGGGCACTGTAATCCCTCTTTTGAGGGCCCTTGACGAGGACCGGTCTGTATCCATGGCTACGGTTGCCTGTCCGCTTGATCCTGATGAGGCGCGCAATCCCAACCGGGTGAAGGTCGTTACGGACAGACAGGGCAGAGCGCTTTATTTCTCCAGGTCAAAAATCCCCTACGACAGGGACGGTACGTGGGAGGCCAGAGGATGCTACCTGCGCCATCTCGGCCTTTATTCCTACAGGAACAGTTTTCTGCAGACCTTTGTTTCCCTGGAACCCGGGGAGCTGGAGCAGGCGGAAAGGCTGGAACAACTGAGGGCTCTTGAAAACGGATTTGATATCAAGGTGATACAGGTTGAAAAAGCCCCTGTGGAGGTGGATACAAAAGAAGACCTGGACATGGCAAGGGAGTTGATCGCCCGCCAGGATGAACAGGGCTAAGGCACCAGCAGCTCAACCTCCCTGCCCAGGAAAGTCCTTACTATGCCGGCGGTCGCGGGGGCTATATCCGAGACAAAGTAGCGGTCTTCGTCCTGTGATCCGGTAGTTTTTCCATATCCGTTTTGCGCAAGATGCAGGCAGACATCCTCGGCTACCTGTGCGGAAGGGTCAACTATTTTTACCCGCCTGCCCGCCTTTTTACTGATGATATCCTTCAGCAGGGGGTAGTGCGTGCATCCCAGAACCAGAGTGTCCACCTGCTGCATTTTCAATGGTCTGAGGTATCTCCTTATTATCATCCTGGTTTCCCTGCACCTCAGCCAGCCCTCTTCAACAAGGGGCACAAGGAGCGGACAGGGCTGTCCAAACACCCGTATCTCAGGGTCTTCCCGGCCTATAAGCCTGGGATATATTCCGCTTGAAACCGTGGCCCTGGTTCCCATAAGGCCTATGCGCCTGTTTTTTGTAAGCCTGACCGCCTGCTGGACAGACGGAGTTACGACCTCGAATACCGGCACATCAAGGGTTGCTCTCAGGGTATCCGTGGCCACACTCGCCGCACTGTGGCAGGCTATTACAATAACCCGCGCGCCCATTTCCAGCAGAAATTCCGCGTTTTCCCTTGCATAACTCACGATCGTGTCCGGGCCCTTGGTCCCGTAAGGGGTTCTTGCGGTATCTCCGAAATAAACAACAGGCTGCCGGGGCATAAGCCTTTTCAGCTCCCTTACCACTGTGAGCCCCCCGACGCCCGAATCAAATATGCCTATGGTTAAACCCATTTTTATACCTCCGGTGATAAAGGCCCTTGTACATTACTTTAGAGCGTGCAACAATAATTTTTACGTACAAACCCGAATTATACACTTCAAATGCCTGAGAATAGGTCATGGGTGATGGGTCATGGGTGATAGCACTTATTTCTCTGCGGTCTCTGCGTCTTGAGCGAAGCGGGCGTGAAAAAATTCGCTTTCAGCTTTGAGCTATTGGTGCGATTTTCGGCAAATTTGCGAGCGGTATATTCCGGGGAAAAGACATTCGTTGACACGCTTCATTAATTAACGCTACAGTTTTTTTACAGGTTATGCGATAAGCCTAAAAAAATACAGGAGGTGACGGCATGCAGGAATCCCGGTCTCCAGAAAATCCCATTATACCGGAGTACTGTGAAGGCACGGACATGATAGACGAAATCTGCTCAGGCGAAGAGATAGACACCCGGATCCCCTCCCTTGGAGAACCAAAGATACAATCACCCCTGGCACAGAAGGGGTACTCGTGCTTTGTGAGCGATAATGACAGGGTACTGATCAGGGTATCCCATTCCACGTTGAAAAACAATATCAACAAGAAAAAGGATCCTCTGTCCTTTGAGTTTGCCGGGCCAAGAAACAGGATCTATTTCGACCCCACGAAACTGCGCTGCGCCATAGTGACCTGCGGCGGACTGTGCCCCGGGATCAATGACGTCATAAGGGCCATAGTGCTTTCGTTGTATTACGGCTATGGTGTTACTTCCATCTTTGGAATAAGATACGGGTTGAAAGGGTTCATGCCCGAATATGGATTGCCGATGGTGGATTTGACGCCACAGGCGGTTGAACGCATCCATGAGTACGGAGGCACGATATTAGGCTCATCCAGAGGACACCAGCCTGTAGAGGCCATAGTGGACGCACTTGAGCGGATGAATGTCGGGATCCTGTTCATGATCGGCGGAGATGGCACCTTCAGGGCAGGTGCCAAAATATGCGAGGAGATCCGCAAACGAAGGCTCAAAATCAGCCTGGTTGCCATACCAAAGACCATTGATAACGATATTTACCTGGTCCAGAAGACGTTCGGATTTGATACGGCAGTGGAGATGGCCTGCCAGGCCATAAGATGCGCCCACACCGAGGCCGTTGGCGCCCCCAACTGTATCGGCCTGGTAAAGGTGATGGGGAGGTATTCCGGCTTTATTGCCGCTGCCGCCACAAACGCGCTGAGAGAGGTGAATTTCTGCCTGATACCCGAAAGCGACTTTGATCTTGAGGGAGAAAACGGACTGCTGAAGGCGCTGGAGGAGCGTCTGCGCCAGAGAAAACATGCGGTGGTGGTGATCGCCGAAGGGGCGGGGCAGAAATACGTAAGGACTGAAAAAATGGAGAAGGATCCATCTGGAAACCTCAAACTGGGCGACATCGGCCTGTTAATGCGTGATAGGTTTAAGGAATATTTCAAAAAGATAGGCATGGAGGCCTCTGTAAAGTATATAGATCCAAGTTATATTGTAAGAAGCGTGCCTGCCAACGTGGATGACAGGCTTTATTGCGCCAACCTGGGCCAGAATGCCGTTCACGCCGCCATGGCGGGTAAAACCGGTATGATGGTCAGCCTGTGGAATGGGCGCTATGTACATGTTCCTATCTTATCTGCCATAAAAAGAAGGAAACAGGTCAATTTGAACGGTCGTTTCTGGTTGAGTGTTCTGGAGTCCACCGGCCAGTCTCCGCTGAAAAACACTTAAATCCAAGGAGGTTTTATTCATGCGGTGTAAAGGCATCCTGATAATGGGAGGGATTTTTTTATCAGCATTATTTCTTCTGTGCTGCAGCTCTCCGCAGGAGAAGCGTGATAAACACTTCAAGAGCGGCATGGCCTATATGGACCAGGACAAGTACAGGAAGGCGATTATTGAATTCAAGAACGCGGTCCAGGCCGATCCAAAGTATGGCCCGGGACACTACCGGATGGCCCTTGCCTATCTCAAGCTTGGCAGCCTGAAAGATGCCTATATCGAGCTGCGAAAAACCGTTGACGTGGAGCCGGACAACAACGATGCAAGGATCAAACTCGCACAGATCCTGCTTCTTGCAAAAAAAACAGATGAGGCTGAAAAACAGGCAGACTACATAATCAAAAAACACCCTGACAACGTGGACGCACTCCTGATAAAGGGCGCTGTGCTGCTGGATAAGGGACAGCTCGACAAGGCCATTGATGTTTTGAACAAGGCAAAAAAGGCAGGGCCTGCGGATAATCGCGTGTACATGGCCCTGGCAAACGCCTACGCAAGAAAAAAGAATGCGGCCAAGGCCGAAACCCTGCTTCAAAGGGCAGTGGAGGTCAGCAAAAAGGATAATGACAAAACCAGGTCCAGGCTGGCCCTGGCAGGGCTTTACGAGTCCACTGGACAAAAGGATAAGGCCGAACAGGAGCTGAAACATGTGGTAAAGGCAAACCCGGACAAGGTGGACGCGATGATGGTCATGGCCGGGTTTTACGCCAGAAACAACAAGATACAGGAGGCGGAAGACACCCTGCGCCAGGCAATAAAACGCTTTCCGGAATCTCCAAGGCCCCTCATAGCAATGTCTGCCCTTAAGATCAAACAGGGAGACAGGGAAAAGGCCCTTGAAAATCTGGAAAAGGCCCTCAAGATCGCCAAGGACGATCCAGTGGTTCTGGCCAAACTGGCAGCCCTTAAATACGACATGGGACAATACAGGGAGGCTGCGAAATTTTCGAAAGAGGCGCTTGATAAAAACGCTGTTATGCCGCTGGCCCTACTGGTCAAGGCCAAGCTGGAATTAAGGGATAAAAAGGCCGACGATGCCATCAACACCCTGAACGAATTACTCAAAAGGACGCCGGATAATCCAGAAGCGGTTTATCTGCGTTCCCTGGCATATTTCATAACAGGGAAACTGTCCAAGGCCCAGTCAGACCTTGCCGATCTGATATCACGCATGCCCGGTTTTATGAAGGCGCGGCTGCTTCTCGCCGAGGTCTCAATCAGGATGAGGAAGCCCGATGATGCGAGGGAACAATCCAGCGTAGTCTTGAAAAACATGCCGGACAACATCAAGGCCCTGACCCTGCATGCCGTATCCTGCATGATGGAAAAGGACTGGAAGACCGCGGAAAAGGATCTGCGCCACGCTCTTGACAAATCTCCTGAAAATGTCGGTGTGCTTTATCTGCTTGGACGCGCGTGCCTTGGCAACAAAAAGATAAAAGAGGCCGAGGCATTGTTCAAAAAGGTGCTGGCAGCACAGCCCAACCATCTGCCCGCGATGACCACCCTTGTGGCCATGTACATGAGACGTGGCGACTCGGAAAAGGCCCTGTCCCTTTGCAAGGACCTGGCTGCCAGATCTCCGAAAAACGCGACCATCCCCCTGATCCAGGGCAAGATCCTCGCCATGCTTGATAAATGGGATGAAGCGGAAAAATCCTTCAAGCACGCCATGGATATCAACCCGAACCTGATAGGGCCGTATGTAAGCCTGGCGCGCCTGTATATGTCAACCGGCAAGGCTGAAAAGGCCCTGAACGAGTACCGGGCCATGCTGAAGAAAAATCCGAATCTGGTCTTTGCCTACATGGCTGTCGGCACCATTGAGGATCAGCTTGGCAACACGGACGAGGCGGAGAAGGCCTATAGAAAGGCCCTGGATATCAAGCCTGATTTCGCGCCCGCAGCCAACAATCTTGCATGGCTCCTGGCAGAGAAAAAGGGAGACCTGGACCAGGCATTTATTTACGCGCAGAAGGCCAAGAGCGCGGCTCCCGAACAGCCGTCAATACTGGACACCGTGGGGTGGATCATGACCCAAAAGGGTAATTTTGAGCTGGCCATCTCGAATTTCGAGGAAGCCCTGAAAAAATGGCCGGACCAGCCAACCATCCATTATCATATGGCAGTGGCCCTGAAGGGCCTTGGGAAAAAAGAAGAGGCCAAAAAAGAGCTTGAAAAGGCACTTAGCGCCAAGGGGAAATTCCCGGAAAGGGCTGATGCCAGGAAACTCCTTGAGGAACTTTGATAATCCGGACAGCGTCCTGAGCGCCTTTCGGCTGGATATTGAAGGGCTATCCATGCTGGATTTCCGTTCCTTTACCCCTTCCCGGCTTGAGGCCCTCATGCAGGAAATGGGGCAGCCGGCATACAGGGCAAGACAGTTATTAAGGTGGCTGTGGAGGCCCGGGGTAAGGGATTTTTCCGGGATGATGAACCTGCCGGCAGATCTTCGGCGCCGCCTGGCCAAAATCGGCGCCATGGTCTCGCTTGCTCCTCATGAAATCCAGCGTTCTGCGGACGGGACGGTTAAATACGCATGGACCCTGAGAGATGGGATGATAATAGAAACGGTATTGATCCCTGAACGGGACCATAACACCATCTGTATCTCCACCCAGGTGGGATGCGCCATGGGCTGCCGTTTCTGCCACACAGGAAGGATGGGTTTCAGGCGAAATCTGCGCCCGTCAGAGATTGCGGGGCAGGTGCTGTCCGTCGTGGAAAACCTTGGGGACAGACGACATGTCAGAAATCTTGTTTTCATGGGCATGGGTGAACCCCTTGCGAACTACAGAGGGCTCACCACCGCACTGTCCATACTTACGGACGAGCTGGGTCTGAATTTCTCACAACGCCGCATCACTGTTTCCACCTGTGGACTCGTGCCTGAAATCCTTAGACTTGGCCATGAATGGGATGTGGGGCTTGCCATCTCTCTGCACGCGCCTGATGACGAGGCGAGAAACCGGCTCATGCCGGTAAACAAACGCTATCCCCTTGCGGAGCTGATGAATGCCTGCAGGCGTTATCCCCTTTCCAAAAGACGCAGGATCACCTTTGAATATCTTCTCATGGCCGGGGAAAATGATCGGCCTGAACACGCTGTGCGGCTTGCAGAACTTCTTCGGGGCATTCCATCCAAGATCAACCTGATTCCCTTTAATCCGTCCTCAGGACTGCCGTTTAACAGGCCGGGAGACGCGGAAATACAGGCATTTCAGCGCATTCTTACAGACGCGGGTTATACGGCCATGATCAGGAAGAGCAAGGGACAGGATATAGCAGCGGCATGCGGACAGCTCGGCGGCAGTTCTGTTTAAATGGGAGGCCCCGATGGCAATTCAAACCTGACGGGAAGTTCGATTATCACAAGAAGCTTGCCATCCCTGGTCTCAACCCGGATATCTCCACCGTGATCAAACATTATTTTCCTGCACATGGCCAGCCAGAGGCTTGAGCGTTTGGTGGGTTCGCCCGGCTTCTCGTGCCCGGTCTCCTGCTTCCCGGCCGAGCACTCATGCTGCGTGCCACTCTGTTCTATTATTATAAGAACCTCATCCCAGCACAGCCTGGCCTGTATGTAAAGGCGCCTGTCATCCTCTGGTATGGTTTCCATGGCGTGCTCAGCAACATGCCAGAGCACCTGGGCTATGAGTTCCTTATCCATTACGAGTTCAGGCAAATCATCCTCTATATGGCATTCCACCTCAACATTATATCTCCTCGCCTCATAACGCACCCCTTTGCACCATGAATTAAGGGTTTCCCTCAGGTCGGTCAGCAGAAAATGAGGATAGATTGGTTTGGCCACGTCACAGATATTGGATACGGTCTTTTCTATTTTTTCCACATAGGAAATGATCTGTTCCATCTGCTTGCGCAGATAATGCGGGGTATCAGGATTCAGTATGAGGCGCCTGGTAAACCCACCAATACACATCAGGGGATTTCTCAGCTCATGCGTCAGGCGGTAGGCCATCTCTCCCACGGCTATCATCTTCTCTGAAGCGCTTAATCGTTCCTCCAGAATCAGCTTTTCCTCCTGAATCTCTATCAATTCCCACAAGAGCCTCGCGCTCAGATGGTCCAGGACCTTTACCCCCCTGGGCCTGGTAGCAAGTATTTCCTCCAGGATCGTGTCATCGCCAGTGAGTTCTATGAGCAGATCAAGCTCAGGATGCTTGTAGAATTCCTTGTAATCCGAGGTAGTTTCAACATGAAGCTCCTCGGCAAAAATTCTGCCCGGCGCATCGGGCCTGGGATCAGCCACACCTATGACGTTCAAGGTAAGGTTTCGAAGGGGATATGTGGTAAGAAGCCTCAGGACATCACGGCACCCCTTGCCACCTCCCACAAAGGCGGCGTTTATAACTATCCTTTCCCTGTCAGTCTTTTCTGTTTCGGCCTTTTTTTTATGCATTTTTCGTAAGAGGAGGCCTATAAACACTTCGACACGGTATTGCCCATAATGGACATTGACTGGCAATTTTACCGGCAGAAAATAGTTTTTACGGATTAAACGGGCATGAAGGGCAAATACATGGTTATTTCATGCCCGCATAAAGGAAACCGGCCTGACAAATCTGCATTGTGCCCCCTAAACTCCCTGTAATTAATATACGTTTTAACACGGCAATAAGCAAGCCTGCCGACCTGACATCAAAAGGTCCGCTCATTGCGCCTCATCGGACTAAAATATCCTCTAACCAATCTTTCTGACCAAAAGAACCCGATACGCCCTCTGCAGGGATATAAAGGCCTCATGTTCCCCGCCCTTGTCCGGATGAATTTTTTGGGCCATTTTGCGGAAATGTGACTTAAATTCCTCTTGACTCATCTGGGAAAATTCCTCAGCGGTAAGCCCCATTGTCTCAAGATATTGATCATAACCAGAGCCGATAATACTGGACGAAGATCCACCCGGGAAGCCGCCCTGCCCGGGCCACCCCCCCTTGTAAAAGACATCAAAATACCAGAAGAGATATTTCTGAAGATAAGGGTGCAGGCATGGAAAATTATTGGGTACAGCCCCCGGGGTCAGGTAGTAGGAATCACTGTTTAGCAGGCATATCTCTTCCAGGAAATAACGATCTATCAGGTCACGGTCCTGCTGTTCGGGTATAAACCTGGTCATCCTTGGAGAAAAACGCCTTGGCAGATCAAAAATAGCATACAGATAACCCCGCATAAAAAAGGGCTTAAGATCCAGCTCCATAAACCAGATCATCTGCTCGATCTCGTCCCTTGATTTATCCAGAAGCCTGTTCAGAAAAGACATGGGTCTGCTCATCAGGCGATCCATGTTGATCTGGCAAAACCTCAGGAAGCACAGCCGCCTTTTGTCAAAGGGATGAAGATTACGTTGCATCTCCTCTAATTCCTGCCGGCTGAACCTTGGGGCGCGCCTCCTGCCCCTTTCCCGGCCGCCGAAATTATCAATGACACGGCGAATTTCAGGATCAAGAAAGGGCCAGAAGATGTCCTCCAGATCATCCACTGAATACTCTACCCCATGGGAATCAAGCGCGTCTTCCAATCTGGGATGGAAATAATATCCCCTGGTACCCTCATATACGATGTAACGCTCAGGATCGGTTCCAAGATCGAATAGATCCCTTGACAGCCAGCGCCCCTTATCATCCCTGTATGATTGACGTATATAAAATCTGGTTTCTTCGCCTGATATTTTTTTGTGGGCAAGATACATGACTTTTCGAGTGATGATTTTACATCAGGACGGCAAACCATTGTCCTGCGGATAGATATGCACGTCCCTCTGCGGAAAAGGAATAGATATATTCTTTTCCTCAAAAACACGATAAATCTCATTAAAAAGGCGGTGCAACGTAAGCCCCTTTTCTCTGGGATCGTTCACCCAGCAAAGCAGCTCGAAATTGATAGAGGAATCCGCAAAGGCCCTGACCCTGGCCCTTGGTTCCGGGGTATCCGAAACAAGCGGATTCTCCCTGGCTATGCCTACCAGGCATTTTTCCACAAGCTCAAGATCGCTTCCATAGGCTACTCCCACAGGGACCCTGATCCTGAACCTGGGTATAGGGGCACTTTCATTTATAATCTTGGCGTTTGAGAGTATGGAATTCGGAATCGTTATCTGTACATCGTCTCTCGTCTTGATCCTGGTAGATCTGATCCCGATATTTACCACCTCTCCGCGCTCGCTACTGTCAAGGATTATATAATCTCCCACCTTAAAGGGCTTATCAACAAAGATACTGATTCCACCGAAAAAATTGGAGAGAGTGTCCTTGGCGGCCAGAGCCACCGCGATACCGGCAATACCTGCGGATGCAAAAAGCGGGGTCAAATCTATGCCCCATATGGTCAGCAACCACAGGATGCCAACGATCAGGACCAGCACGCGCAGTATATTCTTGAATAGGTAAAAGATGTCCTGTCCCACCCTGTCCCCCTTGGCGAGCAGAGGATAGGAGCGTTCCGTGGCCCAGGTAGCAAATCGCATACATGCCGCCCACCACACAAACAGAATCAGGCTCTTTACCACGTTGGGGCAGACAACACTCCAGGGTGAAGACAAATCCAGATACATCTGGGCGTGAAGCATCCCCACGAACACAATGGTCCAGCAAACAGGCGTATGAAGGAAGAGTATCAGCTGGTCATCAAAGGAAACGCTTGTTCGTTTAGCCAAGCGTTTCAATAGCTTATCCATCAAAAGATCAACTGTCTTTGCCAGGAGCAGGTAAAATACCAGAACTACCAGGCCCCTTAAAAAGGGGATGCTGCTCAACTCGTTGAACTTGTTCAGAAAGGTCGAAATTTCCATGGGAACAGAAAAAGACATTATTGACATCACAAGGGGTTCATATTATAAAAATGCGCTATTATAGAATAAACTAAAAAGTCCATATATGTAAATGGAGGAAAGACCTTGGCCAATCATAAATCCGCTCTCAAAAGAGACCGTCAAAACAAAAAACGTCAACTGCGCAACAAATCCAGAAAAACCAGGATCAAAAATCTGGTAAAGGCAATAGAATCCGCCATTGCGGAAAATTCACCTGAGAAGGCCAGGGAACAGCTGAAATTAGCCCAGAAAATTATTGACCGGACGGCCTCCAAGGGAACCATCCACAGGCGTACTGCAGCCAGAAAGATCTCCCTGCTCAGCAGAAAGGTAAACAAGTTAACGGCTGCATAGGGGGCATAACCTCAAAACACCCCGGAAACTCGATGGTAGATAGTTTCCGCTACATCGCGGCTTAATTTTTTCAGGGCCTGATTTTTCAGGCCCTCTGTTTTTATGGCACTTGTGCCTACCCAAAAGGCCTCTTCCCTCCGGATATTGCTCGTTGTCCAGAGCACTCTGCCTGTCCGCCTGTCTTTCAGGGTAACAGAACATATTACGGAAACACGACGCTCAACCGAGGTATCGTAACGTGTGTAGGAAAGGCCGCCCGTGTTGACCTGGACCACGTTGCCGCTCAAAATCACGTCCGCCTCGTTCCTCGGGGCCAGTTCAAGGCTGTTTCCCCTCATAAATTCCTGGCGCAGTTCAGTAGTAAGCCAGGGTCCAAGAAGCAGTTCATTACTTCTGTTATCCCATGGCTCAACATATATTGTCTGTATCCAGGAGGGAAGCTCTGCTGTTCTTTCCCCCAGATGATAACCGCAACCACTACATATCCACAGGCAAAGACAGGCCACAATAATCCACAGGAACCGGGAAACGCTGCCGCAGAAAACACGGGAACGTCTATCTTTAAGAAAAAACAGCGTACTCATCCTGTTATTTTACCACAATATTTACAAGTTTTCCCGGAACATGGATGACTTTTCTCACTTCCTTGCCCTCCACATGTCTTTTCACATTAGGCTCATCAAAGGCGGCCTTCTCTATCTGCGCCTCTGGCATGTCGCGATCCACCTCAATCTGACCCCGAACCTTTCCATTTACCTGGATGACGATCTTAAGAAGATCGGCGCGCGCAGCCTTCGTGTCCACCTCAGGCCAGGGCTCAAGACAGATGGGTTTTTCATGCCCCAGCATTCGCCATAGCTCGTCTGTCATATGGGGCACCATGGGTGAAAGCAACACCAGGATTGTCTCAATGGCCTCACGAAACACGGCCCACGCGGGCCTGTCTTCCGTGGAAGGAAGTCCTTCTGCCGCGATAAACGCGTTGACCTCATTGGTCAATTCCATGAGCGCGCTTATGGCCGTATTAAAGTGAAGCCTTTTCTCAATGTCATCAGTGACCCTCTTTATTGTATTATGTGTCTTGTTTCTCAGTGAGCTCAATTCCCGACGCTCCGCTGAACCTGAAAGAAGATCCGCATCCACAGACGCTGTCTTCAAGCCATCCAGGGAATCCGTTACCAGCCGCCAGACCTTGTGAAGAAACCTGTGAGCGCCTTCCACTCCCTGATCGCTCCATTCAAGATCCTTTTCCGGAGGAGCGGCAAAAAGGATAAAGAGTCTTACGGTATCCGCTCCGTATGCCTTTATCATGGCGTCAGGGTCCACCACGTTGCCCTTGGACTTGGACATCTTGGCCCCGTCCTTGAGCACCATGCCCTGGGTAAGCAGGTTCAGAAATGGTTCATCCGCCGACAGGTATCCAAGATCCCTCAGCGCCTTGGTAAAAAATCTCGCGTACAATAAATGAAGAATCGCGTGTTCTATACCACCGATATAACGATCAACCGGAAGCCACGAGTCCACCCTCTTCCTGTCCAGTGGCATGGTCTTCTCATCCGGACAGGTGTAACGGGCAAAGTACCACGAAGACTCCACAAAGGTATCCATGGTATCTGTCTCGCGGCGGGCAGCCCTCCCACATCTGGGACAGGTTGTTGACCAGAAGGACTCAAGCGTTGGAAGGGGGGAACGGCCCTGCTCATCAAGCCTGGCATCTGTGGGCAGGGTAACTGGCAGGTCTTGCTCCGGCACGGGTACTGTCCCGCAGTTATCACAGAAAATCACAGGAATTGGAGCGCCCCAGAACCTTTGCCTTGAAATGCCCCAGTCCCGCAGCCTGTAAGAGATCTTCCTGCTTCCGACCCCCCTGTCATGAAGATATTCAATGATGGCCTTTTTCGCCTCATCATTAGGCATCCCATCAAACTGCCCGGAATTCACCAGCCGCCCCGGTCCCTCATGGGCCTGTTCCATTATTGCGGGATCAAGCCTTTCGCCATCAGGCTGAATCACGATCTTTACCGGGAGATTGTACTTTCTGGCAAACTCAAAATCCCTCTGATCGTGGGCAGGCACTGCCATGACCGCGCCGGTTCCGTATTCCATGAGCACGAAATTGGCCACAAAGATGGGGACCTTTTCCCGAGTGAGGGGATTAATGGCATAGCTCCCGGTAAAGACCCCCTCCTTTTCCTTTGTCTCACCCTTTCTTTCCTGGGCCGGAAGCTTTTTCCATCTTTCAATAAATTCACGGACATCCTTCTCCTGGCCAGTGCCCTCGGACAGGGCCATGGCCATGGGATGCTCAGGTGAAAGGCTCATGAACGTCACCCCGAAAAGGGTGTCAGGCCTGGTGGTAAATATTTTGATATCTCCGCCACCGGCATGCTCCAGAGGAAAACTGACCTCCGCCCCCACGCTTTTGCCTATCCAGTTTCTCTGCATGGTCAGGACCTTCTCCGGCCATCCCCTGAGACGGTCGCAACCCTGGAGAAGTTCCTCTGCATAGTCTGTTATTCTGAAAAACCATCCAGGTAGTTCCTTTTCCACCACATCTTCATCGCACCGCCAGCACTTCCCATCCACCACCTGTTCATTGGCAAGCACGGTCTGGCATCTTTCACACCAGTTGACCTTTGAAAGCCTGCGGTAGACCAGGCCCTTTTCCATGAGCCTCAGGAAAAACAGCTGTTCCCAGCGGTAATATTCAGGATCACATGTGGCAAGCTCCCTGCTCCAGTCATAAGAAAGGCCCAGGCGCTTTAACTGGGTGCGCATGTAATCAATGTTTTCGTATGTCCATTTTGCCGGATGTGTCCTGTGCTTTATCGCGGCGTTTTCCGCGGGAAGCCCAAAAGCATCCCAACCCATGGGATGAAGCACGTTAAAACCGTTCATGCGTTTATATCTGGCGACAACATCCCCTATGGTGTAATTGCGCACATGCCCCATATGAATCCGGCCGGAAGGATACGGGAACATCTCCAGCACATAGTAGCGGGGCCGGGCATCGCCTTTTCCTGCCCTGAAAACCCCCAGTTCTTCCCAGGTCTTCTGGCACTTTTCCTCTATAGCAGCAAAATTATACCGTGATGCCATGTTAATGCTCAATTTTCCTTTCGTCTGACTGATTCCCTGAGGACGCCATCCAAAACCCCGTTTATAAAGGCCCTGGACTCCTCACTGCCAAACATCTTCGCAAGCTCCACCGCCTCGTTTATGGCCACCCTTGGAGGAATATCCGAGCAGTACAAAAGCTCATACGCACCCATACGCAGAATATTCCGGTCCACTCTGGCCATCCTGTCAAGACGCCACCCGTGGACATTGCGGGCAATCACAAGATCCAGATCCTCCTTGCGCCTGAGAACCCCCTCAAGCAGGCTCTTTGCAAAGGCCAAGGTGTCCTTCTTTACCTTGGCGCCTCCTGCGGACAGCCCCCGGGCATATTCCCGGATCGCGGATTCCACATTATCCATGGTCCCCCATTCTGACTGGTACAGGATCTGGAGGGCTATTTCACGTCCCTTTCGGCGTATGGTCATAAAAAAGGATTTTTCAGTCCTTGAACTGTCTGAAAAGGTTGGCCATCTCCACTGCTGCCAGAGCCGCATCCCAGCCTTTGTTCCCAGCCTTGGAGCCAGCCCGTTCTATGGACTGCTCTATATTTTCCGTGGTAAGCACACCAAAGGCTACAGGCAAACTGGCCTCAAGGGCGACATGGGCAATTCCCTTGGCCGCTTCGGCCGCCACGTATTCAAAATGGGAAGTAGCTCCCCTGATTATACATCCAAGACATACAATAGCGTCGTACCGGCCGGATTCGGCCATGAGCTTGGCGGTCAGAGGAATCTCAAAGGCGCCGGGAACCCAGGCGATGTCAATATCGTTCTCAGATGCCCCGTGCCTGATAAGGGCATCCATGGCCCCGCCCACAAGCTTGCTGGAAATAAATTCGTTAAAACGCCCCACTACCATTCCAATCTTAAGGCCATCGGCCTTCAGATGGCCTTCAAACTGTCGCGGCATATCTTCCTCTCCCTTGGATCTGAAATTAACTGTTCAACGCGTCATCCAGATGAAGCAGGTGACCCATTTTTTCCCTTTTACACCTGAGGTATTTAAGATTCTCCTGGTGAGGTGGAATCTCTATGGGCACTCTCTCTACGACTTCCAGCCCATATCCCTCCAACCCAACGATTTTCTTTGGATTATTGGTCATAAGACGCATTTTTCTTATCCCGAGATCCCGAAGAATCTGCGCCCCTATTCCATAATCCCGCAGATCAGGCTTGAAACCAAGCTCTCTGTTGGCCTCCACTGTATCCCGTCCCTTATCCTGGAGACAGTAAGCACGCAACTTGTTAAGCAGGCCTATCCCCCGGCCCTCCTGCCTCATATAGAGAAAAACCCCCCTCCCCTCACGCGCGATCTGACTCATTGCCTGCTGAAGCTGCGGGCCGCAATCACACCTCAGGGAACCAAAAACATCCCCGGTAAGGCATTCGGAATGCACACGCACAAGCACCTCCTCTTCCGGCCCTATTTCCGGGTCTCCCAGGACCAGAGCAAGGTGCTCATGGGAATCCAGAACGCTGCTGTAGGCAATAAGTTTCCACTCTCCGCCAAAACGCGAAGGCAACCTGGTTTCGACCTCTCTCTTAACAAAATTTTCTGTGCGAAGCCGATAGGCAATCAGGTCGGCAATAGATATAATTTTAAGACCGTGCTCTCTGGCAAACACACGCAGATCGGGCATCCTGGCCATTGTACCGTCATCCTTCATGATCTCACAGATTACGCCAAAGGGCTTTAACCCGGCCAATCTTGCCAGATCCACAGACCCCTCGGTCTGGCCGGCCCTGACCAGCACCCCGCCATCCCTTGCCCTTAAAGGAAATACATGACCTGGTGTTGCAATGTCTTCCGGACCTGCGCCATCCGCAATGGCAACCTGTATGGTCCTGGCCCTGTCATGCGCGGAAATACCCGTGGTGACACCATGCTTGGCCTCAATAGAAACGGTAAAGGCCGTTCCGAACCTGGAGGTGTTTCTCTCGGACATCATGGGCAGACGCAGTTTATCAACCTGCTCACCCGTGAGGGTAAGGCAGATAAGGCCCCTGCCATATTTGGCCATGAAATTTATGGCATCTGGCGTGACCTTTTCCGCGGCCATTGTGAGGTCACCCTCGTTCTCCCGGTCTTCGTCATCCACTAAAATGACCATTTTGCCGGCCCGGATATCCTCAATGGCATCTTCAATCTTGGCTACTGGCATGGTTTTTCACCTCTCAAACATTCATGCCGGGCGGCGCCTGGACATGAATAATGTTAAATGCTGAAATATTAACTAAATGTTAAATTGCGGCAAACGGATTTACTATTAAATTCAAGACGTCATAACTGCGCGATCGCCTTAATTTAACATGCAGCACCTGCCACCAAATATCGACCTTCAATATTATTTCCACTGTAAACACCAGGGGCTAACAGACAAAAACATGACTGCCTGTCAGATAAAACCATTTCTGGCCAGAAGGTCCAGGCTTATCCCGCCCCGGGGCATCTCTTCACTCTTGCCTGAGGCAAGTAACTTTTCAATATACTTCCCAATGATGTCAACCTCAATGTTGACTTCGTGCCCGACATCTCTCAACCCCATGGTGGTAATATCCGCCGTATGCGGTATCACCGCCACCTGAAACCGGCCCCTGGAGCATGAATTCACCGTAAGGCTTATACCATCCACCGCCACGGAGCCTTTTTCGATTATGTACCTGTCAAGGCCGTCAGGCACAGATATAGTATAAAGGTTAAACTGGCTCAGGACACGCTTTCCCATGATCCTACCCACACCGTCCACATGGCCACTCACAAGATGACCGCCCAGCCTGTCAGACAGCCTCAGTGCGCGTTCCAGGTTGACCCGGTACCCGGGCCTCAGCCGTCCGAGAGTAGAACGGGACAGGGTTTCCGGAGACACATCCGCGGTAAAGGCATCCGCAGATATGGAAACTGCCGTAAGACATACTCCGTTAACAGCTATGCTTTCCCCGACCTGAGGCTCCTCAAGGACGAATCCGGCCTTGATATCAAGCAGCGCCCCGGTGCCCGATCGCCTTATGCCGGTTATGGTGCCAAGCCCCTGAACAATCCCGGTAAACATAAACCCTGAACCCCTTTAAAAAATGTTTAATCCCCTGAAATTTATCGCGGTCCTGAGTATACAACTATTCCCTGCCATTGCAAAATCATGAACCGGAAGAATTCACATACAGGTCTGCCATATATCCAACACCCATGTCAAAAGATATGTAAACCAGGCTGAAAAAGCCAAAAACCTAATGACTTTTTTTCATAAATTTGATGGAAAATTATTTCCCTGATAAGAAGAAAGATTCCATTAACCGGAAGTTAACGCACATAAAACAGGATTTTTCGCTAAAAAAACACAAAAAAAATATTTTTTTAATGGCATTGCAATTGCTATAAGAAAAATTATAAATATTTTTTTAGGAGGGACGATGCAGAAACAGATGGAGAAAAGAAAACTGATTGTGGTAATTGTGGCAAACCTGCTCCTGGCGTTATTCGCCTGGTACTCCCCTGGCAACGCGACCCCGTTTAATCCTGTGACAGATGCGGCCCCAGGCCAACTGGACAGTCTTGCGACAGTATTTTCCTCTATAGGATCAAGTATCAATCCCTATACGGATGAACGGGGAGCAGAAATATTTCAGGTTACAGGGCCGGGAAGCAGCGCATGGCTCATGCATTACGACTATTCAGGCACATCCGCAGTTGAATTCGGGCTGTATAACATCAATGCAGATCTCAACAGTCTTGGAGATAACGACCTGCTGACGCTTTTCAACAGCGCTTACTCAGTAACGGGGGACCTGAAATTCGTTTATGATGATGGGAATGGTACCTTTATATCATTCAAACTGGGCATTCCCTACAACACAGAGATCGACACCGCTGATTACATGCCTGCCTTTGGCTTTTACCTCAACGTGGGCGGCACGTATTACTTCAGCCAGAGCGACAAAAACCCCAACGGCCTGGACTATTTCCTGACTTACCAGGGCATCTTGGGGGACACGGTTTCCCTTGGAACCTCCTCCTACCAGGATACCCCTCAGCACTGGTACATCGCCGCGGAGGCGAACGACACAACCCCCTTTGACTTTGACGAAATCGTTGTACGTACAGAATCCATGCAGCCTGTTCCGGAACCTGCCAGCATAATGCTCATGGGAGTGGGACTTGTCGGCCTTGCGGGCTGGGGCAAAAGACGCCGCCAGTCATAAGAACAAACGCGGTTAGGGCTCAAATGCCGGGGGGATATTACCCCCGGCATTTCATTTCAGGCCCTGAACACCACCCATGCAATAAACCTATATCAAGCCACAATCTATTCCGTCGCCCTTGCTCAAACTTTCACATGCTAAATGGTGCTCCGCATCCCTGAGCATGAAAATATTGAATGATAAATGGTGAATTGCAAAAGGCAGGGGCCACACATGCTCTTCAGGGGCACTAACACGGAACCACCCCTTTGAAATAGCTCATGGTTCATACTCACGGGCGCGGTTGGCTTGGCGCGCCGGGTGGCCCGGGAGGGCTGCACGCTCAGGCTTTCGACAGACTCCGCTGGCCCGGCAAACAGGCCGTCCATGGCCTGATTGCCGGTTCGGGGCGTCATGCCCCGAACCCTTACGGGGCTGTTCAGCTACGTCAGTCGAGCCTTTTCCGCTTCCGCCGCCCTCCCGGGCCACCCGGCGCGCCAAACCTCTCAAATGCTGCAGGCGATTTGTACCCTGCAAAGAACCTGCCTGTCGACAGGAAACAAGGAACGAAATGCCTTTCTTTCATTCAACATTCACAATTCGCCATTCAACATTTCCATAAATTCAGCCTGGGGGATTGTGAGGAAGGGACAGGGGGTTCTGTTTGAGGAGCCTGGCTCTTAGCCCCCGGGGCAACAAATGAGGCGTCGCCCGCAGAAAAATTGCGGGAAGAATGCCTGCGGAGAGAAAAAAGGGAATAGCCTTGAGCCAGGTCCGAAAATAGAGCCTCCTGCCCCTCCCGGCCCTGTGTGATACAAACCAGGCGAGCCCCGGACAGGGTATAGTAATCAGAGCGATGTCCCGTCTCGGCGGGACGAGCGGTAATCCAAGCGCAGCGCTAATCATAGCGAAATGGCGGAAGCGCATGGGAATCGAACCCACCCACGAGGCTCCTCACCCCGTGCACCGGATTTGAAGTCCGGGAGGGCCACCAGTGCCCTTTCCGCTTCCGCAGGTATGTGTAAGTGCTTTATAATAAATTGTCAAGGCAATGGAAATACCAAGGGGCATTCTCGGCACGTCATGCAGAGCAAGACCGGCAATTCCAGACCATCATTAACGGTAAACCCGGATTATGCAGCTCGCAAGTTTGCCGAAGGTGCAAGGCGGAGGGCATACAGACGTACTATGACTTCAAATGTCCGACAACGCAGCAAATTCGGTGAAATTGTGAGCCCCTTGTGGCTTCAAATGCCGAATGTTTTTGCTTGCTATTGGAACCTGTCACCATTCAGGTGAATATTTTTTGGCATTACATTAACGATAATCTACTGAAATTATAAAAAAAATTATTTTGTTCGGCATTTGAAGTGCATAATCTGGGGTAAAGGATACCAATACACAGGCAGATCCATGGACAATTTATACATTATCCTGAAAAAAATCAGGGAAAACAACCTCAAGGGGATCGACGTAAAAATTCCCATAGGTAAAATGACCATCATCACCGGGCCTTCAGGAGCAGGCAAATCCAGCCTGGCAATGGATGTTCTTTTTGCCGAGGGACATTACCGTTATCTTGAATCACTGAGCCAGGAGGCGAAATCCCTCATTGGCCTCAGGAAAAGACCGGATGCGGCCCGGATCAGGAACCTGCCGCCACCCCTCGCTCTCAGTCAGGCGGCACCCCGTACCGGCTCCGCGTCCACGGTCGCTACCCTGACCGATCTTTCAAACCTGATCCGCATGCTCTATGCCGCCTGTGGAATTATTCACTGTCCAAAATGCGGCAAAAGGCTCGACGCCCTCACCATCGACCAGATAGTCAACCGCATACTGAGTCTTCCGCAGGGATCAAAGCTGCATATCCTGGCACCTGTAAAACGATCTGGAAATCTGGGGCAGACATTATCCTCACTCCAATCCAGTGGTTTCCTCAGGGTTCGCATAGATGGCAATGTGACGCTCATAGAATCCCTGTCCAGCCCGGGACAGGACGAAAAACCATCCTCCCTTGAGGTTGTGGTGGACCGGATCGTGCTTAAGAAAGGCATGATGTCAAGGATTGCGGAGTCTGTATCACTTGCCCTGCGGATCGGAAACGGGCACGTAATGGTGGAAATCCTTGATCCAGCTCCGGACACAGGGGGTTTGCTTTATTTTTCAGACAGACTGGCCTGCCAGCGATGCGGGATCACCCTGCCCGAGCCAACTCCCGGAATGTTTGCGGGACGGATCAGGAAACGTGGCGGGACAGAGCTGAAATTTCTGGATTCCATCACAATCCTTAACCTGAATTACCAGTCCGCCATCTCATCCACCATTGCCGGGGCAAAGGACATCATCACTGAAATCCGCGAAAAGGCCTCTGTACCGGACAACAAAAAACTGAGAAACCCCAGGGCCGCTGAAAAAATTACCAATGCCCTGTTATACCGTCTTACACCATTGATGAACATGGGGCTTGGCCATCTGCCTCTGGACCGGGCAACTTCAGACGTATCCACAGGAGAACTTCAGCGGCTCAGGCTGGCCGCGCAACTGGGAAAAGACCTCACGGGTGTTCTTTACATACTGGATGAGCCCTCAATCGGCCTTCATCCCTCTGAACAGGAACAACTTATAAAGGCACTGAATCAACTGAAGGCAAGGGGAAACACCCTGGTAATCGTCGAACATACGCTGTCCTGGCTGAACCGGGCTGACCATGTCATTGAGCTTGGCCCGGGAAGCGGAGACAAGGGCGGCGAAGTGCTGTATACAGGCGCTCCCGAAGGACTTCTCAGGGCGGAATCAACCATAACGGGCCCCTATCTGTCCGGTAAAAAAAGGCTGAACATGCCGCAACGAAAGACCTCCAAATCCAGGATGGACTTTCTTCACATGAAACTTGAGCCTGCCCGCAATCTGCGGACAAAATCAATTAACATCCCTCAAAACGCCATGATATTGCTTACTGGCCCGTCGGGCAGCGGCAAGAGCACGCTTCTAAGAGCGATAAAATCCGCCGCCCTGAACACTCCTGAAAATCCCACCGCGCACATGATGGAACAGTCACCCATAACAGGAATGGCAGTATCCCTTCCAGTCACCTACACAGGTATATTCCCCAGGATCAGAGAGCTTTTTTCCAGCGTTCCTGACGCAAGATCCAGGGGATACAGGCCAGGATATTTCAGCCTGGCAAAAAAAGGTGGACGCTGTGAGGCCTGCAGGGGACGCGGGTTCTATTTCATGGACCTCAAATACCTCCCTCCCGTAAAGATAACCTGCGACATCTGCGGCGGCCGCAGATACCACAGGGAGGCGCTGGCCATCCGTTACAGGGGGCTCAACATTCATGAGGTCCTACAGTTAACCGTGCAGGAAGCGGCCAGATTTTTTTCAAGAATCCCGTCCATAAGGCGGCCCCTTGAAGCATTGATCTCCACAGGCCTTGGATACCTCAGGCTTGGACAGCCCACGGGCACCCTGTCCGGCGGAGAAAACCAAAGGCTGAAACTTGCAAAAGAGCTGGCCGCCCCCCAAGACAGGCATTGCCTTTACCTACTGGATGAACCCACAAAGGGCCTCCACCTGTGTGACATTCAACGATTACTGGTAATAATGACCGGGCTTCTTGAGAAGGGGCACGGCGTGATAATGGCAAGCAACCTCAAGGAACTTTCCGGGATCGTTGACTGGATTATTGAATTGGGCCCTGGAGGCGGCCCTAAAGGCGGCAGGATAGTCTTTGAAGGCCCTCCCCACAGTATCTGAAGTAGGGAATATGCCTGAGATAAAAAAGGCCTGCCGACAACGGGCAGGCCTTTCTATTAGCTTTTAGCTTTCTGCTTGGCTTAGAATCCCTTTTGCTCTCCTGGCTTAGGAAAGGCCAAAGATGCTGAGCAGCTTGGGCAGCATGGGATTGGCGTACAGGGCGATCAGGGCCACGACCAGGGCGTAAATGGTCAGGGACTCAATCAGGGCCAGACCGATAAACATTGTAACGGTGAGTTTACCGGCGAGTTCGGGATTGCGAGCCGTACCCTCAAGGCAGCCCCTTGAACAGTGCCCCATGCCCACACCACAACCAGACGCGGCAATACCGACACCAAGACCTGCTGCCAGCAGAGAAGCAGCCATAACAAACCCTACATGGCCACCCTTCTGAATGTTTCCATCTGCCGCGAAGGCAAGTGCGGCACAACCGAGAACCATAAGAACAGACAAGACTGAAACCAAAGAAACCTTTTTCACGTGCGTTCCCTCCTTAGAGAAATAAAATATATGTTTTTGACCTTCTTCCCTAATTTTTAAAAAACCATTATTAATGCGATTCAGCCATTGCCTCAACAGAATATACTATTGAAAGCACCATGAATATGAAGGCCTGAAGCAGGCAGACCAGAACACCAAGAATCATAATTGGCAACGGAGCCAGATATGGACCTGCAAGCATAAAGAGCAGACCGAGCAGGATCTCCTTGGAAACCATGTTTCCAAAAAGTCGAATGGAGAGAGAAAGAATCCTTCCGATATGGCTGAAAATTTCAATGGGGAACATCATGGGAGCCATCGCGGGGATTGGCCCCATGAAATGCTTGATGTACTTGATACCGTGGAATCTGATCCCAAGAAGATGATAAGCCGCAATGGAGATGATGGTGCATCCAAGGGTTACATTGAGGTTAGCCGTTGGAGACATGAAACCTGGTATCAGCCCCAGATAATTACCCACAAGGATATAAATGGCAAACGTGGCAATCATGGGGAAGATGATCATGGTCTTTTTATTATCATGGGTCTGCTCGTCGATAAACTCCTCAAGACTTCCGACAAACATCTCCATCACGTTCTGCATACCCCTTGGAACCATGTCCTTGCGGCTGGTTCCAAGTTTCGCCAGGACCAGGCATATAATCATGGCCAGATAGCTGTACTGCATATGCGGAGCCAGGGCCTGGGCCAACGCGCTGTGCCCCCCGTGGGCAGGCAGACCGAGAGCTTCTAACAACAGACTCAAAAACAACAACGGATGTTCCATGGCTAAACAGCCTCCTTGAAGCGAACTCTATGAATAACCATAGCCAATACCAAAAGATAAAAATTGATTATCCCCACTGACAAACCGACAAACAGACCAACCGGGGATAAAACCTTTGGGAACACCAGCAGGAAAAAAGTCACCGCAAGTGTTATAAGCCCCATGCGTACTGCCAGCCCCCCGTAGTAAGCGGCCATTGAACGCCAGCGAGCCACTCGCTGACAATCCCTATCCAGACCTATACAGTTCAGACTGGCTATTACTCCACCAACCATAACCCCTATGGCAAACCTGGAAGACATGAGAAAGGCCGACACCGAAACGATAAAAAACATCATCAGCCAGTTTGCCGTAAGATATAGTCTTACAAACCGGCGATCCAGCTCACCTCGAAGAATCGAGTTGATAATGCCTTTATTTTCCCTTATCTGTTTCACCCTTTTTCTTGTCTTGCTTCTCTTTCTCCTGGTTGAACCTCTTGGTCAGAAGAAAAAAGTTATTAACTCCTCCCGCAAGGCCGAACAGCAGACCAATCAAGGTCAGCCATGGGGTCGTGCGCCCCTTAAAAACATGATTATCAAGATAATAGCCCGTCAACACCCCGGCAAAGGTGGAAAAAACCACCGAAAGGGCTATCGTAGTGGCTGTACTGAAACTCTGGAAGAGAGATGAAAGTTCTTCTTTTATTCCGCCCATTCAGATATCTTCCGACAATTCTAATGGGTCTTTTATAGATTGCCCGCCTTCTGAGCGCCTTAAAACTGAACAGCGCTTCATTTCCGTGACAAGGAAATATTCCTCTCCCCCTGAGAGTTTCTTAATAATTGAAATATCAAATAGCATAGTGCGCCCTGACTGTCAATGGATTTATGTAACAGATATCACATGCACATGCATTAACCCGGACAAGGGCCATCAACCTGCCAGAGTCTTGAATGCCGATTCAGCGGCAGCCAGAGTTTCATCTATAACGTCCCATGTATGAGCCAGGGACACGAAGGCCGCCTCAAACTGGGACGGGGCAATATAAATACCCTCATCCAGCATGGCCCTGAAATACCGGCCGTAGGCATCCGTATCCGCAGATGAAGCCCCCTTAAAATCCTTTACAGGATTATCCAGGCCGAAAAAGCAGGTAAACATGGAACCCATTCTCTGAATTATGCACCGAATCCCGTATCTTGAAGCAATATCATTTAGTCCGGCCACAAGAACCTGCGCCCGTTGTTCAAGAGCTTCATAAATTCCCGGACGGTCCAACGCCTCCAGGGTAGCCAGCCCGGCCGCGGTTGCAAGGGGATTGCCGGAGAGGGTGCCGGCCTGATAAACCGGACCAACAGGGGCGATATGTTCCATTATATCCCTTCTTCCCCCATAGGCTCCAACCGGCAGCCCCCCTCCTATAATCTTGCCCAGACAGGTAAGATCAGGAGTGATACCGAAATATTCCTGCGCGCCGCCCAGGGCAAGCCTGAACCCGGTAATCACCTCGTCAAATATAAGAAGGGCGCCATTGTCCGAGGTCAACTGCCTGAGGCCCTGGAGAAAGCCCTCCCCCGGTGGCACAACTCCCATATTAGCCGCCACGGGTTCAAGGATAACAGCGGCAATATCCGCGCCCTCGCGTTCAAACACCTGCCTAACCGCCTCCAGGTCATTGTATGGCACGGCCAGGGTGTTGGCCACAATATCCTCCGGCACACCGGGGCTGCCGGGAATACCCAGAGTTGCAACCCCGGAGCCCGCCTTTACCAGGAAGGAATCGGCATGGCCGTGGTAACAGCCGTCAAACTTGAGTATTTTTTTGCGGCCTGTATATCCACGCGCGAGCCTGATGGCGCTCATTGTGGCCTCTGTCCCGGAGCTGACCAGCCTGACCTGCTCTATGGAAGGCACGAGGTTAACGATTTTTTCCGCAAGGGCCACCTCTCTCCAGGTCGGGGCGCCAAAGCTGGTACCGCCCTCCAGGGCCTCTGCCACGGCAGCGGAAACCTCTGAATGGGCATGACCAAGGATCATGGGGCCCCATGAGCATACATAGTCCACGTAGCTGTTTCCATCTACGTCAAAGATATAAGGGCCAAGCGCCCTGTCTATAAACACGGGATCGCACCCCACGGACTTACACGCCCTGACGGGGCTGTTGACCCCACCCGGGATTACCCCCTGCGAGCGACGGAAATAGGCCTTTGAAAGGATATGATGATGCATGGACCCTCCTTACTTCCAGACAGGCTGTAAACATAATGTGCAGCCGAGTATACAACATTATCATAAAACATACCACCAACCTGTTATACCTGATCCAGGATTACGCTGTTTTAAAGGATTACCTCTCGTCCCGCCGGGGCAGAGGAGATCAACAGGATTACTACTCCGCTTCGCTTCGTCAGGTACTGTAATGCCTTGTCCGATCTGGGTCCGGCCAGGTTACTCAAACAGAACCACCACCTGTCCCTCATCCCGCCGAGTCGAAAAGGCAATGTTCATAAACCGGCGGCCAGAATCGGCTCTCGACAGATTTTATCTCCTCATATACCCTGAACATTATCGTAACAGTTGTCCCCTGTCTGGCATTGGTCTTCAGGGTAAAGGGAGGGCAGAATTAAATGGCAACCATAAGTTTTCACGGAGCAGCGGGGACGGTCACCGGATCATGTCATCTTATTACCGCGGGCAAAAGACGTTACCTCCTGGACTGCGGCCAGTATCAAGGACACTGGACGGTTGAGGGACTTAACTATGAACCCTTTGGTTTCGCCCCATCCAGGCTGGATGGCCTGATACTCAGCCATGGCCACCTGGACCACTGCGGCAGGATACCTCTTCTCACCCGTCAGGGATTCACAGGGCATATCCATTGCACTCCCCCCACAAGGGATATAGCCCGATTGATTCTTATGGATTCGGCCCACGTCCTTAAAGAAGAATTTCTCTGGAAACAACGCAGGCTCACACGGGCCGGGATCAAGGTAAAACAGCCGCTTTACTCCCTGGAAGATGTCTATTACTGCCTCGACAGATTCGACCGGCCGGTAAAATACAACAAATGGATAGATCTTGACCGGGACATGAGGCTGAAATTCTGCGCCGCCAACGCGGGCCACATACTTGGATCATCCCAGATCTACCTGGAATATCCTGGGCCAGGAAAAACGAAAAAACGCCTGCTGTTTACAGGGGACCTGGGTGACGGTGGCAGACCACTTGAAGGAGATCCGGCGGACCCCATGAATCCCGTGGACACGCTGATCCTTGAATCCACTTACGGCGACAGGGATCACCGCTCATACGAAGCCTCGGTGGAAGAACTGGAAGAGGCTGTCACGGAAACCATCAAAAAAAAGGGCACGGTTCTTATACCCACGTTCGCGCTGGAAAGGGCGCAGGAAATACTCTTTCACCTTGGCACAATGAGAAGGTCGGGAAAACTGCCACGAAGGGTCCCTGTCTTTCTGAACAGTCCTCTGGCAATAGATCTTACAAGGCTCTACAACGGCCACCGCCAATTCTGCAGAAAAGAAATATCTGATTCCTCCCGCGGGCGTCTCTCGCCCTTTACCTTTCCTGGCCTGCATTTCACAGAAACCGCGGAAGAATCCAAGGCCATTCATTCTATCCCCGGCCCCAAGATCATACTGGCCGGAAGCGGAATGATGACTGGAGGCAGGATAAAACACCATTTAAAGCATATGCTCTGGAAAGAAAACACAACGCTTATCATAGTCGGATTTCAGGCCCAGGGAACCCTGGGACGACGCTTAGTGGAAGGAGCGGACACGGTAAGAATCTTCGGAGAAACGGTTTCCGTAAAAGCCAGGGTCTATACGATCAATGGTTTTTCCGCCCATGCCGGCAGGAAAAACCTGATCCGGTTTGCCCGTAAGGCCAGGCCACAAAAAATCTTATTGGTACACGGGGAGCCTGGAGCGGCAAATTCCCTGAAAAAGGCCCTGGAAACAGAACTTACTTCCACCCGGATACATGTGGCCCGCAGAGGAGAAACAATCAGGCTGTAGCGAAAACAAATCCCGGCATCCGGACCATCACCGGGAGATAACGCGCAGATAACGGCGTTTTCCTACCTTGAACACCATATCAGACCCGGTCACATCCAGCTCCTCGGACGCGACCTTCCGGCCGTCAAGGCTCACAGCTCCCTGTTTTATCAGCCTTCTGGCCTCGGAGGCGCTCTTGCAGAGCCCTGCCTCCCTTAACACCGTTGGCAGGAAAATATGTCTCTCCCCGGCCCCGACTTCATAGACTGGTATGTCTTCAGGGATTTCCTTCCTGGAAAACTGTGCCTCAAAACCGGATCTGGCCTTATCCGCGGCCTCCGGACCGTGGAAACGGGCAACCATCTCCCAGGCAAAATCAGCCTTTACCTTCTTTGGATGCAGGGCGCCTTCCTCCAGCCTCCGTTTCAGTTCCCTGATCTCCTCAAGCCCCCTGTCGCTCAGAAGCTCCATATACCTGAACATCAGATCATCGGAAATGGACATCAGCTTACCGAACATATCGCCCGGGGGCTCGCTTATCCCAACGTAATTCCCCAGGGACTTGCTCATTTTATGAACACCGTCAAGACCTTCCAGCAGAGGCATGGTTATCACCACCTGGGGCTCCTGCCCGTATTCCCTCTGCAAATGCCGCCCCACAAGAAGATTAAATTTCTGATCAGTGCCCCCAAGCTCAATATCCGCCCTGAGGGCCACGGAATCGTAACCCTGGATCAGGGGATAAATAAACTCATGGATACCAATTGGCCTTTTGGACTGAAAACGCTTTTTGAAATCATCCCGCTCCAGCATACGCGCCACAGTATGCTTGGCGCACAGAGTGATCATATCGATGGAACGAAGATCGTTCATCCAACGGCTGTTAAAGGCGATCTCTGTCTTCTCCGGATCCAGTATCTTGAATATCTGCTCCTTGTAGGTCCTGGCATTGATCTGGACCTCCTCAGGGGTAAGGTGCGGTCTTGTCTCGGATTTGCCCGTGGGATCACCTATGAGGCCGGTGAAATCACCTATCAAAAAGATCACTTTATGGCCAAGCTCCTGGAGATGTTTCATTTTCTGGATAAGTACCGTATGCCCAAGATGCAGATCCGGAGCGGTAGGATCAAAACCCGCCTTGACCCTCAAGGGTTTTCCCGTGGATATGGCCCTTCTCAGCTTCTTGATCAACTCCTCTTCGTCAATTATCTCTACCGCCCCTCTGCGAATCGCCTCCAGAGCCTTTTCTGTATTATGTTCCATTCCCTTAACACCTGTCCGACATGTATTTTATCCGAAAAATAGCTCAAAGCTGAAGGCTCAAGGCTCAAAGTAACAGGTTAAAGATATAATTTTGCACTATCCCTTTGAGCTTCCCACTTTGAGCATAGAGCCAACCTTCACGCCCAGGGGTGCAAGGCGCCGCTCAGAGTAAAAAACTAACTGCCTGGCAATACCCGGTAAAAGGATTTATTTTGCGTATTCAATCGCTCTCATCTCGCGAATCACCGTTACCTTTATCTGGCCAGGATAACTCAACTCGCTTTCAATCTTCTTGGCAATATCCCTGGACAACAACGCGGCCTTGGGATCGGAAATCCTGTTGGCATCCACCATGATACGAATCTCGCGACCTGCCTGAATGGCATAGGATTTCTGCACCCCCTGGAAGGAGGTCGCTATACGTTCAAGGTCCTCAAGACGCCTGACATAGGTTTCAAGCATCTCCCTCCTGGCCCCGGGCCTTGCGCCTGAAAGGGCGTCCGCCGCCTGAACCAGCACGGCAAGCACGGTCTCCGGCTTTACATCCTCGTGATGGGCCGCTATGGCATGGATAACATCCTTGGATTCTCCATATTTTTTGGCAAGATCAGCGCCTATTATGGCATGAGGCCCCTCAACCTCATGGTCCACTGCCTTCCCAATATCGTGAAGGATACCGGCTCGCTTCGCCTTTTTGACATTTACGCCTAACTCGGACGCCATAATCCCACACAGAAAGGCCACTTCTATAGAATGTTGCAGGACATTCTGGGCAAAACTGGTGCGGAACTTGAGTTTTCCTATAAGTTTTATCAACTCCGGATGAATACCGAAAACGCCTATATCAAAGGTGGCCTGCTCCCCCGCCTCCTTGATGGCATTGTCTATCTCACGCTCCACCTTTTTGACCATCTCCTCAATGCGCGCAGGGTGTATTCTTCCGTCGGCCACCAACCGCTCCAGGGCGATCCTGGCCACTTCACGACGCACCGGATTGAAACCTGAAAGCAGAACCGCCTCCGGGGTGTCATCTATAATGAGATCCACTCCGGTCGCGGCCTCTATGGCCCTGATGTTACGCCCCTCTCTGCCTATAATCCGGCCCTTCATTTCATCGTTTGGCAACGGCACTACTGATACCGTGCGTTCTGCCACATAATCACCAGCATATCTTGAAATCGCAAGGGAAATAATCTCACGTGCCTTTTTATCCGCAGCCTCCCTGGTCTCCGTTTCAACACGTTTCAGGAGGCGGGCTGCATCCTGACGCACATCGGCCTCGATTGTCTTAAACAGATATTCCCTGGCCTCCTTGGAGGACATGCCGGAAATCTTTTCAAGGGTGGCCTGTTGTTCCTCAACAAGACTGTTTATCTGTTGTTCCCTGTCCTTGAGTTTACGGTCCCTTTTCTGAAACTGTTTTTCGCGCTCAAAAACCTCCAGCTCTTTCTGGTCCAAAAGCTGGTTTTTCCGTTCAAGCTGTTCCTCTTTATTATGCAGCCTGCGCTCAAGATTCTGCAGCTCGACTTTCTGCTCCCGGATCTCGACTTCGGCTTCCCTTTTCAGGCGATATGCCTCGTCCTGGGCCTTCAGGACCGCGTCTTTTCGAAGCCTTTCAGCCTCCAGGGCGGCTTCAGTTTTGAGCCTTTCAATTTCCGCCTGCACCGGGCCCATATCCGTCCCGGTATGGCGCTTGAGGCGCATGCCCACAAACACGCCAACAATCGCCACGACTATCAGAAGAATTATAACATATATAGGATCCATGACGGGTGGCACCTCCTTTTATTCAGGATTGCCAACCCCATTCTGATTTATGACAGAGGACGGATCTGCCCTCACGGAGGCTGGGAAAAGACGGGACGAAACAGCCTGGCAGCCCTCAGCCCATATTTATGTATTGCCGACCATTACAAAACGCTGCCACTGAACAAAATTTATCTGCATCAAGCTGTAACATCAGCAGGTGTCAATAAGCACCTGACAACAAAATCAGACATTTTATACATCTATTAATATAGATTTCGCCTGAGACTCCCGGGGACTCAGCCAGTACAGGCTTGAAGTCTTTGCTTACGGCCCCGGCAAATCATAGCTGCTTAAAACAATACCTTTATCAAGTCCCATACATCCCGCAGGCGGGATGCGACCAACCTCTTCGTATATGTCAACCCAGACGGGGTTATAGCCTTAAATTCCCCCGCATGTGCCGTGTCGGCAGGGTTTGTTGAACCTGAGAAACTCAGGTGGGCGTCTCATCCGCATATCCGGGATGATGCTGTTCTCATCTTCCACCATATGCAGAGAGGAGACTCCCTAGTACAGGCTGTTGGCTCAACGAACTACCTGACCGAAACACCAACACCGCAGGGGAAATTATATTTTATTTTATAATAACACTATCTATCCGTAAAATCTATGGCAGATTCAATGCGCGCCACAAGTTCATTCGTCTTATGGGACACGGTAGACTCCAGGGCTCGAAGCCGATCTCTCACCTTGATATAATCCTTGCCGATATTCATCACGGTAAGCACTACAAGTTTATGAGGTGGCAGGCTGCCATAAATCTTTTCCTGCGCCCTGGCCTTAGCCTCCACGTATTTTGCTATCTCCTGGATGTCCACTTCTGGATCATCAGATTTCAGATGATAAACCTGCCCCAGGAATTCAAGCTTTACACTTTCCATTTACGTCCAAACGAAAAAACTGCTTAGAATGAGATGCCGTCAGCCGCAAACAAGCCCTGAAGCGCCGTCTGCAAGGCTCACAGCAGGGAGAAACGGCATCAGACCTCCGCTTAAACGCCAACTCACTCTACTGTTGAAACGGCTCCTGATATCCGGAAGGAGTACCGACCGGCTCCTCAGGTTGTACCAATGTTCCCAACTGATCTATCTTGGATATCAGGCTTGAAACCCTGCCCCTCACGGCCTCACGCTCCTGCCTCAGGGAATCGACCTGTGCCTTGAGTTCCTCGATACGGCTGTTTTTTTCTGCCAGGCCGTCTTCAAGCCTCGCCTTTTCATCTTCAAGGGTACGGCAGTAATCCAAAAGGGCCTGCACCTTTTCTTCAAGCAAATGGAGTTCCTTTACTTCCATTAATGCCTCCGGGCAATTATTAATTCATGTTATTATTACAATGCGCATTTAATCTCATAGGCTCAACTTGGTCAAGCAGCTCCTGCACAAATATTCTCCGTATAATCCGGGATAATAGCCTTTCATACGGATTACCGCCTGCCCCACTTCGGATCTTTGATCCAACTTTACAAGACGCTTTTCCTCACACCCGCTTCGTTTAAGACACAAAGCCCACAGAGGAACAACTTATCACCTACCACCCTGACCTATGTTATGAGCCATGACCTATTCTCAGACACTTAAAGTGTGTGACCTGGATCTAACCTGATAAACGGGAATAAGGTGGCACAATTTCTCCGGGAGCTACCGAGGCATTCCTAAGATGGCAGAAAGGCCCCACAAAAGCGCCTCTGCCCACCGTGGTTTTCCCCTCAAGAACTACGTGGGACGCAATTGTAACATCAGATGAAAGCTGGACCTCAGGCTCAATATAAACCGTGGAAGGTATCCGGAATGTTACGCCTTCGCCCATCCATCGGCTCCTTATCCGTTCAAGCAGAATGCCCTCGGCTTCAGCGAGCTCCTTCCTGGAATTCACCCCCAGGGCCTCCTCAGCACTGGCAAAGGGAAAGGCCCTTACTGGATGACCACCTGAAACCGCAAGACCGGCAATATCCGTGAGATAATATTCTCTCTGGGCGTTATCGCACCCGACCTTCTCCAGCCATTCATAAAGCCGATCAATATTAACGGCGTAAATACCAGTGTTTATCTCACTTATTGCCCGGACTTCATCTGACGCATCCTTCTCTTCTATGATAGCAGCAACCCGATCAGGCTCCTTACTGAATCGGACAATCCTGCCGTATCCAGCGGGGTCAGGCATTTTTGCAGAGAGTATGGACAGATCCGCCCCTGATTTTTCATGTTCATTAATAAACCTGCTGATGGTTTCCACTGTGAGCAACGGGGTATCCCCACAGAGTATAAGCGCATTGCCGTGGAAATCCCTCATTGCCTGCCTGGTTGCCATAACCGCGTGCCCTGTACCTAACTGTTCCTCCTGGATAACCCATCGCATCCCTATAGAATCCAGATATGAGCGTACCATTTCGGCCTTGTGCCCAATAACCACCACACTCCGCCTGAGACCAATGGCATCCAGGAGCGAAAGCACATAACCCACCAGTGGACGTCCGAGCAACCGATGAAGTACCTTGGGAAAACTGGATTTCATCCTGGTGCCCTGACCTGCCGCAAGCACCAACCCGGCCCATTTATGGACACCGGAAACCCCTGTATCCGTCATACTGCCCCCTGTAGACACGCACCAAGCATAAAGGTGAATTGGTTAATAAAAAAGGCGGCTGTGATTTAGCCGCCTGAATTAACATAAATATTAAGGGAAATGCCTATGAGGTCTGCTTACCCGCCACGCGCAGTCTTGTCAGTGCCCTCAACATTGCGGCGTGCGCCCTGGCCACGTCTATTTTTTCTGCCGCTGTACGGGCTTCCTGAAGCCTTCTTTCCGCGCGTTCCTTGGCCTTCAATGCCCTGTCAACATCTATCTCGTCTGACTTTTCGGCAGCTTCGGCAATAACTGTCATGCGGTTATTGGACACCTCGACAAAGCCTCCGCTCACTGCCATCCTGACAGAATTTCCGTCCTTGGTATAGTTCATCTCTCCGATCTGAAGAGTGGACAGCAAGGGGGCATGATTGGCCATGACACCAAACACGCCTTCCGTCCCTGGAGCAGTTGCCAGATCGACCTCTTCACTGAGAACCAGCCTGCTCGGCGTAACAATTTCCAGCAGAATCTTATTAGCCATGTTCTATCTCACTATCGCTATTAAAGATTATTTCAGTTAGCCGGCCTTGGAAGCCTTCTCCACCGCCTCTTCAATGGCGCCAACCATGTAGAAGGCCTGCTCTGGCAGGTCATCGTGCTTTCCTTCAAGGATTTCCTTAAAGCCCCTGATGGTATCCTCCACCTTTACGTACTTTCCTGGTATTCCGGTAAAGGTCTCGGCTACGTGGAAGGGCTGTGACAGATATCTCTGGCACTTACGAGCCCTCTGGACAGTAAGCTTGTCCTCGTCAGACAACTCATCCATACCAAGAATTGCAATAATATCCTGCAGATCCTTATACTTCTGAAGTGTCTGCTGGACCTGACGCGCAACCTGGTAATGCTCCTCTCCCAAAACATTGGGATCCAGAATACGCGATGTGGAATCAAGAGGATCCACCGCAGGATAAATACCAAGCTCTGCAATCTGCCTGGAAAGAACGACTGTACCGTCCAGGTGGGCGAACGTCGTCGCGGGAGCAGGGTCTGTCAAGTCGTCAGCAGGGACATAGACACACTCGACCGCTGTAATGGAGCCCTTGGTGGTGGATGTAATACGTTCCTGCAATGCACCAAGGTCTGTGGCCAGGGTAGGCTGATAACCGACGGCTGATGGGATGCGGCCCAGAAGCGCCGAAACCTCGGAACCAGCCTGGGTAAACCGGAAAATGTTGTCAATAAAGAACAGCACGTCCTGACCCTGCTCGT
>JALVVK010000057.1 GCA_027023445.1 Deltaproteobacteria bacterium | reverse complement strand
TGCTGGCAAATCCCCCTTCTGTAACCCATAAACGGAATTACGCTGGTATAATGGAGGATATTCTCCGGGCCTTTAATGCGAATCCCGTCTTATGGCCCCATATGACAAGGTGCTGCGGTACCTTTCTATCTGCCACAAAACCCAGGACCACAACAGAATCAGTTAACCAGATAGTGGGTTCAGCAATACAGGCAGGGGCGGAATGCCTGATAACCGCATGCGCCATGTGCCAGCTTAACCTTGAGATAAGATGTTCTTTGAGCCAGAAAATCCCAACGTTTCATTTCACTGAAATCCTGGCGCTCATGCTGGGATCAACACATTGGAACAACTGGTTTAATTATCATATCGTGGACCCGAGGCCCCTGCTCAGGTTACACGGCATTATTTAGCATAATCCGGGATGATACATATGGATATCCGCCATACGCGATGAGGCCCCTGGAACGACCATTTACTTGTCCCTGTTTACCGGTTAATATTGATTGTCTTTGCGAGCTTTGCGCCTTAGCGTGAGACAAAACCTTTTAAAAAATTATGAAGCAATCCCCAAAAAACATGGTTAAATGTCCCGCCTGCGGCAAGGTGGTTCCTTATCAGGGCAATCCGTACCGTCCATTCTGCAGCCAGCGCTGCAAGATGACAGATCTTGAGGGCTGGTTTTCAGAACGTTATCGTATCTCGACGCCGGTTGCGACGAATATGGCCGACATGGAATCAGTAGATCGGGACGCAGGCAACCAGTAATCACAGGAGCCAAAAAAATGATCCTCAAAACCCATACTGTCGGCCCCCTGAAGGTGAACGCATATATAATAGCCTGCACGGACACAAGAGAGGCATTTATTGTTGATCCGGCTGGCAGCGAGGAAATGCTTGCCCGGGTAATACATGATGAAGAACTGAATCTGCGCTTCATTGTAAACACCCATGGTCATCCGGATCACACCTGTGGAAACGCCCGGATGAAGGAACTCACAGGCGCCCCGGTGCTCATGCACCAGGCGGACGATACCCTGCACAGGAATCCTGAAGTGGTCCAGATGTTCAGGTCATGGGGTTTTGAACCCGCGCCGCCAGCGGACCGGCATATTGGCCATGGGGACGTCATCAGGGTTGGAAAACTTTCCTTCAGTGTTATTCACACCCCGGGCCACTCTCCGGGTTCCGTGTGCCTGTACGGCCATGGCCATGTTATTACCGGAGATACCCTTTTTGTGGGCGCCGTGGGACGCACAGATCTTCCCGGAGGCTCCTTTGAAACCCTGATCCAATCCCTTAAAACCTTTATCCTTCCCCTTCCGGACTCCACAGTCGTACTTCCGGGGCACGATTACGGCCCGTCAGCCACCTCAACCATTGGCAGAGAAAAAAGAGAAAATCCATATATCGTCGAATACTGCCTCGGCCTTTGAAAAAGGCCGGGAGCTGATTTCCGAGGCCGATCTGTCCTGTGCCACGGGGCTGCCCATCTGCGCGCTCTGGGACGAACTGGTTCAGTCGGTCAGAGAACACCAGGTCCTGATCGTAAGTGGTGAAACAGGGTCAGGCAAGACCACCCAACTGCCCAAGATATGCCTTCTTGCCAACCGGGGAACAAAGGGCAGGATAGTATGTACCCAGCCCAGGCGTGTCGCGGCTGTAACCGTGGCATCACGTCTTTCCGAGGAATTGGGCCGTTCCGGCCCCAGTCTGGTCGGTTATAAAATAAGGTTCAGGGACAGGACCGGCCCGTTTACCAGGGTTCAGTTTGTCACGGATGGGCTTCTTCTGGCAGAGCTTCACAGGGACAGGCTCCTCAGGCGTTATGACACTGTAATCGTGGATGAGGCCCATGAAAGAAGCCTGAATATCGACATTCTGCTGGGCACGCTGCGGAAGATCCTGAAAAAGAGAAAAGATCTCAAGATAATTGTCACCTCGGCCACCCTGGATATTGAGCGGTTCAAACAGGCCTTTCCCGAGGCCCCGCACATCGAGGTGACAGGCCGGAGTTTCCCTGTCGATATTTACTACAATCCGCCTGAAGATTCCCCTGACGAACAGAGCATAGTTGAGCAGGTTGTATCCGCCGTGAAAAATATCAGGACAATGGATACAAAACGGGACATACTGGTCTTCCTGCCCACGGAAAGGGATATCCACGAGGCGGTAAAGGCGCTGGACGGCCTTCTCGGGAAAGAGGCCCTTGTTCTGCCCATGTACGGCAGGCTCGCCGGGGCGGATCAGCAGCGAATCTTCAGGCCCGGCCGTCTGCAGAAGATCGTGGTCGCAACCAATGTGGCCGAGACATCAATAACCGTTCCCGGTATCTGTTACGTGGTGGATTCCGGCCTTGCCAGAATATCCCGGTATAACGTCCGCTCCAGGACAAAGGCCCTGCCCGTCTCAACCATATCCAGGGCGAGCGCTGACCAGAGAGCCGGCAGGGCCGGCAGGCTTGAGCCTGGTGTCTGCATACGGTTATACAGTGAGGAGGATTATCTCAACCGTTCCCAATATACCCCTCCTGAAATTTTGCGTTCCAATCTGGCAGAGGTCATCCTGCGCCTGGAGGCCATCGGGCTCGGCCCGATACAGGATTTTCCCTTTGTGGACCCGCCTTCTCCACAGGCAGTAAAGGAAGGCTACGCCACTCTCAAAGAGCTGGGGGCCTTAACCCCGCGGGGCAGGCTTACCAGCCTGGGAAAGCTCATGGCGCGGCTTCCCCTGGACCCGAGAATTTCCAGAATAGTCATACAGGCAAGGCGGGAAAAGGCCCTCAGAGAGATCATTGTCATAGCCGCGGCTCTCAGCATACAGGATCCGCGGGAACGTCCGGCGGACAAAGAAACCCAGGCCGACCAGGCTCACAGGATCTTCCTGGACCCGGCCTCTGACTTCATAACGTATCTGAAGATATGGAACGCCCTTGAGGATGTAACGCGGCAGGGTGCCAGCAGGAGCGCGTTCAGAAAATTCTGCAAAAAGCATTTTCTCTCCTATAACAGAGTCCAGGAATGGAGGGACATATACGATCAGATCCTGCTTATTCTCAAGGAAAATGGTGGCTTTCCGCTTAACAGGCAGCCTGCGGATTATGAGCGCATACACCGGGCGGTTTTGTCCGGCTTTCTCGGGAACGTGGCAATAAAGCAGGAAGGGGCCAGGTATCTTGGCACCAGAGGAAAGGAACTTTATCTGTTTCCAGGCTCAGGGACTTACAGGAAGAAACCTTCCTGGATCGTTGCCGCTGAACTGGTCAGGACCTCCAGGCTGTATGCCAGGACAGTCGCAGCCATTAAGCCCGAATGGATAGAGGATCTGGCAGGAGACCTCGTGACACGCGCATACAGCGAGCCTCACTGGGAAAAGAACCGGGGCGAGGTGGTGGCCTTTGAAAAGGTTTCCCTGTGGGGACTTCCGGTCGTGGAGAAGCGCCGCAGGGCCTATTCCGGCATAAACCCCGGAGAGGCAAGGGAAATCTTTCTCAGGAAAGGACTCGCTGAGGGTCAGTTAAAGGGCCGCTATGGCTTTATGATCCATAACAACAGGCTGATACAGCAGATAAGGAACCTGGAAAACAGGACAAGGCGAAAGGATCTCCTTGTGGATTCCGACGTGCTTTATCATTTTTATGACAAAGGGCTGTCGGTATTAGAGAAGCACCTTTCGGAAACAAAGAAATCATCAAAAAAACTACATAAACACCGGAAGTTAAGTTTAATACTTAATGAAAGGGATCTTGCCCGTGCCATCAGGATTTCCGATGACACTCCCCTGCGTCTTTCAGAAGACAGCCTTTTGCGCCGCAGGCCTGACGCATCGGAACTTGCGCTTTACCCAGGGCATATCGAGGTGGCCGGATACACGTTATCCCTGACATACCGCTTCAGCCCGGGGGATGAGGCTGACGGGGTAACGGTAACCATTCCGCAGTCTGTCCTGAGGCAGCTGCCGGAACACCCCTTTGAATGGCTGGTTCCCGGCCTTCTGGAAGACAAGATATCCGTCCTTTTGAAAGCGCTTCCAAAACAGGTCCGCAGAAAGCTTGTTCCCATTCCTGAAACCGCCAGGCTGCTCTGTTCCATGAAGCATCCCCGGGACAGGGGCCTTCTGGAATGGCTGAGGCAAGTCCTGTGGGAAAGATTCAGGGTCCGGATAACCGCCGGTATGTGGCCTGAACCCAGCCGCCTGCCGCCCCATTTTCTCATGCGTTTTTCCGTGGTGGATAACCGGGGCAGGGAGATTAAGGCAGGCAGGAATCTCTCCGCGCTTTACGCCTCGACGTCAGGGAAAATCAGCCTGCGAGACCGGGCCTGGCTGGAGGCCAAAAAACAGTGGGAGAGGGAATCCATTGATTTAGCGGAATATCCGGACCTTCCGGAATATATTTCCCTGCCTGTCAAGACAATATCTCAGGAGTTAAATGTAAAGGCCTATCCGGGAATCGTTCTTGAACAGCAGGACAATATTGCCATACGCCTGTTTCTGAGTTTTGAGGACGCAATGAAACATTCAGAAAAGGGACTCAGGGCGCTCATGGCAAGATCCCTTGAGGGCGAACTGGATTTCCTAAGGAAAAATTCCCTTCCACCTGATTTTGCTTCCGGAGCATTGTTGCCCTTTGGAGGGGAGAAGGCACTGAGGAACAGGATTTACCTCTTTTTACGCCGTGAGCTTCTTGGCTCATGGGAGCATGTTCCACCCCGTTCCGAGCTTCTTGCCAGGATAAATGGGGTTAAGGGCAGATTATTCGTTATGGCGCAGCCGCTTATCTCGAAAACAGGCGAGACCCTGCTCCGCGGCCTTGAGGCCAGAGAGGCGATACAGCGCTTTTCTGCGTATCAGGCATCCTCGGCGATAAGGTCACAGATTCTGAAGGACCTGAAACTCGAACTCCATAGGCTACTGCCTCCTGATTTTCCCTGTTCCATGGACGCTGAAACCCTAAATCATCTACCGAGGCGATTGAGGGCACTGGCAATAAGGGCACAAAGGGCCTATTCCGATCCGGGCAAGGATGCGACAAAGGCCCGCCGCCTGGCCTGGTTTATCAAAATACTTGAGCGGGCACGGGAATCCGTTAACGGATCCCCGGACAGTGCCCAGGCTCAGGCCCTTGAAAAATTGTCTTTTCTTCTTGATGAATTCCGCGTATCTGTCTTTGCCCCTGAGCTTGGCACGGCCATACCCGTTTCAGATAAACGATTAAGGCAACTCTGGGATAATATCCGCCACATATTCCCCATTTAAAAAAAAGCGGTAATCGGCCGATAAAGGCATAGAAGTCAAGATTGCCGCAGTGGGCTAATCCCTCTGTGCCCGATCAGAAAAGGAACAGATATGGACTTAGGGACTGTAATCGGCCTGGTCGTTGGCCTGGTTCTTATAATCAGCGCAATATTCATGGGGGGAAGCCTTGGGGCCTTTATAGACATTCCCTCTGTTTTTATTGTAATAGGTGGGACTGTTGCGGCCACGATGGTCCGTTTTACCGTACAGGATGTTGTCAACACCCTCAAGGTTGCGACAAAGGCCTTTCTGGTGAAGACCCAGCCTCCTGAGGAAATCATCCAGGAACTGGTGGCCCTGTCCAACATTGCCAGGAAAGAGGGGCTGCTCAAACTGGAAAAACAGCCCATAAATGATCCGTTCCTGAAAAAGGCCATAATGTATTGCGTTGACGGCCATGAAGCAGACTTCATACAAGAGGTCCTTTCAAAGGAGATAGATCTTACCATAGAAAGACATGGTTTAGGCCAGGGAATTTTTGCCGGCATTGGCGATTCCGCCCCTGCCTTTGGCATGATAGGGACCCTGATCGGCCTGGTCAACATGCTTGGTAATATGTCAGACCCTTCGAGTATCGGTCCGTCAATGGCAGTAGCCCTGCTGACCACCCTGTACGGCGCTGTTCTTGCGAACCTGATCGCTATTCCCATAGGAGATAAGCTGAAACGCCGCAGCCAGGAGGAAGAGCTGAACAAAAAACTCGTGGTAGAGGGTGTGCTGGGCCTGCAGAAAGGCCTGAATCCAAGGATTCTTGAGGAACTCTTAAAAACCTTCCTGCCTCCAAAGAAACGTGGCGGAGAAGGGGAAGAGGAAAAGTAATGGGCAAAAAGTGTGAATGTCCTGCCGGCGCGCCGAAGTGGATGGTCACCTTTGGGGACCTCATGTCACTGCTTCTGTGTTTTTTCGTGCTGCTCCTCTCCTTCTCCAGCATGGATCCTGCGATGTTCAAGGAGGTGTCGGGATCACTTAAACAGGCCTTTGGCGTCCAAAGGGAAGATATCGTCTATGACATGCCCATGGGCGTGGACATCGTATCAAGGGATTTCAACCCGATTTTTGATGTCGATGTGATACTGGAAAAAATAAAATCCACCATTAAACTTGAACTTATAAAAGGCGATATAGAAATTGAGGCCCTGAGCGATCGGATAATCCTCAGGATGAACGACGAGCTCACCTTTGATCCGGGCAGCGCCAGGCTCAAACCTGAAGCAAAGCCATTACTGGCAAAACTCAGGACTGTAATAGAAAAGGTGCCTGGCGAGATACTGGTAGCGGGCCATACGGATAATACGCCCATCAAGAACGGATTGTATTCGTCCAACTGGAGCCTTTCAGCGGCAAGGGCGGCGGCGGTAGTGGAATTCCTTCTGAAGCAGGGGACGATTGCGCCTTCCAGAATCGCTGCTGTAGGCTATGGATCAAGCCGGCCCAGGGTGCCAAACGACACCCCGGAACACCGAAGGGAAAACCGGAGGGTAGAACTGATTTTCATGCAGCCACGAAATCAGGACGGCTTAGAGGTGACTCCCATTACCCCAAAGGGGCAGAGAGACCAGGAAATTCTTCCCCCACCAACATTTTAACAAGTAGACCAGAGGGAAAAATGGATATTGATTCCAGCAAGGACAGGCGAAGCCATATTCGGATAAAAGACAGGGTGCTGCTGCATTGCCGATTTCTCCAAAAAGATGAATATGAAAAAATTATACGCTCATATGAAGAAGGTACGGATACCCCATGGTCTGCCTGCTCCCACCCATATTTCGTACAGGACATAAAGTCGTATATAAAAAAAATCAACGACAGGGATGAGGCCCTGGCAAAAAGCCTTGACATAATTGATCAGAAACTCTCCCTTATTCTTGGTCTCCTGCAGGGAGACAATGAAGAATGCCCGGCAAAACCCACTGTCGTTGACCTAAGCGCGGCAGGCCTGGCCTTCCCGAGCATCAAGCCGCTTGATCCCGACCAGATACTGGAAATCGACCTTGGACTGCTTCCTCAGCATGTTTTTATCAAATGTTATGGAAAAATTATGAGATGTAAACCCCTAAAGGAGAAAGGTTACAAGATCGGCGTAAAGTTTATCTGGATTACCGAGGACGATCAGGACCGGCTGATTGAACATATTTTCAGACGCCAGGTGATACAGCTTCGAATGCGACGCAAGCATCGGACAAACATAGAGAAAAATTAATCTTCATCGCATTCTATCAATCCCTGCTCCATGTTATATATGAGTCGGACATTGATATTTTTATCCGCGGGACCAGCGTTGGACAGAAAACTGAACCTTTTCTGATCGCACTTGATTATCAGCCTGCCGTCCCCTGTCAGTGTACCATTTATTGAAACCTGTAACCGCACAAGTTCCTCTTCGATGGCGCTGAGCTGCCCCCTGACTTCCTCAAGTTCCCTGTTCAGTTCTGCCTCAGCTTTTTTGAGAGAAAGCATTGTCAGTGCCTTTTTCCCCAACATCTTCAGACTGGCATCTACCCTGTCAATCCAGTCAGCAAGCCTTTTTTCTCCCTCTTCCCCTGTAAACTCGTTTTTCAGTATACCACTCATGATTTTCTTGAGGGCCTGAATATTTGCCCGGTTCTTTTTGCTATGAATATTAACAGCGCGTCTTATCCGGCCCCCAAGTACGGCAACACGATCTCTTATATCAGCACCCAGGGCGTTAAGCCTCTTTTCCGCAAATTCCGCCTTCTTCTGAAGTTTCCCAAGCCGCCTGAAAAGATCCCGGCCAAGGTCAATTTCCACGAAATTGCGAATAGTAACCTTATCCATCACCACCCTGTGGGCCTTGATGCTGGTGCTACCTATCATTATAGTGGGAACACCTTCGGGCCTCGCTTCAAAATTTTTGGCCTGGATCTCACTTCCAATGATTTCCCTGTTTATCTGCACGGTATCCCCTGCATAAAGCCTGGCGCCCCGGGTACAACCAACCTGGATGGCGTTTCCCGCACGGACAGAGCTTCTTATAAAGGCGGCCACAATAGATCCGGACACATCCACCCTTTCCCCCTCTACTGCGCCCTTGACCTCCATCTGTCCGTCCACCGCGACGGCAAACCTGCCCCTGATATCACCATTTATAACAACATCGGCCTTACAGCGTATCTCCCCTCCTTCATCCCCGATGTTTCCCGTGGTAAAATCCACGTCTCCCACCTCAAGCTGATTCCGGACGGATATTTCCCTGATCGTTTCGGCGCCTTTTATGTCGCCTTCAAACTGGAGCACGATTATGCCCGATTTTTTTGCGCGATAATCCAGAAAATGTCTTTCCTTTTCATCATCGAATTTTTCCTCGATTTCTACGCCTTCCCCGCATTTGACGGGAATTTTTCTGCCTGGTTCAGGCCTTATGTGAAACCCCTTGACATTGGTGCCGGGAAGCCCCTCTGTGGGAAGGTATTCCCTCAAAAGAACCTGGCCTCCCTGCGCCTGGGGAAATCGGTTTATGTCCCTGAAATCAATACTGCCATCCGCTTTGATCCTGCCGGATCTTGTCTTGTATTCAAAAAAAATCTCAACAAAGCCATCCAGACCGTTAAGGGGCAGTTCCCCCTGTATAACCAATGTTCGTACCTCAGGGGCACAGTTAATCTGGACACTCCTGGGCCTAAGTTCCTGTTCGATGGCAGGGGCAAGGAAACTGAACTCCTGGACCTTACCCTGCTTAATTGATTTACGTATATCATCAGGTAATTCTATCTGGTACTCTTCCGACATTATCTCAGAAATGGCGTCGGCCAGGATATCTGCCGGGACCTCTCTTAATGGGGGCAGGTCCATCACCACCCTTAAGGTATGGCCATCCTGCTCAATTTCCTCGGAGGTCTCCAGTATCTGTGCTACTACGTCTTCAACTGACACCTAATCACACCTTGAAAAACCGCACGATCTGCACAGCAGGCATCCTCCCTCAGGCTCCAGCACGGCCCCGCATTCAGGACATGTCATGACCTTTGGCATATTGTCCTTAATATCAAGTTTTGCCATTGATGCCAGAACCTTGGCCATGGCATCCGGGCAGGAAAGCACCTGTTTGCCGTCCTGCCAGCTTGGAGACGGACAGCGTATGCCGGCAAGCTGCCTGACCACGGCCTTCACCTGGACGCCCGAGCGAAGGGCAAGGGATATGAGGCGGCTTTCCGCCTCCATCTGGCAGGCGGCGCATCCGCCGGCCTTGCCCATCTGGGCGAATACCTCGCACATGTCTTCGTTATCCCAGTTCACGGTAACATAAAGATTGCCGCACCCGGTCCGTACCCTTTCCGTGATTCCCCTTGTCCTGGGAGGTCTTGGCCTGGGGGCGATTTTTCCGTATCCAACAGATTCTTCCCCGGGTCCGTCCTTCTCCTTCTTCAGGTTCAATACCTGAACGGGCCGGCTTCCATACCTGTAGATTGTCAGTCCCTTGAGTCCCTTCTGCCATGCCAGGCGGTAGGCCTGGCGCACATCTTCCTTCGTGGCATTTTCAGGGAAGTTTATAGTTTTAGATACGGCATTATCGGTAAATTCCTGAAAGGCGGCCTGGATATTGATATGTTCCTCAGGGGTCACGTCCATGGAGGTGACAAATATCTTCTGAAGGTCCTCCGGAACGGAATCCATGCCCCGCACAGAACCCCTGTGGGCGATCTGTTCCATAAGCTCCTGGGAATACGCGTTTCTTTCCTTCATGGCCTTGACGAACAGTGGATGAGCCTCCACCAGCTCGGTCCCGTCCAGCACCCGCCTGATATAGCTTACGGCGAAAAGGGGCTCTATTCCGCTGGACGCCCCGGCGATAATACTGATGGTGCCGGTAGGCGCTATGGTCGTAGTGGTCGCGTTCCTCATGTAGGGAGTCTCAGGGGCGTCAAAAATACTGCCTTTATACGCGGGGAAATTACCCCTCTTCCTGGCAAGTTCAGCGGATGCCGCCCTGGATTCCTTTTCGATAAAGGCCATTATCTCTCTGGCGGTGGAAACCGCCTTGTCGGAGTTATAGGGTATACCAAGTTTTATCAGCATATCGGCAAAGCCCATAACTCCCAGGCCGATCTTCCTGGTCCTTAATGTCATCTCCCTTATCTCATCCAACGGGAAGTTGTTTACCTCAATGACGTTATCCAGGAAATGGACGGCCTGCCACACCGTGTCCTTCAGATCATCAAAATCTATTCCTCCCTCCCGAATAAACCTGCCCAGGTTTATGGAACCAAGGTTACAGGACTCGTATGGAAGAAGGGGCTGTTCCCCACAGGGGTTAGTACTCCCTATCTCCCCTAATTCCGGAGTGGGATTGGAACGGTTAATCCTGTCAAGAAATACTATGCCGGGCTCCCCGCTTGCCCAGGCGGATTCAACTATCATGTCGAATATGGGAGAAGCCGGAATCCTTCTTACCACCTTGCCGGTGCGCGGATTTATGAGGTCGTATTCCTGTCCGTTTTCCACCGCCTCCATGAATTTTTCCGTAAGCGCCACGGAAATATTGAAATTGTTGAGACGGTCGGTCTGGGTTTTTGCCGTTATAAACTTTTCTATATCAGGATGATCCACACGGAGAATGCCCATGTTGGCCCCTCTCCTTGTGCCTCCCTGCTTGATGGTCTCGGTGGCAACGTCAAAGATTGTCATGAACGAGATGGGGCCGCTCGCCACACCGTGGGTGCTTTTCACCCTGTCTCCCTCAGGGCGGATCCTTGAAAAGGAAAATCCCGTGCCCCCGCCGCTTTTGTGTATCATTGCCGTGTGCTTAACTGTCTCGAATATGCTCTCTATGGAGTCCTCTATGGGCAGAACAAAACACGCGGACAACTGCCCAAGCTCCCTCCCTGCGTTCATGAGGGTGGGAGAATTGGGCATGAACTTCAGGGAGGTCATGAGGTCATAGAATTTTTGCTTCAGAGCCCTGATATCGGCCCTTTCATCATAGTTGATGTCCGCGCCGGCTATGGCTCCGGCGACACGGGCGAACATGTCTTCCGGGGTCTCTATCGCCCTGCCCTCCTCGTCTTTTTTGAGATATCTTCTTGCCAGAACCACAAGGGCGTTTTCAGTCAGCGGGAGCCTGGTTTTCATGGCCGGATTTTCAGATTCCTTCATCTATATCTCCTTAAATTAACGGTACAAGATATAAGGTACACGGTACGCAATGCCGGACAAGTACTGGTAACCGGATATGAGAAAAAACTGTTTTTTATCCGAAAATGTATTTTTTGATTAGCCCAAAATACACACGCACATACATGGACAAAAAGCGAGTTGAAGAAGTAAGATTAACCTGTTACCAGTATCAGCATTGTTTTTCTTGCGGCGCCTGAAATCCGGGATAATATCCCACTCCAGAAAGTGCTTCATTTAAATGGCGCCTGATTTTTAATGACACGGAGATCTAAAATATCAATGTCCATTCAAATCTACAATACCTTCACGAGAACCAGGGAAAAGTTCCGGCCCGTTGAGCCAGGCAGGGTAAGAATGTACGTGTGCGGCATAACCGCCTATGATCGTTGCCATATTGGTCACGCGAGATCCGCCATTGTCTTCGATACTATTGTAAGACACCTGAGGCACCGGGGTTACGACGTAATTTTTATCCGAAATTTTACTGACATAGACGATAAAATCATCAACCGGGCAAACGAGCTGGGAATTTCCACGAGTACGCTTGCAGAGGACCAGATCCGCAATTTCTATGAGGACATGGACCGGCTCCACGTGGCAAGGCCCACTGCCGAACCCCGCGCCACGGGACACATTGAAGACATAATACAACTTATTGAACGGCTCATAGAAAAAGGACATGCCTACCAGGCGGATTCTGATGTGTATTTTGCCGTGAGAAGCTTTGAAACGTACGGCGCGCTTTCAAGGCGCGACGTGGATGACATGCGCGCCGGAGCCCGAATAGCTGTCGGCGAAAAAAAGAGAGATCCCCTTGACTTTGCCCTGTGGAAAGGCGCCAAACCGGGGGAACCGTCCTGGCCAAGCCCATGGGGGTCGGGAAGGCCCGGGTGGCACATAGAATGCTCGGCCATGAGCATGAAATACCTGGGGGACACCCTGGATATTCACGGCGGGGGCCTTGATCTCATCTTCCCTCATCACGAAAACGAAAGGGCCCAGTCCGAGGCGGCCACGGGCAAGACCTATGTCAGGTACTGGATGCACAACGGATTCGTGACCATTGACGGGGAAAAGATGTCCAAATCCCTGGGCAACTTCATCACCATTGAGGA
>JALVVK010000056.1 GCA_027023445.1 Deltaproteobacteria bacterium | reverse complement strand
CGCCGGCAACAGGTACACCGTATCCATGCAGTATCTCTTTTAGTGACGCGGTAATCTGGTTATAAACACAAGGGCCGATCCGTTACGGGATCGGCCTTTTAGATTGCGCGCGGTCCCGCGCGTTGTCCTGGTTTGCAAAAATGTTTTTTAAGCTTCTGAGCGTAATGGAACTTCAAGATATCCTTGACGAGATACCGGCCCTTGATCACGAGGAAGTTGACCTTGATGAGGCCCTTGGCAGGGTTCTTTCCCGTGACATTTTTTCCCCGGAAGACCTGCCCCCGTTCAGCCGCTCCACCATGGACGGTTACGCGCTCCGGGCGCGTGACACCTTTGGCGCCTCGGAATCAGAGCCGGCGCTGTTTACCCTGGATGGCTGCGTCAGCATGGGAAGCATGCCGGATGACATATTCATAAGGCCGGGGGGGGCCGTCCGGATCTGGACCGGGGGGGCGCTTCCCGCCAATGCCGACGCGGTGGTAATGCAGGAATATGTCAGCGCGCTGGATCAAGCCACCATAGAGGTTTTCAGGGCCGTGGCCCCCTTTGAAAACGTGATACAGCAGGGCGAGGACATAAGGTCCGGGGAACAGGTGCTTGAGGCCGGAACAAGATTGAGGCCCCAGGAACTCGGTCTCCTGGCAGGCCTTGGAATCACCAGTGTCCCTGTATACAGGAAACCGCTTGTTGCCATCATAAGCACGGGTGATGAGCTGGTTTCTCCGCGGCAAAAACCCGGTGCGGGCCAGATCAGGGACATAAACACCACAACCCTCTCCGCCCTGTGCCGCGAGGCCGGTGCCCGTGTGACGGCCCTGGGTATTGCCAGGGACGCGCAGCATGAATTACGCTCATTGTGTAACACGGCCGTGGAAAAGGGCGCGGATGTAATTCTGGTTTCCGGAGGAAGCTCTGTGGGGCGGAGAGATTTTACGCTTGAGGTGTTCGAATCCCTGCCGGATGCCAGGGTGCTTGCGCACGGGGTGGCGGTCAAACCTGGCAAGCCCACCATAGTTGCGGTCTCCGGGAAAAGCATTTTTTTCGGCCTTCCCGGACACGTTGCCTCGGCCATAGTGGTCTTTTACCTATTTGTAAGGAGGGCGCTGCTCGGTCTGGGCGGCCAGCGGCAATCCACTGACCTCCCGGGGGCAACGGCCAGGCTGAAGCGCAACATATCTTCCGCGTCAGGAAGACAGGAATACATAAGGGTCAGGCTTGAGAAGGACAGCCGGGGGGTCCTGTGGGCCGAACCGGTTTTTGGCAAATCCGGCCTGATACGTTCTCTGGTCCGGTCAGACGGACTGCTTGTGGTTCCACGGGATTGCGAGGGAATGGATCAGGGAGAGGTAGCGGAGGTTATACTTTTACGGTGAAACGGCGCATATATCTGAAGATGAAGTCCCTTGAGGAGGCCCGGAATCTCCTGCTGGAAGCGTGTCCTTCCGATATCATCGGGGAGGAGCCTGTTCCGGCAAGACATGCCGCCGGAAGGATTACTTCCCGGCCCGTATATGCCAGGCTGTCCTCACCCGGCTTTCATTCGGCTGCAATGGATGGCATGGCGGTACGAGCGGCAGAGACCTTTGACGCGCGGGATCAGGATCCGGTCTGCCTGAAGGTTCCCGGCCAGGCACTCCCTATAAATACCGGCCAGCCCCTTCCTCCTGACAGGGACGCGGTGATCATGATCGAGCATGTTACCTTCCTGTCAGAACACGAAATCGAGATAAGGTCCCCGGTCTATCCCTGGCAAAACGTAAGGAAGGTGGGCGAGGACATTGTCGCGACCGAACTCCTGTTCCCCACGAACCATCAACTGGAGCCCTATGATATCGGCGCCCTTCTTACAGGGGGCGTAACTGAGCTGTACGTAAGGGAGCGTCCGAGGGTATGGATCATACCCACCGGGTGCGAGTTGATAAATCCGGAGGAAATTTCAGGCGCGTCCCTACCCCCGGGAAAATCCCCTGAGTCCAACTCAGCGGTCCTTGCGGCCATGACAGAGCAGGCAGGCGCTCTGCCCCATGTCACTCCCATAGTGGATGATGACCCCGAGGCGCTCAAGGCGGCGGTGACAGAGGCCCTTGACGCGGGCGCCCACGTGGTGGTGATAAATGCCGGTTCATCGGCCGGATCAAGGGATTTTTCCGCCCAGGTCATTGAGGACCTGGGGGCGCTGCTCGCGCACGGAGTGACGATCATGCCCGGCAAGCCCACGATCCTGGGGATGGTCAGGCAAAGGCCGGTTATCGGCAATCCCGGTTATCCGGTTTCATCCTTTATCTCCTTTGAGCAGATTGTCATGCCCCTTCTTTACCGGCTTCAGAGACGCCTGCCCTTGAAAAGGCATGTTATTGATGCCCAGGTGGCAAGAAAGATTCCATCCAGGAGCGGCATGGAGGAATTCAGGCGGGGAATTGTCGGATCAATTGGTGGGAAATACGTGGTTACCCCGGTAAAAAAGGGGGCGGGTTCAATATCCACCCTGACCAGGGCCAACTGCATTATCCACATCCCGGCGCACTCAGAGGGCCTGGAAGAAGGGGAAATGATCCAGGCTGAACTTTTAAGGCCTGAAGAAGAGGTCCTGAACACACTGATCTGTACGGGCAGTCATGATCTCATCCTGGATCTCATAAAGGACATGCTCATGCGGATGTCGCCACACTTCAACATGGCCTCCACCCATGTTGGAAGCATGGGCGGGATCATGGCGGTGAAAAAGGGGCTTGCCCACATGGCGGGCACCCATCTGTTTGATCCTGAAACCGGGCTGTACAACACGCCATACATCCACAGGTATATGAAGGACATGCCTGTCCGCCTGATCACGCTGGCATACCGCCAGCAGGGCCTGATAATCCAGAAAGGCAATCCCAGGGGAATAGGCGCCATTGAAGACCTGGCCGGAAAGGATATAACCTTTGTAAACCGGCAGAGCGGATCGGGGACGAGGGTCCTTCTGGACTACTGCCTGGCAAAGGCCGGGATCCGGGCGGAACAGGTAAGAGGCTACCGTTCCGAGGAATATACCCACATGGCGGTAGCCGTTGCGGTCCTGAGCGGCAAGGCGGACGCCGGGCTGGGGATCCTGGCCGCCGCAAGGGCGCTGGACCTGGATTTTATACCCGTGGTGGAGGAACGTTATGACCTGCTTATGTCTGAAGAATCCTGGAGCCATCCCGCGATACAGGCCATGATGGAGATCATATCCACAAAGGGCTTTAAGGAAAAGGTCCGCGGAATGGGGGGATACAGCACCAGGGATACAGGCAAGGGCGTTCATTTATGAAAACGGAGGATGACTTGATACCCTTTATAACCTTTATCGGTTCCCACAATTCAGGGAAAACCACCCTTGCAAGAAGGCTGGTAAAACAGCTGAGAAGTGAAGGATACAGGGTAGGGGTGATCAAATCCACGGAACATTCAGGGCTTCAGATGGACCGGGAGGGCGCGGATTCCTTTCTTTACCGGCAGGACGGAACGGAATGCGTGGCCCTGGTCGCGCCGGACAACACGGTGATCTTCCAGGACACAGACCGGAGAGAAGACCTGAGACATATGGCCTTCAGGCTGTGTCCGGAGGCAGACATTGTAATCGGCGAGGGGTTCAAGCACGTGCCCGGCATTCCAAAGATCGAGGTGGCAAGGGCCGCGCTCGGTGCCGATCTTCTGAAAGACCAGGTTCCAGACGTCCTGGCGGTTGTATCCGATTTTAAGGTCCAGGGCGTAAAAAATTTTTCCCTTGAGGATATCGGGGGCCTTTGCGCCTTTTTAAAGGGGCAGTTTCTCAAAAAGGACGAATCCAGGCCCACGGCCTCTCTCTTTGTCAATGGGAAGCCAATATCTCTTACCTATTTTGTTCAGAATTGTCTTACATATACCATTTTTGGCTTCATCCAGGCGTTGAGGGCTACCGGGGACGCGGAGGAAATAGAAATCCGGGTCAGGAAGTCGGGGGAATTTAGTGTAAAAAAGACAAAATGATAAATGATAGATTAAGGTGCCGCCTGGCGTGAAAGTTGGCTCAAAACTCAGATTTACAGGTCATGGTTGACGGCTGACATGCCTACAGGTTTCTCCGGGTCTCTAACGAGGCAGGCCTTAGAAAAGGTTTGCGTTGGGTCTTTAGCAGGATTTTCCAATCCCTGCCCGTCTTGGGTTTCACCGGTCTGTTGCGCCGGGCTTTCACAGATGATTCCGTATTATGATAATCACATCCACGGCCGGCAAAAAATGCCGTTTGAGAGTACATCTGGTTATCAGAAGGTGAAACCTTTTTTAATCCTTGGCGCGATCCACTGACCACCAGGCGAGTCCGATGGCTGCTATGGAGAGAACCGCCAGGATTATGCAGTCCTCCGGGGACACGGGCCTGTGGGAGGCTGCCATGCGAAGCCCTCTGGAGGCATGGCTGAGGGGAATCAGTTCAAGGGGGGCACGTGCCCATGGAGGAAGGTTTTTGAGAGGGAAGAATGTGCCTCCAAGAAAGGCCATGGGAGTAATGACAAGGTTGGTTATCAGGGCCTGGTCCGCATGGTTTTTTATGAGCATGGCGGATGTTACGCCAAGGGCGGCAAAGACTGTAGCGTTCAGAAAAACCAGGCCCCAGAAGTCAGGGCCAAAGGTTAATCCAAGGCCGGTCACAAGCGAAAGACAGACAATCACACAGGAAGCAAGTATGGCCCTTGTAACCCCCCCGGCGACCTCTCCACACACATAAGACAGGTTGGAGATGGGGGCTGCCTGGAATTCCTCAAACACCTTCAGATAAAACCTCGTGACGTTTATCTCCACGTTTATGCCAAATCCCTGCATCATTGATGACATGGCCACAAGGCCCGGTATCAGGAATTCCACATAGCTCTGGTGACCGACCTTTACATTCTTTCCCATTCCGAGCCCAAATGCCACCAGGTACAGTACAGGGGAAACGGCAAAGGACATGAGCATCCGCCAGAACCTGTGTTTGAGGATCAGGAGCTCCCGCAGATATACGGCAATGAAACCGTTCATTTTTCAGTCCTTCCTGTAAGACCCACAACTGCGTCTTCAAGGGTTACCTGTCGCAGGGTTATGGCCCTGCCCTGCTCTCCCATATCTAACATGGCCTTTCTGGCACTTTCCTTGTCAGGAAAGTAATTGGTGGCAAGGCCATTGTCATCCACGATGTCCACCGCGTAGGTCCCCATCCTTGCCTTGAGATTCCTGGGGGTATCCAGGGCTACTATTGTTCCATGATCAAGCAGGGCTACCTTGTCCGCGAGGAGTTCAGCCTCCTCTATGTAATGCGTAGTCAGAAGAATCGTGGTGCCTTGCCCCTGGACACGCTTGATCAGAGACCATATCTTGCGGCGTATGTGCGGATCAAGACCCACAGTAGGCTCATCCAGGAAAAGCACCTCCGGGTCATGCATGAGTGCCCTGGCAATCATTACCCGGCGTTTCATGCCGCCTGATAATGTTCGTATGGTCGCCCGGGCCTTATGTGCGATCTCAGTGTAGGCCAGCAATTCCCGGATACGGCTGCCAATGGCAGGGTAGGGCATGTGATATAGTAGCCCGTGAATAAGAAGATTTTCTGAGACCGTGAGATCGTAATCCAGGTTCAGGGCCTGGGGAACCAGTCCTGCCTGTCCATTCACCTGGGCTATTCCGAAACTTGGGCGTGTCAGGCCGGTAAGAATCCTGACCAGCGTGGTTTTGCCTGCCCCGTTTGGTCCAAGCAGGGCGAAAAGCTCGCCTTTATGAACGCTGAAGGTAATCTTATCAAGCGCCTTTAACGAACCGTATTTCTTCGTTAGATTCTGGATCGTGACAGCAAATGGCGTAGAATCCGACTGATTCATAATAAGTTACTTTTTCGTTGTGGTTGGTTGAAAATGTTATTCCCGGGAATTAGACATCATTAGCCGGGATTATGCAATCACCGAAAAGACGTAATATGTTATCCAGGCAAAAATGCCCTGTCATACCACATTCCTCATAATAGGGCTGGTGCCGGGCAGATGCCTTATAATAAGCCTTTTGATTTTCCTGATGAAGGATCAGGTAGACAATGCCGGAGGCGCCGGGTCTAAGGCAGGGTTTAACAGCTCAATGTTTCATGTGAAACGAATGAATGTCATGAGGTACTTCTGGCAGGTCCTGATAAACCTTGGTCATAAAGGAGGGCAAGTTTTCGTTTGGGTTTTATGTCTTCATAAAAAGTTGTCAGAACAGCCGGCAAGGCTGGTTAATGACATCAAGTAAATGACATCAAGTAAATCCCTAACTAAAAACCAGACGAAGACTTGAGTCCCTTTTTCAGCGCGGCAATGTGAACATCCCCTGCAAAATGCAGGGGGCTTTTACCGCTTACCGGGTCAAAAGCCGATGGATCCGCCCTGCATATATGTTGAACCTTGCAGCCTATGGCGCTCAGGGCCTTTCCCACCTCCATGCCGATGATTTTTTCCGCCACCTGCCAGGTAGCGCCGCAGCTTGCTCCTCTTTTTACCCTCACGGAATCGATGCGGCCGCTCTTTACACGCACGTCCAGCTCCGGGACGCCGAAACAATCCCCATAAGCGCCCAGGCCGGACAATCTCCCAAGCCCGCAGCATGTAAACGGGGTAATGGCTCCTGCCACGTGTTGACCCGAGGCTATAACGGGAATGCCCTTCTTATTGCAAAGGTGTACCAGGTATTCGGAAAGATCCGGATGTTTCAGAAAATTGAGCACCAGGTCTCCCTGGAAATCGCCCGATATATACTCCTGCGGATCGTCTATAATTTCTTCGAAGACCTCGGGAATATCATAAACCGAGGCAATCTCAAGCCTCTGTCCAAAGGTTTTGATCCCGGCTATCTTGTATCTGGCAGACTCTGCCTGCTGAAATACCAGGATTTGCTGTTTTTTGATGTCATTCCCGCCCATGTCTAAAGATAATCAGGCGCAGTATCCAAGGATAGTCACCATGGTCTCGACTCCATAGTCCTGCTCAATACCCCAGATGCTCGCCTGAAAAGAGGCGTTATTAGCGATTTTCCGGTAATCCTTGCCGGTAATACCAAGATCCCTGAGAGACCTTGGACACCCTATCTCGCCAAGCCATTGTCTCAGGGCATCCACTGTTTTATGGCTGAGAGCGGCATCGTCTTTTGCTTCAAGCCCCCAGACGCGCCTGCCCAGGCGCGCGATTTTTCCAGGATGAGTCTCCGACCGCCAGGTCATCCAGCCGGGCAGAAGGGCGGCCAGGCCGGCTCCGTGAGGCACGTGGAATATGGCGCTCAACGCGTGCTCCATGAGATGTACGGGGAAATAGTGCGTGCCTACTCCCGCCTTTGTGAGTCCGCAAAGGGCAAGGGTGGCACTCCACATCAGTGCCGCCCTGGCATTGTAATCATCGGGTTTACGGATTGAGGCAGGAGTTGCCTCCAGGATAACGGAGATTAACCCCTCAACCAGCCGGTCCTGTACCGGGGTAAAGGGGGCGGGGCCGTTGAAATAGGGTTCCAGCAGGTGGCAGACCGCGTCCACGCCGCCATAGGCCGTATAATCCCCGGGAACGCTAAAGGTAACCGAAGGGTCAAGGATGGAAACCCGTGGATATATGAAGGGAGATCCAACCGCAAGTTTATGGCCGCTTTCCTCATCAGTAATAACCATATAGCCGTTCATTTCCGAGCCTGATGCGGCAAGGGTAGGGATAGCAATCACTGGAAGGGCTTCCTGTATAACCCTGCTGCCCGTGAAAAAATCCCATGGGTCTCCGTCCCTGAGACACGCGCCGGCGGCCACCGCCTTGCCTGTGTCCATGACGCTGCCGCCGCCAAGGGCCATGATCGCTTGCGCCCTTTCTTCCCTGACCAGCCTGATGCCTTCTCTTACCCCGGAGATAACGGGATTCGAGCGGACACCCTGCAATTCCACAAATTCTACCCCGGCACGCTCCAGGGAATCCGCCACCTGCCGGAACACCCCGGACCTTTTAACGCTGCCCATGCCTGTAACAAGAAGCACCTTCCTGGCATAACGCCGTGCCTCCAGGCCGGCCCTGTCCAGTTCTCCCCTGCCGAAAATTATCCTTGTAGGGTTCTGAAACTCAAAATTTTCCATGGATTCTCCTGTCCTATGATCGGTTGGCATCTTAACTCAGGATTTACCATATATCATTTAACCGTGCTTCTTCCTGCGGGGCGTTTTTCCAGCATGGCGGCAAGCTGTCTGGCCAGCGGGGGATAGTTGGCCAACCGTCCTGTTAAAATCTCTCTCGGAGTGCATGCCATTCCATAAAAGGCCTCGTCCTCCTGATAATCATGCCCCAGATATGCCCCTGCCAGAGAAATTCCGGCGAAAAATCCCTTTGTCCTGGAATATGAATAGACCTCCGCCCTGAGGCCTATGTCCGTAGACATCTTTAATTTCCTTCCTACCGGGCCTGCAGCCACCGCGATATCGCCTCCAAGGGTCAGGTTGTTATGCATAAATGCCTCTACCCCCCGTTCATTCATGATAACCAGTACCAGGTCCATGGCCTGTACTCCAATCTGCCAACCAAGACTGCCGCCTCCAATAGTCAGAAAGGCAGGACCATGCCATTTGCCTGTATTCATGTCCTTTGCCAGTAATACGCCATGCCCAAAGCTCGCACCCACCAGAAAACCAACCTTGTACACATTGGGGAAAATGGCCACCCCCCGGCACCGGGAAAGCAGTTCATCAGGAATACTTTTTTCGGGTATTCGCTGTATCTCGGAAAGCACCTCCATGGAGTCCCTGATGCATTCAGCCGGATTCCGGGCCGCCTGTGACACGGCAGGTAAAAGGGAAAATAGTGCAATTAAGGAAAGCAAGGAGAAAATCCGAACAATAAAAGTAGTCATAACGTGGTTAAAAGGGGGTAAACGGTTCATGATTAACGCTCCTGTCTTATTGTTTGTCTTTTCAGCCCTTGCTTTGCAGATTTCAAGCCACGGGCAGAAAACATCCGCGGTTTTATTGAATCCATGAGTCAAAATTCATACAAAAACAGGATTTGTTGCCAGTATAACAAAAATTATGTATGTTTATTATTGACAATAAAACCAAAAAATTTCACAACATTAGCATAAATGGCCTTGTTTATACTTCATATTTATATTGCATGCAACAACTTTGCCCCGAGTAGGCTGGTAGCCTCACGATGAATAGCATTTCCCCCAAGACAAAAGGAGTGGATTTCCTTCCGTCTCTCCCCCATGCGGTCACCAGGCTGCTGGAGGCGTCCCTGGAAAATTCGGCCTCGTTAAAGGGTATCGCGGACATTGCGGCCAATGATCCCGGTCTTACCTCGCAGATTTTACGGCTTGCCAATTCACCTCTTTTCGGACAGGGAGGGAAGGTCGTGTCCCTGCCTCAGGCCGTGGTCAACCTCGGCCTGCAGTCAGTGCGTAATATTGCCATAAGCCTTTCAGTCTACGAATCTTTCACGGATATTGCCGAAGTCCCCAACTTCTCGCTTGCCAATTTCTGGTGGCACAGTCTGTGTACCGGTGTCTGCGCAAGAAATCTGGCTGCCAGGATAGGTTATGAACATCCTGATGAGGCGTTCATCGCTGGCCTTCTTCATGACATTGGCCAATTGTTTATGTTGAGAGCCAATCCGGAGGCCTGCAACGATATTATACAGGAGGCCCGATCAGGACGCACCCTGGTAAAGGCGGAAAGGGCGGTCTGGGGCAGGGATCATGCCCAGATGGGAGCTGACCTGCTGGAAAACTGGGGGCTTCCACCCATGGTCTGTGACGCGGTCAGGTACCATCATTACAGTGAGGCAGAGATAAAAAATTCCCTTGTTCCTGTGCGGACAATCTATGTGGCTAATTATCTGAGCCATTATTTGAAAAAGCCCGACCGGCCAGTCCGGGAGGATATAGGCCACCAATTGAGCTTCCTGCTGGATCTTGGGCCGGATGTGCTTGATGAACTTACCGATTCCATTTTTGTTGAGATAGAACAGGTCTCAAAACTTTACGGCATTGAGGTTTCTGTCAGTGATGAAGCCGGCGTCCAGGAAAAGTTGACGGACGAGGTGGCCGGCCGCAATCTTCTTAAAGACAAGGTTTTTGATCACGCCATTTTGATCGGCAGCCTCCAGGATATGATTTCCGCCAGAAACGAAAGGGAACTTTTTGATATCCTGCTCAAGTCTCTGCTGGTACTGTTTAACTTCGATCAGGTTCTGCTGGCAAAAAGAGTGGGCAAAAACAGGCTTGCCGGCATCATTGCCGTGGGCTCCAAGCAGGATGAAATAGCCCGTCGTATAAGGATTCCCTGCATACAGGGTACGATCTGGAACACGGCCCTCGAACAAAAAAAATCTGTACATTTTGATGATTTTTTTGCTGACAGGAGTCCACTTATAATCGATAAACAAATTGTCAATTTCCTTGGGGGCCATTTCCTTGTTGTGCCTATGGTTGTGGAGGATGAACCTTACGGCGTAATGGCGGTTGCCATACCGCATGAGGAATGGGATTCAGGCTTCAGGCATAAAGATGTTCTGATGTTGCTGGCAGGGCATATGGCCCATGCCCTGAAAAGTCACAGATACCGGTCACTGTTCAAGCGTGAAAAGTCACTGAATGCTGCCATGCTGGAATCTGTCCCCGTGGCTGTAGTGCTTACGGACATACTGGGCAGATCCGTGCACTGGAATCCCAGCGCCGGAAAACTCCTTGGACTGAAAAAAAGTATGTGTGTCACAGATGGCATAAACATCTGGGACTACCTGTCTTTGAACGAGGCGCTCCGGGAGGATGTTTTAAGGCGTATTGAAAGTGGAGAAATATTTGAAGTCCGCAGATATAAATGGACAGACCCCAGAGGCAGGCCAAGGTGGCTCGATTTGAAAGCCGTGCCATTGAGGGTGGGCAGCCACTCGAAAATAGTGCTCTCTGTTGAAGACGTAACCGCAAACCGTCTTCTTGAAAAGGAGCGGGAGGAAAAGGCCAGATGGCTTGAAGAGGAGCTTGACAGGCGCACCGGACAGCTAAAGGCCGCCCAGCAGAAAATTCTTCGTGCCGAACGTCTCATAGCGGCTGAAGACGTGGCAAGAAGAGCTGCCCACGAGGTGGCTAACCCACTTGGAATAATAAAAAATTTTCTCAGGGTTCTAAAAATAGAGGATGAGTCCGGCAAAAACGTGGACGTGTTTGATTCCATTGACAGGGAAATCGACAGAATAGCGCGTATTATCCAGGGGCTTCGTGATTTTTCAGGAAATTTTGACAGGAAATCAGAATCTTCCGGGGGATATATCCAGAAGGTCCTCAGTGATTTGTCAACGCTGATGTCCAGGCCCCTTGCGGACAAGGGTATAGAGCTGGATATTAATGTGGATCATGATCTGCCCATGTTAAAGTTGTGCGAGGATGGTATTAAACAGGTTTTGATTAATTTGCTTAAAAATGCCGAAGATGCCCTTGTAAACCAGGGCAAAATAACCATTATGGCTTATAAGCATCCCAAATATCCGGAAGACGTAGTCGTCGAAGTTCGGGACACAGGCCCAGGTATTCCAGGGGAACTGAGAGACAAAATCTTTGATCCGTTTGTTACCACCAAGGGGAAGGGTAACTCCGGTCTCGGGCTGTCCGTGTGCCATGGTCTTATCAAGGCAGCAGGGGGATCCATCAGGATAAAAGATCACGAAGGTCCCGGGGCGTGGTTCGAGATACGCATCCCAAGGGCAGACAGCATTTTCCCTAAGGACTGGATGCCTGATAAATGATGGATCTTAAAGGTAAAATACTGATCGCCGATGACGAAAAGGGCATGTGCGAGAGCCTTGCGCGTCTCCTGCGGCATGCCGGATACGATACCCGCCTGGTGAATTCCGTTAAAAATGCCATAGCCCTGCTGGGAGTGGAATTTTTCGACATCATAGTAACGGACATAGTTTTCCCTGACGGCAAGGGTTATGAGATAATGGAATTTTGCAGGAGATACTGCCCGAAGACCAAAATCATAGCCATGACAGGGTATGCCTCCATGGATTCCGCCATACAGGCACTGAGAGCCGGCGCCCATGACTATGTGGTAAAACCATTTGACTTCGACCTGTTACATTACGCCATTAAAAAGGCCTTTGAGCAACAGAGAATGGAAGAGGGCATTGATTTTGCCGAGGACCGCTATCGGGCCCTGGTGGAAAGCCTGGATGACGGTTATGTGGTCCTTGAAGGGGATACCATAGAGTTCGCGAACCGTACCATGTGCCGTCTCCTGGAATGCGACCTTTCAAGGATGGTGGGCCGGAACTTTTATGATTTCGTGGACCCGGCAAGCCGCGAAAAGCTGAAAGAACACATCCATTTTATCCGAAAGGGCAAAAAATTTCAGATAGTAGATGAAATAATGCTCAGGGCCAAGGGAGGACGCTCCCTTACCGCAGAACTGAAATTGACTAATTCCTTATACAGCAATGGACACGCCGCCACCATAGTCATGTGCCGTGATGTCAGCGACAGGAAAAGCCTCTGGGATAAGCTGGTAAAGGCGGAAAAGCTCGCTCTCATGGGTGAGATGGTCGCCGGCATTGCCCATGAACTCAACAACAAGCTGACGCCGATTCTTGCCTATACCGAGATGATTG
>JALVVK010000055.1 GCA_027023445.1 Deltaproteobacteria bacterium | reverse complement strand
TAATGTTTACCTGCCTGCCTCCACGAAAACACCTGTTGATATGGCAGAACTCGGTACTGAAAAAACAGAACAATATTCAGGCGATGAAACCGTTCTTCTCGTGGATGATGAAGAGATGATCAGAAACCTGGCACAAACCGCCCTCGGAAGTTACGGATACAGGGTACTTCTGGCCAAGGATGGAATAGATGCGCTGGATGTCTACCGCGCGCAGAAAAACATGATCGACCTGGTCATTCTGGACCTGGCCATGCCCAAAATGGGCGGGGTAGAAACCTACGAGGCCATGAAGGCCATGAATCCACAGATAAAGGCGGTCATCTGCAGCGGATTCAGCCCGGACCTCAACCACGAAAGCCCCATGAAAAACCTGGGTATTGACGGATATATCAACAAGCCCTACCGGATACAGGAACTTGTAAAGACCATACGATCGGTTTTAGATGGCGACAAAACACAGAAACCTTCCTGAGTATCAGGAATAAACCAGAATACCCTTCCTTATCAGAAACTTTTCCAGTTCCACTGCCCAAAAGACCACTGATGCCAGGACAAAACATAAAACAAGCTCCGGGATATCAAGGTATTCCACTCGAAAGATATCGTGCAAAACCGGCACATAGATTACAGATAACTGGACTATCACGCTCACCAGTAATACCCATGACAAAACCCTGTTGGAACTAATCCCCAGGGAAAAGAGGGAATCATATTCGGAACGGATGGCAAGCACGTGGGCAAACTGGGCCAGACACAGCACGGTAAATACCATGGTCCGCCAGTGGTGCCCGGTGGAAATCGCCCAGGCCTGGACTCCCAGGCACAGGCCGCCGATAAGCAGACCGACCCATATAATGTGCTGCCACATTCCATGAACAAAAAGGCTCTCTCCAGGAGCGCGGGGAGGCCGGGCCATCACGTTCCTTTCCGGCGGCTCTGCCGTCAGCGCCAGGCTGGGGGCCCCATCGGTTATGAGGTTGACCCAGAGTATGTGGATGGGCAGAAGGGGTATTGGAAGGCCAAAGAAGGGGGCGAGGAATATAGTCCAGATCTCTCCGGTATTGCTCGCCAGGAGAAACCTGAAAAACTTTCGTATGTTATCATAGATATTTCTGCCGTATTCAACCGAACGGACTATGGTTGCGAAGTTGTCGTCAAGAAGGATCATATCGGCCGCCTGCTTGGCCACATCCGTCCCGTTTATCCCCATTGCCACGCCGATATCCGCCTGCTTTAACGCTGGTGCGTCATTGACCCCGTCGCCGGTCATGGCAACGGCTTCTCCCCGGGCCTGAAGAGCGGCTACAAGTCTCAACTTCTGTTCCGGGGCCACCCTTGCGTAAACACTGACTTTTTTAACCATATCACCCAGCGTGTCCACATCCATTTCCGCGAGATCCGCACCGGTAAGGACATCCCCATCCGCCTCGTCTCTCAGGATACCAATCCGCCTGGCTATGCTTGCGGCGGTAAGGGGGTGATCGCCAGTGATCATCACGGGCCGGATTCCGGCCCTGTAACACGTGGCTACCGACTCAGCCGCCTCCGGTCTTGGCGGGTCAAGGGAACCCGCCATGCCCAAAAACTCAAAATCCTGCTCGATATCCTCTATATGGGGAGGAAGTTTCTCCAGACGTCTTATTCCAAATAAGATAACCCTGAGTCCCCTTGATGCGAGGTCCAGATGCCATTTCTCCGCATCCTGTTTACTTATGTTCCCACACCGGTCCGTTACGGCCTCAAAGCCTCCCTTGATAAAGGCAATATATCGTCCACTATTATCTCTGTGGACAGTAGTCATGGCCTGGCGGTCAGAACTGAACGGGATCTCGGCTATCCTGGGATATTCTTTCTCAATCCGGGTCTTTCGCACACCAGCGGACGCGGCGGCCTGATAAAGCGCAATTTCAGTAGGGTCCCCTACAAGTGCTCCTTCCTCTCCCTCATGGACATCGTTGTTAAGCGCCATGGCCAACAACAGATCCTTATGATCAGGATCAAGTCCGCCTGCCGGCATACCCTTATCAAAGGGAACCGGCATGCCGGAACTGTCCAGCAGGACCTCCACCTGCATCCTGTTAAGAGTAAGGGTTCCGGTCTTATCCGTGCAGATATAGGTAACCGATCCCAGGGTTTCAACCGCCGGAAGCCTCCTGATCAGGGCGTTAGCCCTAACCATCTTCCTTGCCCCAAGGGCCAGGGAAATGGTAACCATCGCTGGCAATGCCTCAGGCACAGCCGCAACGGCCAGGCTTATGGAGGTCAAAAACATGTTCAGAAGACCTTCTCCCCGTAATATGCCAGCGACAAACACCACAGCGCATATAACAATGGCTGCCAGTGCCAGATTGCGCCCGACCCTTGCAAGCCGCTTCTGCAACGGGGTTTTCAAGACCTCCGCCTCGTCTATCAAACGGGCGATTCGTCCTATCTCCGTGGCCCCACCCGTGGCAACCGCCACTCCCAGGCCTCTTCCATAGGTAACCGTAGTCCCCTTAAAGACCATATTACTGATCTCTGCAACGGCAGGACGTTCGTCTTCGACAGGAGCGACGTCTTTTTCCACCGGGACCGACTCTCCGGTAAGAGGGGACTCGTCCAACTTCAGCCCCGCACACTCCACCAGACGAATATCGGCAGGTACCACCTGTCCTGCTTCAAGATGAATTATGTCACCCGGCACCACATCGCGCGTCTTTATGCTGATTATCTTGCCTTCACGCACCACTGTAGCAAAGGGAGCCGCCATGGCCTTGAGCGCCTGGACAGCCTTTTCAGCCCGGTATTCCTGGAAAAAACCAATCAAACTGTTAAGGATAACGATGATCAGGATGACTACGGTATCATGGACCTCTCCTATGGCGCCGGAGATCAGGGCCGCCACCAGCAAAAGAATGATCATTGGATCCAGATACTGATCAATAAACATTCTCCAGGGAGACTTCCCCCCGGCTTCGGGCAATTCGTTGGGTCCAAACCTGACAGCCCTTTCTTCCACCTCCCGGATATTGAGCCCGGACAAGGACGTATCAAAACGCCTCAACACCTCCTGA
>JALVVK010000054.1 GCA_027023445.1 Deltaproteobacteria bacterium | reverse complement strand
CTTTTACCGCCTCCCGGGCCGCGCGCAAGGCGGCTTTCCCCTGTCCCGCATCGGGACCCGATAGATCCCAGAGCGCGCCGATGGGAATGGCCGCACAGGCAAATCCGGGAGCAAATCCTGACAGCAGACCTGCCAGGACCACAATGATGGATAATGCCCGCCTGATAGGCTTTATATGGTTCATCCAGCGGGCCTAAAATCTCTTCAACTGTTTTTTTGCCACCCTTGCCTGGGGGGTTTTGGGAAACTTTGTTACCAGTTTTCTCAAAACGATTTTGGCGCTTTCATTGTCTCCCAGGCGGGCAAATGCCAGCCCCTGTTTAAGCAAGGCGTCAGGTACCTTGTTACTTTTTGGATACTGGCTGATGACCTTTTGGTATTCAAGAATGGATTCTTCGTATCGCTGGAGATTATATTCGCACTCACCTATCCAGAAATAGGCATTGGCCACGAGTTTTCCCTGAGGATGTTCTTCTATGTAGGATTTGAGGGTCTTTTTGGCGTCTTCAAACTTTTTCTGTTTTATCAGGTCAAGTCCCTGCTGGTACAGGTCAATCTTGCCCTGGGCAGCCTCTTTCCTGACCTGCTCGACCTCTTTGGCAACCTTGCTTGATGCCTGGAGCAGGTTTATCTGTTCTTTGATGGCATCTATTTCCTTCTGTATGTCTTGGCGGAATTCCTCGGTTTCTTTCTCCCGCAGGTTGTCCTGGTGATCTACCTGGTCGATCTGCCCGTTTATGCGGAGAAGTTCGGCCTGGATATCGTCAATCCGGTTGTTGAGATCGGCAAGCTGGGATCTCACGTTTAAGATGTCCTTTTTGTCCGCCTTCTCAATGGATTTCTTTAGAGATTTTAAATCCGAGGTCCGTTCTTTCAGGATCTGTATTTCCCTGATAATCTCTCTGTTCTGGATGGAAAGGCCATTTACTCTCTTTTCCAGCATGTTGACCTGTTCGGTCGGAGCGCATCTGGTAAGAAAGGACCCGGTGACGATAAGGGTAATAATCAGGAACCATTTACCTTTCCATGTTGATGTAAACTTCATGGAACCTCCTGTTCTTATAAATGATTATCGGCCTGGAATATTTTTTGCATCAGGCCTTGTCTTATGAATATTTACCTTGAAAATAGCTGAAAGCTGAATGTAAAAGATTAACAATATGATTTCTTGCCTTATTCCTTAAAGAGCGTTCGACTTTGCGCCAACATTAATGCCAAGGGGTGCGAAGCACCACCTCAGAATAAAAATTTGTTCTAATTATAGTTCATATGAAAAGGATTGCCAGAGAAACCGCGTTTGAAAAACTAACCGGCCATGGACAGGATTTCCGCCGCGATACTGATTGCGATTTCCTTTGGCATCCGTCCCTTGATGGATCGGAGTCCTACCGGGCATCTTATATGCTTGATAACCTCATCGCCAACGCCCTTTTGTTTCAGTTTCGCTTTGAGCGCAGCCGCCTTTTTGGAGCTTCCTATCACTCCGAGATATCTGCAGGGTTTGTTTATGAGCTCGGCAATCACGGATTCATCTTTTTCGTGGGAATAGGTGAGACTTACGACAAAAGTATTGTCCGCTCCTGTGGTAAGTTCCCGTGCGGCCTTGATATAATCCCGTTTCAATATCCTTACACCCTGGGGGAAGTTTTCTTCCCTTGAGAATTCCTCCCGCTCTTCCACAACACTGATCTTGAAAGAGGTCTGGGCCATCACCCGGGAAAGCGCCCTGCCAACATGTCCTCCTCCAAATATTATAAGGTGATTTACAGGAGCCATATATTCAAAAAACACGGTTACCCTTCCGGCACATCCTTCACGCAGGTTATATGATTTAAGAAGCCCCTCCGTCTTCTCAAGGCACATCATGCCGTCCTTCTTCACTCGTTCTTCAAGTTCTCCTCCGCCGATGGTGCCAAGGGTTCCGTCCCGGGTGATAAAAAACCTTGTTCCGGGCTCTCTGGGGGATCCTCCCACCTTTTCCACAATGGTTGCCATGACAAAGGGCCGCTGGCGTTCAATCTGGGTGTTCAGTATATTGATCCATTCCATTTTTGCGTCTCCTTTCTTTCAAGGCCAAGGTCCGTCAGTATGAACCTTATACCTCATGCGCGTGTTATCAGGGTGACGGTCTTACTAAAATCCGCGCTCATTTGACAACAGGTGGTATCTTAACGTAAAAAGGCAGGAAGAAAATATGCAAAACAAGGAATTTCATTTATATCATGTTTAAAAAGATTCTTATAGCAGACGATCTTACCATTCATCCAAGCAACATGATTGGACATTTTCCTGATCATACACTTGGCATTGAAGAGGTTATCCTCGCCCATGTGTTAAACGCTACCGAGGGATTTCGCCTGGATGACGATTCCAGACGGCGTTTGGACGCCAAGCTGTCTGACCGGTCGAGAAAACTGGAAGAAATGGGGTTCAACTGTCATCCTGAGCTTGTCACCGGGGTGCCTGGCAGGGTTATCCTGGAGCTTGCCGAAAAGCACAATGTCTCCGTGGTTATGATCGGTTCCCATCACAGGGGAGGGCTGAGGGGTTCCCTTATCGGAAGCGTCAGTTACAGCATACTTCACGAGACCACAAGACCCACGTTCCTCGTGAGGTTTTCTCCGGAAACAGATTCAACCGGAGAATTCAGGCCAGAGGCCGGTTCCGGGCTTAATATCCTGTATCCTACGGATTTTTCAGAGATAGCAGAGGTCGCCTTTCTGTACCTGGAGCGTATTGCCACTGCCACCGGCGCGTCCGTGACCATTTATCACGTCCATGACAAGGCCCGCATTGATCCCTATCTCAGGGACAAACTGCCGGAATTCGACAGGGAGGACAGGGCCAGGATGGAACACATGAAGAATCATCTTGAGACAAACGGGTCCGGTCCCTGCACCATTCAGCTCTCATACGGTGTTCCTGTCCAACGGCTGCTGAAGCTTGCCAAAAGCGGTGAATACAACCTGATGATTATGGGCACACAGGGCAGGGGATATATCCCGGAGATATTTCTTGGCAGTACTGCAAATGCGGTGGCGCGTCACGCACCATTGCCGGTTCTGTTTATCCCCAGATACCGTGCCGGAAT
>JALVVK010000053.1 GCA_027023445.1 Deltaproteobacteria bacterium | reverse complement strand
GCCTTCAAGGTAAGCTCCCTTGCCACCTCATCAAAGGAGGCAGGGACCGTGAGCACCACGGTCTGTTTTTCAAGGGGTTCCGGCATGGAATAATCCCATGCCTCACGGATGTGCTGCAGATACCTTGAGGACGCGGCAACAGGCGATATTTTTTTGACATCGTCCCCCGCGCCCCAGGGAAGGATATCCGCCTCTCTGTCCACCCCGCCGTGACAAAGCCAGCTTTTCGCGGAGGACACCAGCCTGTCCGGGACCAGCGCGCCCTGATCCCTTGCAAAGGTACCGACCGCGTAATCTCTTTCGGCGGACCATGGCAGAGCCGTGTCTCCCGGTTTCAGGTCAAACTCCCCGGGAAGGTATAAAAAAGAGGGGAGAGAGGTCTCCTCACCCAGCCTCTGCCTGGCTACCAGCTGGGGGATTTTGAAGGTGTGTATTTCTATGGCGCCGGGAGCCGCCTCATGAAGATCTATGTAGCCCGCGGCGCTGTTGGTTGTTCCAAGGTCTATCCCGATAATGTATCTGGTCTTCATAAAAAGATATTATAACGTATCAAAACACAAAAATGCTATCAGATTTTCCGGAAATCGCCCGATATTGTCCGGCTGGAACTATTTGTTTTGATCAGGCTCTGATGGTCTGGTCCGGGGAGCCGGATGATTCGGGAATCAGGATTTCAACATTGTCTCAGTTTAACATTCAACATTTACCATTTAACATTGCTTTAACATTCCCTTCAGGCTATTTTCACAGTAAATTAACCCGTTGGGAAAAGATTTGATCGAAAGCAACAATCCATTTAATATTTTGGAGGACAATATGGTCGATTCTTCCTCAAAGGACAAAAAGAAAGCTATAGATATCGCCCTTGCACAGATACAGAAACAATTCGGCAAAGGCGCTGTAATGCGTCTTGGAGACAAGGGCGGGGTCGAGGACATACCGGTCATACCCACGGGCTCCATCGCGGTTGACGTGGCCACCGGAATCGGTGGAATACCCCGGGGAAGAATCGTGGAGATCTATGGCCCTGAATCCTCGGGCAAGACCACTCTCGCGCTTCACATGATCGCCCAGGCCCAGAAAAAGGGAGGGATGGCCGCCTTTGTAGACGCGGAACACGCCCTGGATGCCGGGTATGCCCAAAAACTCGGCGTCAATATAGACGATCTGCTCATATCACAGCCGGACTATGGCGAGCAGGCCCTGGAAATCGTGGATGCCCTGGTAAGAAGCGGGGCCCTGGATATCATTGTGGTGGATTCCGTGGCGGCCCTTGTGCCAAGGGCGGAAATAGAGGGCGACATGGGAGACCAGCACGTGGGTCTGCAGGCAAGGCTCATGTCTCACGCACTGAGGAAGCTTACCGGCAACATAAACCGCACGCACACCGCGCTGATTTTTATAAACCAGATACGCATGAAAATAGGGGTGATGTTCGGCAGCCCGGAGACCACCACCGGCGGCAACGCCCTCAAATTTTATTCCACCATGCGCATGGACATAAGAAGGATAGGGGCCATAAAAGAGGGCTCGGATGTAATCGGCAACCGGACAAGGGTCAAGGTGGTGAAGAACAAGATAGCCCCCCCGTTCAAGGAGGCGGAATTCGACATCTATTACGGCGAGGGCATCTCCAGGGAAGGAGGCCTTATTGACCTGGGCGTGGCAGTGGATGTCATTGACAAGAGCGGCGCCTGGTACTCCTATAACGGGGAACGTCTCGGGCAGGGCAGGGAAAACGTCAGATCTTTTTTAAGGGAACATGCCGAACTTGCGGACGAAATAGAGACCAAGGTTCGCGAGGCCTATGGGCTGAAATCCGGAGACGAGCCTGTGGATGAAACAAGGCAGGAAGCATAATCAAACAATGCCCCGGTCAGCGGGTAATACTCAACTCATGCAGAAAGAACAGGCAGACATGAAAAATATTTCCGCAAACCGTATACGCCGGATGTTTTTGGATTTCTTCAAGGGGAAGGGCCATGAAATCGTATCCAGCTCTCCGCTGGTCCCGTTGAACGACCCATCCCTGCTGTTTACCAATGCTGGCATGGTCCAGTTCAAAGGGGTTTTTCTCGGGGAGGAAAAACGTCCCTATACCAGGGCGACCTCCTGTCAGAAATGCGTGAGGGCCGGTGGCAAACACAACGATCTCGAAAATGTAGGGTACACCGCCAGACATCACACGTTTTTTGAGATGTTAGGCAATTTTTCCTTTGGGGACTACTTCAAGGCAGAGGCCATCTCCTTTGCGTGGGAGTTTCTAACCGGCAGGCTCGGGCTGCCTGTGGACAGGCTCTGGGTCACGGTCTTTGAGGATGACGACGAGGCCGCGGAACTCTGGCCCAGGCTTACCGGTATCTCCCCGGAACGGGTAGTCCGCCTGGGGAAAAAGGACAACTTCTGGGCCATGGGAGACACCGGGCCCTGCGGTCCGTGCTCAGAGATACTCATAGACCAGGGCCCGGGAGTGGGATGCGGAAGGCCGGACTGCAGGGTCGGGTGCGACTGCGACCGTTACCTGGAGCTGTGGAACCTCGTGTTCATGCAGTTTTTCAGGGACAAGTCAGGCACGCTTTCTCCATTGCCACGGCCCAGCATAGACACGGGAATGGGCCTGGAGAGGATTGCCGCCATCTGCCAGGGCGTGGAAAGCAACTTTGACACGGATATCTTCGCCGGCCTGCTGGCCCATATCGGCCACCTGGCGGGCAAGACCTACGGCCAGGACCATGCATGCGACGTGGCAATGAGGGTTATAGCGGATCATGCCAGGGCATCCGCGTTCCTTATTGCCGACGGGGTAATCCCGTCTAATGAAGGCCGGGGATATGTCCTGCGGCGGATTATCCGCAGGGCGGTCAGATACGGCAGGGTTATCGGCCTGAACAGGCCCTTCATGGCATCGGTTGCCAGATCGGTGGTTGATGAGATGTCATCCGTGTATCCCGAGCTTTCCAGCGCCTCCAGCTTCATGGCCAAGGTCCTGGAGCACGAGGAAGTCAGGTTTCTGGAAACCCTGGAATATGGCCTCGGCCTGCTTGACCAGGAGATCACCCGGATTCGCTCCACGGGCGGCAACCGCATTTCAGGAGA
>JALVVK010000052.1 GCA_027023445.1 Deltaproteobacteria bacterium | reverse complement strand
CCCTGTGGCAGGGGAGTCTGGCTTCTGGCGCGCACTATACGCCCGCCCATGTCTATGAGGTCTAAAAGTCCGTCCTTTCCAAGGACCGTCCCCTCAAGCTCCTGGCCCGGGACAAGCCCCCGGTCAGAGGAGGAGGGAGGGGATTCATTTTTCTGGAGCAGCAGGACTGAAATAAGGTCGTTAAGGATCCTCAAGATGCCTCCCTTTTGGTTTACATCAGAGGATCACTCCCGGCCGCATGGAATGTCAGGAAAGTACTGTTTTCGCCTTCTCTACCAGCGAATCGGCGTCCAGGCCCTGTTTTCTGTACAGGTCCAGGGGCTTGCCAGAAGAACCATAGAAAGTCACCCCAAGGGTAACCAGCTTCTGAGCCACGGCCCCGCGTGCCAGCACACCGGCTGCCATCGCGCCGAGACCTGTATGTGTCAGGTGATCCTCTACGGTAATTATCGGCCCGATTTCCGCTGCCTGCAAAATTGCGCCCTCATCCAGCGGCTTGATGGAGGCCATATTGAGCACACCGGCAGTAAAGCCCTGTTCCCTGAGCATGGCCTGCGCCTTCATCACCTGGGGCACCACGGCACCATAGGTAATGAAAGTAAGATCGGTGCCCCTGCGCAGCCAGTCGGCCTTTCCCGGGGTAAACACATAATCCGTGCCAAAAAAAGGATTCCCGTCTTCATCCGTGATCACAGACATCTTGGAACGGCCCATGCCCACGAATACATTTCCGGGCGTTGCGGCCACATGACGTATAATCCGGTCGGTCTGGTTTGGGTCGGCCGGAATAAATATGGAGTAACCAAGGAGGTTGTTCATAAGCCCCAGGTAATCCACGCACTGGTGTGTGGGGCCGTCCTCGCCCACGTCCAGGCCCACATGAGTCGCAACGACCTTGAGGTGGGTATGATTAAGGTCGTTCAGGCGGTGCTGGTTATAGGTTTCGTCTGCGGCGAAGACGCCAAATGTGCTGAAAAAGGTGGCTATTCCCTCCCTGCTCACCGCACCGGCCGAAGCAGCGGCGTGATGTTCCTGGATACCCGTCTCCACAAAAAGATCCGGGCTGATCTGGTGAAATCCTTTCATCTTCACCGATCCTTCCAGATCGCAGCTGAACCCGACAATCCTGACGGCTCCTCCCTGGTTGTTATGCTCGGCCAGATCCTTGAGTGCGGCGCCATATGCGGAACGGCAGTCCGTTACCGTGTCGGCATCGTAGAGTATGGGGGTTCCCTGATTGATTTCCGGATATGCAACCCGGGGGTCAAGGGGAGTGCGGAAATTTTCATGGCTGGCGCGACTTTTATTCCACCTCTCAAGGGTGTCTCCGGGCAGACCAAGCTCGGTCAGAGCCTGCGCGCACTGGTCCTCGGGAAGGGGGGAACCGTGGTACTTGGCCCTATCCTCCATGAAGGAAACACCTTTACCCATCACTGTGCGCGCCACAAGCACAGTGGGCCTTTCCTCGTAAAGCCCGTCGTGGAGCCATGCCCGGCGAAGGGCCATGTATATTTCATTGAAGTCATGGCCATTGGGCACGTACAGCACATTCCAGCCCGCCGCTTCATACTCCTGACGGACCCGTACAGACATCACATTTTCCGTATCGCCCCCTATCTGAAGGTGGTTTCGGTCCACAATGGCGATGAGATTGCCCAGGCCGAATTTGCTTGCAAAACGCCTTGCCTCTGCCACCTGGCCCTTTTGCTGCTCCCCGTCTCCCATCATTACCATGGTTCTGGAGGGCAATTTTCTGGCCCTTGCGGCAAAAGCCATGCCGGTACCAACAGAAAGCCCCTGTCCGAGATTTCCGGTATTCCATTCCACTCCCGGAACAGCTGTTTCCACGTGACCCGCAAAGGGAGAACCCGCTCTCCGGAACTCGTTGAGAAAATCATCCTCGGGAAAATAGCCGAATTCACTGAGAACACTGTAAACACCAGGTGAGATATGCCCCATGCTGACCACAAGACGATCTCGTTCCTGCCAGTGTGGATCCGAAGGTCTGTGCCTCATCACGCTGTAGAGGACCAGAAGAAGATGAAGAGACGACAGGGATCCACCCGGATGGCCGCTTTTGGCCAAGGTGGTAGAAAGAAGAATGCGACCCGCGCATCGTTTCCACATCTCACCAAGGACCTGCGTCTGTTCCGCGGTAAGGCTCTCCTGTTGTTCGATATCTACATGAAACATAAAACCGGTTCTCCCTTAAGCATAAGGCTACTTGCCTTTTTTGTCCTGTTTGGCACTGGAGGCCGCCGAAACACGGTCATAGGCCTTGACGACATCCTCGGTAAGTTCAGCATTCGGCGCAACATAATATAAGCCGGGCATATTCTTTTCCAGGATAATGGTATAATGGCGATCCTTTGCCATTTTTGTAACAATCTTTTCAAGCTGTTTCAGAATGGGAGCCATGTTCCTGGATTCCGCCTTGCGCATTTCAAACTGTGCGTCATCACTTTTCTGTTTAAAATCCCTGAGCATTTTTTTATATTGACGCTCTTTTTCAGCTTTGGCTTCTTCACTCAGAAGAGGGGCTTTTTTCTCAAAATCCTCCTTAAAAGCCTTGATATTATCCTGGTCGGCCCTCAGCTCCTTCTGAAGTTGTTCGAATTTCTTGTTCAGCTTTTCCATGACCTTTTTTCCCGCCTTGGAATGCTTAACCACCTTCTGCATATCAATGACGCCAATTTTTACCCCGGTGGCTTTGCCAGCATAAAGAACGGGCGTGCTTGCCAGAACAAAAAATACCATTGAAATCAACAAAAAACATACTTTTTTACACATGGCGGATCTGATTCCTCCTCATAAACTAAAGCCAGGGCACAATCCCGGATTATGCAGCTCGCAAGTTTGCCGAAGATGCAAGACAAAGGGCACGCAGACGTACCTGTTGTATTTCAACTGACCGACAACCCAGCAGATTCGGTAAATTTGCGAGCCCCTCGTGGCTTCAGGTGCATAATCCAGGATAATTGCCCTGGCAATCGACAGTCCATATTAAGGCTGAAAGGGGCGGGGCCTAAACCCGAGGCCCGAAAAACAACTGAACAACCCTCGTCTATAAGACGAGGGGTTCAAGAGGGGTCGATTTCAAATCGACTGTCGTCTACCACTGGTTCACCCTCTTGTTCCTGAATATATTGCTGGATCATTTCATCCGTAATATTG
>JALVVK010000051.1 GCA_027023445.1 Deltaproteobacteria bacterium | reverse complement strand
CCCCTGGTCATGCCCTGATTCATCCGCCGGCGGGTCTGATATAACGGGCAGGTAGATGTCAAAGACTGTCCCTTCTCCGGGAATACTGTGGACATCAATATATCCGTCATGCGCCTTAACCAGCCCATATACCATGGCAAGCCCGAGACCGGTACCCTTACCCGGTTCCTTTGTGGTGAAAAACGGGTCAAAGATGCGGGGAATCGTATCTGCCGGAATGCCGATTCCTGTGTCCTTGATTTTCAGTAGCGCGTATCTGCCCGGGTTGGCCCCCACATGAAACCTGCAGAAATCCGGCCCGAGATCGGCCATTTTGGTGGAGATGCGTATGGTCCCGTGTTCTTCCTTTTCAAGTATGCCGTCCCTGGCGTTGATGGCAAGGTTCATCAGTATCTGTTCCACCTGGGTGGGGTCGGCGTTTATCAGCGGCAGGTCAGGCTGCAGGGATGTATTGATTTCAATGGTCTTGGGAAGGGTACGGGACAGGATCCTTGTTGTCTGTTCGACGGATTTGTTAAGGTCAACGGGTTTGCGCCTGGAGTCCATGCGCCGGCTGAAGGTCAGAAGCTGGGATGTAAGGTCTGAGGCCCGCCTGACCTCGTGTTCAATGCGCCTGAGGTATGAAAGGGACTGCTCATCTACGGATTCCCTGTTGATGAGAAGCTGGGTAAAACCAAGGATTCCGGTGAGAATATTATTAAAATCATGGGAAATGCCCCCGGCGAGTGTGCCTACCGCCTCCATCTTCTGCGCTTGCAGCAGTTGGGCCTCAAGATGCTGTTTTTCTGTTATGTCCCGTATGATTTCGACCATTCTTACAACCCTGCCCCCGCTGTCAAATACGGGGACAGAGGTGTTTTCAACAATGAAGTCTGGCCGTACCCGCCTCACCAGTTTTTCAGGCATTCCGGTCTGCAACGCCCGGATTACAGGGCATTCGTCGCATATTCTCTCGGCCCCCCTGCGGTTTGGATCATCCCGGTAATCGCCAACAATATCGTAACACTTCCTGCCCTTTGCATCCTCCGTGGAAAGGCCTATACGTTTCTCAAGAAAACGGTTGAACCAGATCATGTCCAGATCCGGGGTCATGAGGTTGATCCCAAGCGGAATGTTCTGGAAGATCATCTCCATCTCCCTGGAAAGGCTGTCCGCCTTTTCCAGGCCCTCTATACGCCTCAGGGCCTCGTGCGCTAAAATGGATGCCAGCGCCCCAAAGGCATTTGTTATTTTTTTGAATTTTTCCAGGCTCATCCTCGGAATCAAGGCGAGTGAATCCAGAAATACCTCCTGATTCAGGCCGAGTCGTCGGGCTATTTTGCGGTGTTTTTCCAGGTCAGGTTCTTCAGGCAGTATCTGGCCCATCCCCACAAATCCGATGGTCTTTCCCCTGACAATGACAGGGGCAATGGAATCGTAAAGGAGAAAAGGGCACCATCCGTGCGCGTAGGTACCTGTTTCCACGGCCTTTGCGCCGAGCCGGGCGGCAAATTCCTGGCACGCCTTCATTCCCTCTGGCACGGAGTGAACAAGATCGCAGTGCCGGGAATACCGGCTTTTCTTGCTGACATAATTTCCCTCAATATCGGTAATAATGGCCGCGATACCTGTGAGATCGGCCATCATATCCAGAAGAGTATTAATGGTATTAACATTTAACAGAACACGTATATCAAACTCTGGCACAATATAAGCTCCCAATTTGCCGTGAAAACAGCCTTAAAGATAATGTTAAATGGTAAATGTTGAATGTTGAATTAAGGCAACAACTTGTTTCAAAACATCTTGAATCTGATGATAAATCTGTTTGCCGCAACTTAGCATTTGCCATCCAGTCTTCAATATTTCCATTTTTATGTTCAGGGGGCGAGTCTGCATAATTCGGATCAATTCGCCACTGGTGATACCTTTTTTGTCGGATGGTCAGACAATAACAATTAAACAATATCCAGGGTTGGGGAAACACATACCATGGGGCCAGGGGAATGTTCCATGGCCGCCGGCGCACATAAAAAAATGTTTAAACAAACCAGGATCAATGCCGATTACTATGATGTAGTATTTTTATTTTATCCGAAAACAGCTCATGGGTCATGGATCATAGCATAGCTCATGGTTTAAGGAACAAGGTGCTTTTTGTGACCATTGCCATGAGCCAACTTTCATGTCCGGGATTGCGACATCCTTTATCATGAACATTTAACAAGATACAAAAAGGAGATCTGGAAGATGCTTAGCGTAAAAATGAACCTGCGTCACAGGCTGATTGCCGCTATAGGGGTGGTAGGAATTGCTGTCTCCTCCCTTTGTATTATGAATTTTTTCGCCTTTGAAGGCGTAAAAAAGGAATTTTCGAAGATCAGGTTCTGGGGGGACGTAGACTGCTCTTTGAATGAGCAGGTCATGCAGCCCGGTGAGATGTTAAAGACAAAGCTTCTTGCCTGGTTGGAAAATCCCTCTCCATCGTCCAGCAAGGCCCTGAAGGGCGGCCTTAAAGAGGCTGATGATGGCCTGAACGGGTGGGCCACGCTCGTCTCATCCCATCCGGAATTCTCCAGTGCCATAAAAGAAATGCGCTCCAGGCTGGATGATGTAAAGAACCGGATTACCTCAGGCCTTAAAATACAGGGCTCCAGGGAAAACGCGATCAACCTGATCAGGGAAAATTCAAGAAAATTAAGGTCTGACCTGGAAGATGTTATGGAGGGGGTAATAGATCCTGCCAAGGAAAAGGCCTCCAGGTCCGGGAACGTCAAGTTGTTCGCAAAATGGTCTCATATTGACATGGTGCAGAACGAGGACATTATGCAGCACCTCCTTGGCTTCCGTATTGCTTTTAATGAATTCCTGGCGGGCAGGCAGGGCCCGGATCCGGCCATAAAGGAGCTTGTGGCGCTGAAAGAAGGGGCGCGGGCATGGTCTCAACTGGTAAAGGGAGAACCAAGGCTTGAGGCGGCCGCAACCAATACAATGGCCGTTGCCGACGCGTTACTGAGAGATGCGCGTAGTGTTATAGATCTTACATCAAACCTGGACCGGGATGTCTCAGGGGTGATGGCCGACCTGGATGAGTACAGGCATGTTGCCGCAAAGGCAATGGACGAAATAGTCGATCCGTCCAGGGACCATATAGACCTTGCGGTTGAAAAAGACGCGGGCAGGAATATTGTGATGACATTGATCCAGGCCGCGGTGGTGTTGTGCATTGTGGGATTTATCGCCATAGGGGCCAATCGTCTCGGCGACCCCATAAAAAAACTGGTGGATCAGTTAAAGGACCTTTCCACAGGGGATGCCGACCTTACAAAATTGCTTTCCGTAACCGCGATCAACTGTTCCGAGGTGTTAAAATGCGGTCAGAACGAGTGTCCCGGTTATGGAAAGGATGGCCATTGCTGGTATGAGGCCGGAAGTTACGCGCCCGAGCTGCGTTGTCCCAAGATCAAGAACGGGGAATACAGGGAATGCGATGAATGCCCGGTGTACAGGAAGGCCATTGTCACCGAGATAGACGAGGTGTCCTCCTTTGTAAACGCCTTTGTGTTGCGGATCCGTGATCTTGTTGCCAGGATAAAGGAGCAGGGTCATGCGGTAGGCGGTGAGGCCAACGGACTTGCATCTGTGTCAGAGCAGCTTGCGAGTGGTACTGTTGAGGCGAACAACAGCGCGGAGAAGGTCAGCCAGGTGGTCTCCAAGACCGAGGAAAACGTCTCCTCTGTTGCCGCTGCCATGGAGGAGATGACCGCCACTGTTTCCGAGGTGGCGCAGCATACATCTCATGCAAGCGAGGTGGCACAGGATGCGTTTTCAGAGGCAAGCAATGCCCAGCAGGTAATTCGTAATCTTTCCGATGCGTCAGCTAAGATCAGCGAGGTGAGTGATATTATCGGTTCCATTACCGAGCAGACCAATCTTCTTGCCCTGAACGCCACTATAGAGGCGGCAAGGGCAGGGGAGGCAGGAAAGGGCTTTGCCGTTGTTGCCAACGAGGTAAAGGAACTGGCCAAACAGACAGGAGATTCGGTGAGCGAGATCGACCAGATGGTAAATGATCTTCAGAATGGTGCGGCAGACGCCATGTCCTCCATAGACAGGATCGCTGAGGTGATACAGCAGGTGGCGGAAGTTTCCAACAACATAGCAGCCGCCATAGAGGAGCAGACCTCAACTACCACCGAGGTCAGTGCCAACGCCCAGAGTCTCAGCGCGGACATGAGCGAGATCGCCCAAATGAGTCAAGCCATTTTGGCAGCTTCTGACCAGAGCGCCCAGGGGGCAGAGCAGGTACATTCCGTGTCCGGAAGGTTGCGTGATATGTCAAATGATCTTATAAAGATGTTGTCCGTATTCAGAACATAGGTTTGTCCCCGTTCTCGGAAAACAGACGGCATTTAATCCTATATTATATAGGGAGACCTGTTGATACGATATTTTCTATTGGGTGTCTTGTTCTGGGCTGCCATCTCCGTGTCAGCTCTTGCCATTGAGCCTGCCGGCACGGAGGGATCCCGTGTCACCCTTGGTTCATCTGTGCCCCTGAAGGGTCACGCGTCGTTTCTCGGCGGGAATATAGCCTGTGGCATGCAGGCCTATTTCAACCACGTGAACGAAAACGGCGGGATTAACGGACGCAAGATAGTATCCATCGTGCTGGATGACGATTATAATCCTCCCCTCATGATCAGCAACGTGAAACGCCTGATCAACAATAGTCATGTCTTTGCGCTTATCGGCCTTGTGGGTACTCCTACCACGTTAACGGTGATCAGGATGTGCCAGGAGAACCGGATTCCGCTGCTTTTTCCGTTTACCGGGGCGCACGAGCTCCGGTACCCGTTTAAAAGATATGTTATAAACCTGCGCCCCGGCTACTGGCAGGAATGCGCGGCCGCAGTGGACTATCTCGTACGACATGGCAAAAAAAGATTCGCTGTCTTTTACCAGAAAGACGCCTATGGCCTTAACGGACTTGATGGCGTGGACCGCCGTCTTATCAGGTACGATCTTCAACTGGTGGGAGAGGCCTCCTACATAAGGGGGATGCCTGAGGTAAGCGAACAGGTCAGGGAACTCAAGCGTTGCCGCCCGGACGCCATTGTCCTTGTGGGCACAGCGGATGTCTGCGCGCCTTTCATCAGGGAGGCCGTGAGGCAGGGGATGGAGGACGTCTGGTATTTTAACCTCTCCTTTGTGGGAAGCAATGAGCTGGCCATGCGTCTTAAGGACTGCAGGGCCAAGGTTTTCATAACCCAGGTCGTTCCCCTTCCGACAGATATGTCTCTTCCGGCAGTGAGAGAATACCGGGGCATGCTCAAGAGATATTTCCCGGGCTGCAGGTCCAATGTTGTATCCTTTGAGGGCTTTCTTGACGCGAAACTGTTCGTTGAGGCATACAGGCGCGCAGGGGAGAATCCGGACAGGGAGGACCTTATCAATGCCATAGAAAATATGCGGGAATATGACCTTGGCATTGGAGAAAAGGTCAACTTTGGCCCGGGGGATCATCAGGGGCTTGATAATATCTACCTTACCAGGATACAAGATGGCAAAATCCTTCCTGTCACGGATTAAGAATCTCTTCCCGGGTGAGACCCCGTTCCGGATTACCAGAGCCTTTGCCATCAAGATGCTGCCCCTTTCCTTCCTGGCGGGTATCTTTATCTGCGTTGCAATTCCCTTAAGTTATTATTTTGTGGGGAAAACAGACATGGCAAAACAGGCCGGGATACACGCTGACTATCTTGCGTCGATTTTCAGGAATATTCTTGAAAGGCATCCTCTGACCTGGGAACAGGAGATCAGTTCCTATGTGTCCGGAACCCAGATAAATGTTGTAAAATTCTTTGACCGGCGTCATGATCTTATTTCCGAGATCTCCAGCGGCAAGATCCCGCCTTCCTGGTCCATGGTGGTAACCGAAAGAAAGGTGGATTACGGGGGTAAGACCTACGCCTACGTATCAGTGGGCATATCGCTTGAAGATATAGAGGCCAACGCGTTAAAACTCCTGCTTTTTTCCCTTGTATGCGGAACTGTTGAGGGAATTCTTCTGTTCCTTATCCCGGTATTTTGTATCCAGGATGTTGAAGAGAGGGTTAACAGGTCCAGGCAGGAACTGCTTGACAAGCAGAAAAGCCTGAGTCTTTCCGAGGAAAAATACCGCTCTCTCTTTGAGCTTGCCCCTGACGGTATTTTTATTTCCACCATCAACGGAAGGATCGTCTCATGTAACCAGTCCTTTCTGCAGATGTTTCAGCTTGACGAGAAAAAGGCAGCATCGGTTCACGCCGGCGACCTGTACGCAGATACCAAGATGAGAGAAAAAATAATTCCTGAGCTGCTCAGACACGGAAGATTGCAGAACATCGAGACGACCTTCAAAAAGATGGATGGCACCGAGATACCAGTCCTTCTTTCATTACAGGTGATAAAGGCAGGTGTCATGTCAAATGAGCTTCATGAAGGCGAAGACGTGTTGATTGAGGCCATTATCAGGGATATTACCGCTAAAAAAGAGGTGGAAAGACAGCTTATCCAGGCCCAGAAGATGGAAAGTATCGGCCTGCTGGCAGGGGGCGTCGCCCACGATTTCAACAACCTTCTCGCGGGGATTCTTGGTTACGCAAGCCTTATTTCCGGTCAGAGCCAGGAAAGCAGCGATCTGCGCCGCTACGCGGAGATAATAGAGCAGTCGGCGGTCAGGGCCTCGGAGCTTACTCAGAAACTGCTGGCCTTTGCCAGAGCGGGTAAATACACCGTGGAGGTGATCAACCTTAACGACACGGTAAATGAGGTCGTGGCTATCCTCAACCGTACGCTGGGCAAGGACATATCCCTTTCCGTCGAGCCTGATCCAGACCTTGAGTACGTGGAGGCCGATCCCTCCCAGATGAGCCAGGTCCTGTTGAATCTATGTGTGAACGCGAGAGATGCCATGCCTGATGGCGGCAGATTACTTGTCAGGACCTTCAACACCTTTATGGAAAAAAGAATACTGCCTGATGGAGACAGCATCCGTCCCGGAAACTACGTGGGCCTCAGCGTGATCGACACAGGCACCGGGATTGATGAAAAAACCATGCAGCATATATTTGAGCCCTTTTACAGTACCAAGGAAACGGGCAGGGGCACCGGACTCGGGCTTTCCATGGTATATGGCATTGTAAAAAACCACAGGGGATACATAGACGTCAAAAGCAGCTCCGGGGAAGGTACTGTCTTCACCGTGTATATTCCTGCCAGTACTGCCAGGAATACAGACTGCCGCCATGAAAAAACGGAGGTGGATGTTACCGGAGGAAACGAGACCATTCTCATTATTGACGACGAAGAAGTGATCCGCGACCTTGGCCGGGAAATCCTGGAAGACAAGGACTACAGGGTCCTTCTGGCAGAAGACGGCGAGAAGGGAACCGCCATTTTCAGGGAGCGTCACGCCCAGATAGACATGGTTCTGCTCGATATGGTCATGCCCGGGAAAAACGGGGTCGAGGTGTTCAGGGAGCTAAAATCCATTGATCCGGAGGTCAAGGTGGTGCTTGTAAGCGGATACAGCATGGATGAAAAGGCCAGGGAGCTCCTGGAAAACGGGGCATTGGCTTTTATCCGCAAACCCTACCATCCGGGGGAACTCCTGAAAAAAATCCGGGAGCTGCTTGAGAGCCGCTCGTCCCGCTGAGGCGCCAGCGAGCGGTAATCCTAGCGATGTCCCGCCTCAGCGGGACGAGCGATAATCCTCTTATATTCTCTGGCTGCCACGTTCTGCGGATCAAGGAGCAGAACCGTGTTAAATATCTGGATTGCTTTCTGTTTTTTGCCCTGTGCCGTGAGGTCTGCTCCCAGCTCTACGAGAAAATCCACGCTGGAAGGGTATAAGTCCAGCATCTTTCTTGTCACCTTTTCGGCCAGGGAGGGCTTCTTCTGGAGACGCAGGGCCTTTGCGAGGCGGAGGTTTCCGTAAAAGTTGTAGTGATCGCTCCTTATGACCTGGTACATCAGTTCTTCCACGCCGGACCAGTCTGCCTTTGCCATCAGCGGGAGGGACAGGCCGAGGCGTGCCTCGATGGAGCCGGGGAGTATCTTTACCGCCCTCCGGTAATAGACGGTTGAATCTCCGTTCCTGCCCGCGAGGTAATAGAGCCATCCGAGCCTGAGATTCAGCAGATACTGGTCCGGATGTCTCCTGTAAAGCGGCATTATCGCCTTTATGGCATCCTGGTAGGCACCCATTTTTTCAAAACGGTATGAGTCTGAATAGGCCTTTGGGACATCACCGGATGAGGCGGCAAGGGATATGCCGGAGGAAAAAAGACATATCAGTATAAGTGCTGTCAGGTATTTTTTCATGGGAGTCCTGCCTGGTGAATGGGATTCCGCGGGCAGGGGGATGCGTCCTTGCCCGCTGTTTTGCCTAAAATGAACGGCTCAGGCTTAATACAAGGGTGGTCTGGGTGGCCTTGTCGTATTGCGGCATATGCGCCATCCACTGGTAACCGAGGTGGGCTCCCAGGCGCAGCCCGTTGCCCAGGCGGTATCCTGCCTCGGCTGCCAGGCCTCCCAGGTATTTATCAGACAGGTTGCAGACCACGAATCCCCCGTCTTTAACGGCAAATAACTGCTGTCCGATCCACGCGGAGACCTTGAAGACACTGCTGCCCAACAGGTAGGAAAGAGACTGTTCCAGGGAATAAAAGTTGTCCTGTGATATTCCAACATCCTTGTCCTTGTATATGTAGTAAAATCTGGTGTCGGAGTAGAGCTTCCGGCCAAGGCCTTCAAAATAAAAGCCGAAATGCGGAACCGCCTGGAACACGGACAGGTTGGTGCTGCTGTCGTCATAATCCGAGTAGTCCAGCTCCAGGCCCATGTCCCATCTGCCGGGTTCGTAATACGTGGTTTTGAAGAAATATACCATCCCCTGGTCGGTAAGCGCGTCATCCGTGCTGATATAATGCAGGCCAAGGCTGAAGGTGTGATTGGCAAGGATCTGGTTGGTATTGGTATAGGCCAGGGTCACATCGGTCTGGTCCAGGTCGGACTGCGACTTGTAGTTGATTTTTGTCTGGGCCACTGCCAGTTCCACGTTATTATTAAGGCAGTCGCCCACGTTCATGTAGGCCGTGCCGGACCAGCCGTCTTCTCTTAGACCTGATCCCCCGTAGTTTATATAGGTGCCGTACATCGTTCCACTGGCGCACAGGTTGCCGGCCTGGACGACCGCGGCCGGGATGATGGAAAGCAAAAAAGCCAGGAAATAAAGCATTTTTTTCTTCATGAAGTCCTCCTTATAGATATGGTCCTGCCCGCCCTTTGCACATCCATGGAAGAAAAGCCCTTCTGGGGATCCAGGCGGAGCAGGGTTTTTACGGTTTCTTCCTCAAATCCTCCGGAGATTTCGCCTGTTATCTCGTCGGTGGAGACAAATCTGTATATCCCCCTTACCCTTGCTATATCATGGTTAAAAGAGGCGGAAAATGCAAGTAGGGCCCTTTTGAACCTGCCAAAATAGGTTTCAAGGGGAAGATAATCCTCCCATGTCATGTTTTTGACAAAGGTGAGAGGAACGCGGGGCATGGCCATGAAAAAGGCCCTGGCCCATTCCGACGCGCCTTCATGACGCAGGACGTAAAATGTGCCGTGCCACTTGTTGAAGAATATCCGGTCGGCCCCTGCGTCAAAATAGTAGGTTCCGTCCGGGTCCATCCTCACCCTGCATGTCTTGTGGGAGACCTTTTCACCGTTGACCAGTATATCAAGGTCTGTTTCGTCGTCCAGCAGAAAAGAGAAGCGGTTATCCAGGCCCTTGTCCGGATAAAGGGCCTGGATTCTCATGCCTTCCTTTGGAATATGATTGGACATGAAACGGGGGCTTTCTCCCCCAGTGACCGCGTAATGAATAAAACTGAAGGGCAGTGTAGGGGCACCGAGTTCAGGGGAAAGCTGAACCTGGATATGAATATGGGGCTGAGGGGAATAGCCGGAATTGCCGCAGAGGCCCAGCATCTGGCCAGGCTCCACCCACTGACCCTCTGACACCTTGATGGATCCCTGTCTGAAATGGGCAAGGAGGACATAAAAACCTCTGTGATCATAGATCATTACGTGGTTGCCCCAGTTCATTTCCTCGTTGATCTCTCCCGGCGCGTTGTCAGGTATATCGTTGACAACGCCGGCCACGCGTCCCCTTGCAGGGGACAGGACCGGTTTTTGGTAACAGTGGTAATCTTCAAGGATGGCCCCCTCATTCGTGAAGGTCTGTCCGCCTTCGTCCATGATAAGAAAATCAATGGCATATTTCCAGATTCCCTGGTGTGTCCATGGGCCGTTAAATGCCTGCCAGACCGTCCATTCGCCGGAGAAGGGCAGGTCCAGGGTGCGTTCAGTACCTGGGAATCGGGAAAAATAGGAGAGGTAGTGATCCAGGATGCGTTCAGGCGTTCCCCTGTAAAAAAAGGTCAGGTATGGATACCCTGCAAGTCCGAGGGCGTAGAGCAGGGAAAGAGTAATGACATTAAAGGGCAGGGTGAACGCGGGGATGCCGAACTGTGCCCAGAAAAAATTGGCTGATTCCAGCAGAAGGGGAGATATGGCGACGGCGATTGCCGCCATGATGTAGCTTTTGGGGCTTGGGATAAGAAAGACTCCACCTATGGCCATTGCGATCAGGCTGAAGTTAAAGGCGCTGAGCGTGGAAAATGCCTGGTAAAAAGAGCCTTCCAGGGAGGCGGTGATCAGCACGCCCAGAAAGTAGCCGCTTACTGCCAGGAAGAAAAGTATGCGGGATGCAAGAAAGAGCACGGTTAGAAAGATAAGTCCAGGAATGACATGTGGGCTGAAGAGCAGGCAACCAAGCGCCCTGGTAAGCCCGGTAAACCACGTTGGCAGATTCAGTTTCAGCCCATCAAAGAGGTACGGGGTGGCGTACAGGCCGCTTACCAGGAGGTTGGAATATTTGTATGCCGCAAGATAGATCACCATGCTAACAAGGACAAAGGGCAGGTTTATGACCGGGAGCCGCATGTAGGTGTAGAGGAGGTTGGCCATGGTCATGGTGACAATAAAGGTGGTAATCCCGGCGGATATCAGGAAAAAGATTGCAAGAGGGGTGATTTTGAAAAGAAATCCAATGGAAAGCCCGACCAGCAGCGGGTTAAAGGTGTAGTAGCCTGAGCCGCGGAATATTTCCTTCAACCCGAGGAACCGGGCAAACAGGTAGGCGGAAAGCACGCAGAGAAAACCCGAAATGCCTATGTTGGGATTGATAAAGGTGGTTAAAAGAAGCGCGAGCCCCAGGCGGTGATCTTCAAAGAAGAAGATCTCTGAATAGCTGTTGGCAAGCACCCTGAAATAAAAGCGGGCCTTGCCGCTCCAGGAATCAGGCTCTGGTATCATCCTTTCCCGGGCCTCAACGCAGCTTTAGTCTGTCCGGCAGTCTTTCCCTGCCGACAAGGTCTGTAAGGTCTTCGGCCTCGCGGATGATCTCCGCGTCTCCATTGCCGCTTACAAGGACCACCGCCGGCCTGGATCGGATAAACTGCATCCACTGGGTGACATTATATGCCCCCACCGGGGAAACAATCAGCCTGGTGCCCCTGGGAAGAGGGGGCAGTAGCGCGTTTTCCGCCAGCACGTCGATATTCATGCAAAGGGGGCCGTAGAGAACACAGGAATCATGGGGGCCGGGGATTTCTTTCTCAAGCTCGATCTTGAAATTATACCAGAAGGCGGTGAACAGAAGGTTAAGGCCCGCGTCCAGCACATAGCTCCGGGTTCCGTCCGGCAGCCTTTTCGCGGCATGGACAGTGGTTATTAGAAAGCCCGCCTCGTCCACTACGGCTCTTCCGGTTTCAAGGACAAGAGTGGGAAAATCACCGGGCCGGAGGCACGCAAGCAGCGTGTCGCAGATGGCCTCGGCAAATTCCCCTGCCGAAGGCACCGCCACGTCTGGAGGAAGGTATATCCCTTTCAGCCGGTTTCTGGACGGCAGCCCTCCGCCGATGTCCAGGTATTCTATCTTGAGACCGAAATTATCCTGGATTTCGTATGAGAAATCCACCATCTTTTTTATGGCCGTGGCATAGGCCCTTGGTTCAAGCAGAAAGGTCCCCAGGTGACAGTGAAGGCCGTTTAAGACCAGCTTGTCCCCGGAAACAATCCGCTTGACCGCGTCAAGCGCCTGGCCGGATTCAAGGTTAAAGCCGAATCGTGTCCACTGGGGGCTTATCCCGGTATCCATGTTCAGCCGGATACCCACATTGATCCTGCGGCCCAGGGAATCGGCTACTTCCTCGAGGTCGTAGACTTCATCGAAATGATCAATATTGATGGTCGCCCCCTCGGATGCCGCTGTTTTCAGCGCCTCTACAGGCTTGTATGGGCCGTTGAAAATGATTTCGTTTCCCGGAACGCCAAGGCGGCGGGCCTTCTGGTATTCCAGCTCGGAGACCACCTCGGCCGTTTCCCCTTCCTGGTGGAGGATGGCGCACACCGCGTCCAGGTAATTCGTTTTGTAGGACCAGCTGAACTGGATATTGGGATAACGTGTGGAAAAGGCCCTGTGGATGGTGCGGTAGCTCTCCCTGAGCCTTCTTTCGGAAAATACAAAAAGTGGGGATCCGAAACGCGTGACAAGGTCAGATATGGGTACCCCGTCTATGTCCGGGCGTATATGCCCGCCGTACCCCGTGCCGAATTTGTTCATCAGGCCAACCTGGACCTTTTTTATAAATGGTTTTTCATATGGCTGCTTCACCTGTTATCCTCCGCGCGCGTATTTCAGCTTTCCCCCTGGGTGACTATCTTTCGGAAGGTGTCCATGCTTGTGACGATATCATAGGTGTATCGGACATAAAGGCGGCCTGCCTCGTAGGATGAAGCCCTTTCCACAGGCAGCCCCAAGGCCGCCCTGACCAGCCGGGACGGCAGATTCAGCCCGGCGCCGGTGGCAAAATAGACCCATGCGGGAAACCTCGGGTTGATCTCAATAAGATAAATTTGATCGCCTGAGATGATGCATTCAAGCTCAAACGCCCCGCGCCAGCCGAATTCACGCAGGAATTCACGGGACGCC
>JALVVK010000050.1 GCA_027023445.1 Deltaproteobacteria bacterium | reverse complement strand
CTTTACCGAGGAGATGGCGCGAAGAGAGGCGCAAAGATGCCTGCAGTGCGGATGCCTTGGCCTTTCCAAGTGTGAATACCGGGAGCTTTCCATCAGGTACAGGATCAACGCCTCAAGATCCCCTTCAAGGCTGCGCGTCCCTGTTGATACCTCCCACCCGTTCATTATCGTTGATCCGAATAAGTGCGTTGCCTGCGGCAGATGTGAGAGAAGTTGCAGGTATGGTGCCCTTGAACTGAACTTCAACGAGGAACCGGCTACCGGAATTCTAAGTGACATCTCCATCCATTTGAAGGATAACTGTGTATCCTGCGGCGCCTGCGTGGACGCCTGTCCCACCGGGGCGCTTGCCAAGAAGGGTGTGATGGTGCCTCTTTCCCCCGGCAGGGTTGAGACAGTGGACAGTGTCTGTACCTATTGCGGCACTGGCTGCAGTGTCAGTCTCGTGGTCAAGCACGGCGCCCTGCTTGAGGTGAGGGCCAGGGATGATCTTCCTCCCAACTGGGGAAATCTTTGTGTAAAAGGCCGTTTTGGTTATGATTTTTATCGTCATTCCGACCGGCTAACAAGGCCTCTCATGCGAGACAGCGTGGATGAACCCTTCAGGGAGGCATCCTGGGATGAGGCCTTGAAATTTGCCGCCACCAGGTTTTCAGGGATAATAGATTCCCATGGAGCGGATAACCTGGGTATACTGGCGTCTTCTCGATGCACAAACGAGGAGAACTACCTGCTCCAAAAACTTGCAAGGGGGGTATGGGGCACAAATAATATAGATAATTGTGCCCGCGTCTGACACGCTCCCTCGGTCAGCGGTCTGCTGGCCACCTTAGGAAGCGGGGCAGCCACCACCCCCTTTGAGCAGATAATAGGCACGGATGTGCTTCTGGTCTGCGGGTCCAACACCACTGAGGCCCACCCGATAGTGGGGCTCAAGGTGAAAGAGGCTGCCGCCAGGGGAACTACTGTTATCTGTATCGATCCAAGGCGCACGGATGTGGCTGCGATCGCCCAGGAACAGCCGGACGGGATCTGGATGCGGCTCAAGGCGGGTACGAATATTCCGCTTTTAAACAGCCTTCTTTACGTGATTCTGGAGGAGGGCCTTTTTAATAAGGAATTTGTGGCCAGCCGGACAGAAAATCTGGACGCCATAAGAAAATCCGTGAGCGACTATCCCCCCGAAAGAGCCGCGGAAATAACCGGAGTGGACGCGGAAGTTATTCGCAGGGCCGCCAGGTTATATGCCGGGGCAGAAACGGCACTGATCCTTTACGGTCTGGGTGTGGCGGAACACAAGGGCGGGACTGCGGGCGTCATCGCGCTCGCCAACCTGGTGCTTGCCACAGGGCATGTGGGCAGGCCCCATTCCGGGATTGATCCCCTGAGGGGCCAGAACAATGTCCAGGGCTCATGCGACATGGGCACGCTGCCATACGTGTATCCGGGGTATCAGTCCACTGATGATCCCAAGGTCCTGGAACGGTTCGCAAGGGCCTGGGGTGTGGGGGGGTTGCCGGTCACAGCAGGACTCCTTGAGCCTGAGATGTATGAAAAGGCCCTTGAGAAGAACCTTCGTGGCATGTATATCGTGGGCTATGATCCCGCCCAGACCCAGGCGAACATAGGCCATGTCCACAATGCCTTGAAAAACCTTGATTTCCTGGTAGTTCAGGACATGTTCCTGACAGAAACTGCGAAGTTCGCCCATGTGGTCCTGCCCGCGGCCTGTTTTTATGAAAAGGAAGGCACCTTCACCAGCGGTGAGCGTCGTGTGAGGAAGATCAGCAAGGCGCTGAATCCTCCAGGGCAGGCAAAGGCCGATTGGGAGATTATATGCCTCCTGTCCCGGGCCATGGGATATCCAATGGATTATCCCTCACCCTGTCACATCCTGGACGAGATAGCCAGGCTTACTCCAAGTTACGCAGGCATTTCCTGCGGGCGTCTGGGGGAAAAGGGCCAGGTGTGGCCATGTCCCGATGCAGAGCATCCGGGAACACCCCTGCTGCATACATCGGATTTCCCCATTGGCAAGGGGCGTTTCGTGCCTGTTTCCTATGTGCTGCCTGAGGAGGACGCGGACATGGAGTATCCGCTGGCTCTTATAACCGGCAGGCGTCTTGAACATTACAATAATGGTTCCATGACAACGCGCTGTTCCGGCTTTGACAGGCTTTCGGCTGCGGAAACCGTGGAGATACACCCTGAAGATGCGAAATCACTGGGGGTTTCCCAAGGGGATATGGTCTATGTGGAGTCCCGGAGGGGAAAGGTCAGGGCCGAAGCAAGAATTACGGAAAAAAGCAGGCCTGGAAGCGTTTTCATGGGCTTCCATTTCCAGAGCTGCCTTACCAACCTGCTCACAAGCCACGGGCTGGATCCGAAAACCCTCACGCCGGAATACAAGGTCTGCGCCGTGAGGATCATTCCCGCCTCATAGATCCCTTGCCTTTGTCTGATACCAGACGGCGGGTTGATGGGACGAAGGTGAAGGCCAATGACGTGCATCTCAAAGAAACAGACATTTACGAGATAGATTACTTGGACTATCACTGAGGGATATAAAACTTATGAAAGTTATGAAAAGAAAACCAACGCATCCTGGCCAAATATTAAAGGAAGACTATCTTGAGCCCTTAGGCATTACTATTACAGAACTGTCAAAGGTTTTAGGTACATCAAGGAAGACCCTATCAAAAATTATCAATGAGCGAGCATCAGTAACACCGGAAATGTCTTTGAAATTATCAAAGGCGTTTGACACTATTCCAGAATTTTGGATCAATCTCCAGCGCAATTATGATTTATGGATGGCTGTTAACAAATCGAAAGAATGGGAGACTATAAGCTCCTTGGTAAAGCCGTTAAAATATCAAAATGCCTAAAAAATCTGATAAATCAGTCAATCATGCACTAATCGGGTAAAGGGGAGTTTTTCTCTCCCCCTTCCCACACCACCTGGCATGAGGGTCCGCACCAGGCGGTTCACGAAGATTACCGGGCTGTAGCCGGGTATTTTTGCATCAAAAACAATTGGCGGAAAGTTTATGATGTCTGGAGAAACTTTCTCATGCCGCGCCTGCTTTATGCTCCCCGGTCGGGTTCATCGCATTTCAGAGCGCATGAGGGCTAATCTCCTTTCTTCATGCTCGGCCCTTCGGCGGGGTGAGTCCGTCCCTGTTTTCCAGGGCTCGTTTCCAACTGCCACGCCGCCCATGGCAGCTTCCTTCGCCTACTATGGCCTCTGCTGACTCCTGCCTCTTCACCATCCAGGTT
>JALVVK010000049.1 GCA_027023445.1 Deltaproteobacteria bacterium | reverse complement strand
GGTCCTCAACCAGGCGGTCATCCTTCCATCGGTTGTTGACCAGGTCTGGTTCATGTCTTGCGTCGGCATGACCTATGTTGGGCAACACTGCCTCCACAAGGCCCGTCATGGCGTTGAAATCATCCTTCAGGCCAAGGAAATTCTGGTGAGCCCATGTGTCGGCATAGGCGTGCACCGCTATTCCGATTCTGTACAGATTGCCGGTCTCAAGGGCCCGGTTCAGAATGCGGCGGGCGTTTTCACTGTCGGGCGTGGTGTTGAAAACATGAGTTCTGCCATCTTTCCTTCGGGCACCCGGGCTTTCCGGATCCCCTGGAATAAAATGGAACAGCGGATATATTTTTTGTCTCTTGGATGACGGCTTGGTGATGTCCATGGTCTGTGATACCCAGGACATGTACGAGTCTCCGTCTTTGAAATTGATGTAATAATGGCAGTCGTTATCATCTACCTGCTGGCTGGAGCAGGCGATGATCCAGGCATCCTCCGGGCTGAACCCGGCATCTCTGGCAAGGATATAAGTGATGTTATAATGAAATTCTATGTCCATTGGCTTTACCCCCTCCTTTTCAACGAAGTGCGCAGTATTGAAAGTGCATGGCATCAGGCCGGTTCCATCGACCTCCCCAGATAAACCCGTTCTCCTCAAAACACCTTGCCACATCCTGGCTCATCTCAAAGTTTTCCTGGCCGAACCGGTTCCACGGGGCATCAAGATCAATGGCTATGCCCCATGAATGCGTGGACCACTGTCCGGCCCCTCTCATGTAACGGACATTGTAGCATCCGTCATAGGTTCTTAACTGCCCGGCGAGCCCCCGTTTGACCAGAAGGCCAAAGGCAGCTTTAAAATGCGGGACTGCCAGCCGGTGACATATGAAGCCAAACCAGGTTCTGTGTTCAAATGCCTTGTCCTCCTCTGAGAGCCATCCCAGGTAGATATGACCAAGTTCACGGCTGAAATCGGACAGGTCGCAGCGCACCAGATTCTGTTCCCTCCAGCCCGCCAGACGGAAGTCTCCAAAGACGTCAAAACACTGCCTGTAGGATGGAGGTCTTTCCAGTAGCGGTACCGATGGAATCGGCGCCTGACCGAACAGCGCGTTCCATGTCTCTGCTCCCACGACCCCGTCCATTGAAAGGCCTTTTTCACGCTGAAAGTCCAGTACCGCCCTTTCCGTTTTAGGCCCGAAAATTCCATCGGCCGGCCCGGGATTATATCCCAATTTCCCAAGGCGTTCCTGTAACAGTCGCACTTTTTGGTTCTGTGAGCCCTTTTTCAGTAACATTTGCTATATACTCCTTTCTCGCATTTCCTCGCTGTTGCCGCCGGGTGCCAGACATTCCCGCTCCTTTTCGCAGCATTCATGAGCTCTGCAAGACCTTTTCTGCCTTCCCTTTACAGGGAGAGTCACCGGAATCATCCATATATCTCAGGTATTCAGTAAGATATCCGGCGCATTATATATAGCAGGTTTTAGCCTGAAATATGCCCCACTTGGTTCTGCCAGTCAGGACAACTTATCAAGGATGTAATAGCACAACCTAATATCTTTAAAGGTTACCTTTCTCGAATGATTTATTACCATTCTCCCCTTTTATTTACCTTAGAAATCAGTTTTTTAGTGATTGATCCGGGTTTATAAGAAGTTTAAGAAAATTATACTTAAAAAAGCCTGTTTTTTGCGTTTACCTGCAAAAAATTCTATCAGAACAGGAAAAATTTTGAAAAAGGATGGAATAATCATAAATATAATTATATGGTTAAGTATATTGATATATGGATCGGATGTCAAAAGTTTTTCATTCTGAGCATGCCGTATAAGTTGAACTTTCCTCTTTATCCTGTTATAAATCTACATTTGTCTTTTTTAGGGGGTTTTAGGTAAATGGATAAAGTGTTAACCGAGACAACACAACAACAAAGCCAGACAGCCTCTGCTGGCCAGGAATCAGAGGCACCGGTAAAGGATGTTCTTGAACCGGACAGCATCACCGTTGACGAATCCGGAGACATGAGCCAGTTCGAGGACCTTTTTGAGGAGAGTTTGCGAACCTTCCAGCCAGGGGAAGTCCTTGAAGGAAGGGTTGTAGGCATCGACAAGGAATATGTTATGGTCGATGTCGGATATAAATCCGAGGGCCAGATTCCGTTAAAGGAGTTCATGAATAACGAGGGCCAGCTCCTGGTTGGAGTTGGAGATACCACCAAGGTCCTACTTGAGCGCTGGAATGCCGAGGAAGGAACCATCAGGCTTTCCCGTTCCAAGGCGCTCAGGCGAAAGGTGTGGGACGACATCTTTAAGGCATTTGAGGAAGAAAGGCCGGTCAAGGGAACCATTGTTTCCAGGGTTAAAGGCGGGGTATCTGTCCGCATTGGAGATGCCGCAGGTGGAATAAAGGCGTTTCTGCCATATTCACAGATTGATCTGAAACCGGTTAAGGATCCTGAGGAACTGATAGGCCAAACCTTTGATTTTTCCATACTCAAGTGTAACCGTAAAAGGGAAAACGTGGTCGTATCCAGACGGTCGCTCCTGGAAAAAGAACGCGCGGAAAAACGGGCCGAGACCCTGAAGACCCTGGAAGAGGGCCAGGTAAGGGAAGGCATTGTTAAAAATATAACGGATTACGGTGTGTTTGTTGATCTTGGCGGTATCGACGGCCTGCTTCACATTACAGATATGTCATGGGGCAGGATAGATCATCCAAGCCAGATCTGTAAGGTTGGAGACACCATCCAGGTCAAGGTCCTGTCTTTTGATCCGGAGACGGAGAAGGTTTCTCTTGGTATCAAACAGCTTGTTGAGGATCCATGGCTCAAGGTAGAGGAAAAGTACCCGGTGGATTCCAGGGTTAAGGGCAGGGTTGTCAGCCTGACAAACTATGGCGCCTTTATAGAGCTTGAAGAGGGAGTTGAGGGTCTTGTGCATGTCTCCGAGATGTCCTGGACCAAGCATGTCAGACATCCATCCCAGGTAGTCAGCGTGGGAGATACGGTGGAGGCCGTGGTTTTGAAGGTGGATCCCGAGGCAAAACGTATTTCCCTGGGGTTGAAACAGGTGGAACCAAATCCGTGGGTGCTTGTGGAAGAAAATTACCCGGTTGGCACGGTCATTGAGGGCACGGTAAAGAACGTCACGGATTTTGGCGTATTCATAGGCATAGAGGAAGGCATTGACGGTCTTGTTCATGTTTCTGATCTTTCCTGGAGCAAGAGGATCAAGCATCCCGGGGAACTCTACAAAAAAGGAGACCCCATCCAGGCAGTGGTGCTCAACGTGGATAAGGACAAGGAAAGGTTCTCTCTTGGAGTAA
>JALVVK010000048.1 GCA_027023445.1 Deltaproteobacteria bacterium | reverse complement strand
TTAAAGCAAGAAACCTCTACAGCCTCCAGTACCTGATGTGATTCTCCGGAAAATCTCCGGGAGAAAAAACACCTTTTATATCTATAACCACGCCGCGGTCAGGTGTCAGTATCTCCTTGATTTTTTCTGCGGACGCCGCCCTATACTGTTCGTGGGCAACAGCCAGTATGACCGCGTCCACGTTCGCGGGAAGCTCCTTTAACAGATGAATATCATATACATCAAGGGCCTCCTTAGGAGACGCCAGGGGATCATGAACCATGGCCTCTATGCCATATTCCCTTAGTTCACGCATGATGTCCACCACCCTGGTATTTCTTATGTCCGGGCAGTTTTCCTTGAATGTGAGCCCCAGGATCACCACCCTTGCGCCCTCAACCCTGACCCTTGCGTGTATGAGTTCTTTTACGGTCCTCTGAGCTATATGGACACCCATGGAATCGTTTATTCTTCTTCCTGCCAGGATCACCTCGGGATGATACCCGACCCTCTGGGCACAGTAGGTAAGGTAATAGGGATCCACCCCGATACAATGCCCTCCCACAAGTCCGGGGGTGAAGGGCAGAAAATTCCACTTGGTGCGGGCGGCCCGAAGCACATCCTGCGTGTCTATGCCAAGGCGGTTGAATATCACCGCAAGCTCGTTCATAAGGGCTATATTGAGATCCCTCTGGGTATTTTCTATCACCTTGGCGGCCTCTGCCACCTTTATGCTCTCAGCCCGGTACACCCCGGCATCAACTACCATTTCATATGCCTTTGCCACAGTATCCAGGGTTTCCCGGTCCTGGGCCGCAACAACCTTTACGATCTTCTGCAGGGTATGCTCCCGGTCTCCCGGATTGATCCGTTCCGGAGAATACCCCACCCTGAACCCCTCACCGCATCTGAAACCCGAGGCCTCCTCCAGCATGGGAACACAAACGTCCTCAGTAACACCCGGATATACCGTGGATTCATACACCACTATGGCGCCCCGCTTCATGTTTTCCCCGACAAGTTTTGATGCCGAAACTATATGGCAAAGATCAGGGTGCTTGCTGTGATCAATGGGCGTGGGCACTGCCACGATAACCAGATCCGCCTGCCCGATGTCCGAAGGATCATTTGAAAATTCCAGGTGCACCGCCTGTTTGAAACCGTCCTCTCTCACCTCACCCGTGGGATCAATGCCCGACCTGTAGGAACCTATCTTTTCCTCGGATATATCAAACCCGATGGTTTTAATTTTTTGGCCAAAGGCCACAGCAAGCGGCAGCCCAACATACCCAAGCCCGACAACAGCTACAGTTTTAAGTTCCATCCTTAATTTCCCTATGTTTTTGCCTCAGCCAGGATTATATAATCTCCATGAAGAGCAATTTTGAATGCTGAATAACGAATTAAATCCATTACATGCTATAACTTGCTGAATCTAATACTTTTTACATCAATTAAACATTTAAAATTCAGCATTCAACATTTCTTACCCCCACTCTGTCCCCGCCTGTTTTCCTGCATGAAATTCTTGGCCTCCTCGGCCAGGGACTCCAGGCGACTGTCGACCTCGTGGAATATCGTGCCTTCAGGATATGTCCCATCAGCCCCCGGACTTCCGGCCTTGACCCCGGTAAGTATTTCCATGCCCTCTTCCACGCGCTCCACGGCCCAGATGTTGAACTTTTTCTGCTTTACGGCCTCAACCACCTTCTGCTTGAGCGTAAGGTCCCTGACATTGGCCCTGGGGATAATAACCCCCTGATCCCCGGTAAGCCCCCTTGCCGCGCAAAGTTCATAAAATCCTTCGATCTTCCTGGTAACACCGCCAACCGGCAGTATTTCACCTTTCTGACTCACGGCTCCGGTGACCGCGATGCCCTGTTTTATGGGAATGTTTGAAAGGGCTGAAAGCAGGGCGAAGAGTTCCGCGCCGGAGGCGGAATCCCCTTCCACCATCCCGTAACTCTGCTCAAAGCAGACCGATGCGGTCAGGGTCAGGGGGCGTCTTCCCGCAAAATTGGCCCTCAGGTACCCGGCTAAAATCATGACCCCCTTGGTATGTGTCTTGCCGCTGAGATCCGCCTCCCTCTCGATATTGACCACGCCTTCCTTTCCCAGGGAGATATTGGCCGTGATCCTTGATGGCTTACCAAAGGAATAGTCGCCAAGATCGTATATTGCCAGCCCGTTCACCTGCCCTGCCGCAGAACCCGTAGTGGCGACCTTTATGGTTTCCTTTTTTAAAAGCTCCTGCAGACGTTCCTCATACAGGTTGGACCTGTATATGGCCTTGTCAATAGCCTTCTGGACATGGGCTTCGGTTATAAGCCCGTCCTGCTCCGCCTCGGCCCAGTAGTTTGCCTCTCTCATGAGATCCGCCATATCGCGGATTTTCAGCGAAAGCTTTTCCCTGGATTCCGCAAGCTCTGAAGCGTATTCAACCAGTCTTGCCGCTCCGGTGGCGTGAATATCCCTGAGCCCCTCCCGTTCCGCCACAGACCGGAGGGCCATGAGAAACTGCTTCAGGTTCTGTTCATCAAAATCCATTTCATCATCCAGGTGGGCCTTGACCTTGAACAGTTCCCTGAAGTCTTCGTCATAGTTATAAAGCAGATGATAGATAACAGGGTCCCCTGTAAGAACAATCTTGATATTAAGCGGAATAGGCCTGGGTTTAAGCGCCTTTGTGGCAAAAAGGCCGAATTGTTCCGCCGCGTCCTCTATTTCCAGTCGCCGGTTCCTGAGACAGCGTTTAAGGGCCTCATAGGTAAACGGACGTTTCAACAGATCAATGGCCTTGAGAAGAAGGTATCCACCGTTTGCCCGGTGCAGCGCACCCGGTTTGATCATTGTGAAGTCAGTAAAAAGCGCTCCGAACTGAGCCTTACGCTCCACGGTTCCGAACAGATTGGGATAACTTGGATTCGTCTCCTCTATGACCGGCGCCCCGCTTGTCTCGGAATTATCCACCAGTACGTTCACTTCATACTGGGTAAAGGAAGGAGTCGTGCCAGGGAAGGGAAAGGGCATTGCCCCATTGGATGATTTCGGTCGGAAATCCTCTATATGGTTAACAATATCTTCCCTTACGTTGTCCAGATAGGCTATGATTTCCTTATTATCGCCGTACCCTTCTCTCAGGTGCTCCATCACGGTATCGATCACCTGGGAGGCGAGTTCCCTGTCAAGATCCTTTAGGCGTTTGCGGACACCCTTTTCCAGTTTATGAATGCGGCGCATGGCAGCGCCCATATCCTTCTGCAGCCTGTCGCTTTTTTCCTTGAGCTTCTGCTGCTCCTCCTCCGTAAGTTTTGATACGTCGTCCGCGGTGAGGGGTGATCCATCCTCCTTTGCAGGCAGAACCATCATGCCGGACTGATCCACCTGAAGTATGAAACCCTCTTCCCGTGTCTTTTGTTCCAGTTCCTTGAAGACCTCATTCCGATCGTTGTTGAACGCCCGGATCACCTCTTCCTTTCTGCTCAGGTAGGATTCCCCCTCAAATGTCTGGGGAATCTGGATTTTAAGCTCTTTTACGAGCTCATCCATGTCATTTTTAAATTCCCGTCCCCTGCCCCTGGGCAGGCCAAGGGCTATTGGACAGTCGGGGTCCTTGAAGTTGTACACATAGCACCAATCCAGAACCTCGGTACCGGCAGCGCTGGAAGCCACCTCGTTTATATGCGTACGCGCCAGTTCCACCACCCCGGTTTCAGATGGCCCGGCAACATAGATATTAAAATCAGGATGCTCCATCCGGAGGCCAAAAGTAAGGGCCTGAATTGCCCTGTCCTGGCCGATTACTATGTTGTTTTTATCTGAAAGCTCACTCAGCCTTTCAAACCCGAGAGTTTCGGGATCTATCTTGAGCCGCAAGTCCTGTGCACTCAGTGGAGTAACAACCATTTATGATCAGCCCCCCGATTCCGCGTCAGCCTTTTCGTTTTATTCCCAAATGCATGTAGGCAAGTTCGGTTGCCATCCTGCCTCTCTGTGTCCTCTGTATATAACCTCTCTGTATAAGGAAAGGTTCGTAGACATCCTCAAGAGTGCCCTTTTCCTCACCAACAGAGGCGGCAAGGGTTTCCACGCCCACCGGTCCCCCGCCGAACCTGTTTATTATTGTAGCCAGGATCTCCCTGTCCATCCGGTCCAGACCCTGCTCGTCCACCTCAAGAAGCTGAAGGGCCTTGTCCGCGACCTCCATGGATATGAGCCCCTGCGCCCTGATCTCGGCATAGTCCCTGACCCGCCTCAGCAGGCGATTGGCTATTCGTGGAGTTCCCCTGGATCGCCTGGCAATTTCCCTGGCGCCGGCAGGTTCTATGGGCACTCCAAGTATCCTGGCAGACCTTGTAACTATCCTGCAGAGATCTTCGTCCCGGTAGTAATCCACCCTCAGAACTACGCCAAAACGATCTCTGAACGGTGGAGAAAGGAGCCCGGCCCTTGTTGTCGCTCCCACCAGAGTAAACCTCGGAAGATCTATCTTGATGCTTCTGGCGCTGGGCCCCTGGCCAATAACAAGGTCCAGCTGGAAGTCTTCCATTGCCGGGTATAGAATTTCCTCTACAGCCGGACTCAGCCTGTGGACCTCGTCAATGAACAGCACGTCCCCCTGCTGAAGATTGGTAAGGATGGCGGCAAGGTCTCCGGGGCGTTCAATAACAGGGCCGGAGGTTGCGCGGATGTTGACCCCCAGCTCAGAGGCAACAATATGCGCCAGGGTGGTTTTGCCAAGCCCTGGATGACCGTGAAGAAGTACATGGTCCAGGGACTCTCTGCGGGCCTGCGCCGCCTGGATAAAAAGACCGAGCCTGGCCTTTACCTCCGGCTGCCCGACATATTCGGAAAGTTTCCTGGGCCGCAGCCCGGATTCCACGCCCTGATCGTCTCTAAGGGCCTCGGGATTCAGATCACCCAGTCCCTGATAAAGGTCTTCCTGCTCCCTCCCCGTCATGCCCCTTTGTCCCCGGCCAGTATCTTAAGGGCCTTTTTTACCAGGTCCTCCAGTTCCAGGTCCCCTCCCGGTTGATCCTGTACCTTCAACAGGGCCTCCTGTGCCTCGCGGGTCCTGTAGCCAAGATTCACAAGAGCGGATAACGCGTCCCCCATGACGTTGCCACGGGCAGGGATACCCGCCCCCTCCGCCGCCTCCGAAGAAATCAAAATGTCTCTGCCCAGTATGTTTTTCGCCCGCTCCTTGAGATCCACACACAGCCTCGCAGCGGTCTTTTTGCCAACCCCGTGTACGGCCTGCAGCCTTTTATTCTCTCCCCTGGCCAGGATTTCAATCAGTTCCCTGGCGGATAACATTGAAAGGATATTAAGGGCCACCCTGGGGCCCACCCCGGACACATCCAGAAGCAGCCTGAACATGTCCCGTGTCTCCCTCGTATCAAAGCCGTACAGCGTGACCGTATCCTCCCGCCAGACCAGATGGGTATGCAGGATTTCCTCTGCTGAAGAAGACGGAAGCGCGGCGACCATGGAGCCTGGCATATGGACTTCATAGCCCACCCCATGCACGTCAACCAGAACCCCTGTTTCCCACTTATAAACTATCTTTCCCCTGATGAATCCTATCATGTCTTTTCCGAGTCGCTACCGGCCGTACTATCCCCGGAGCCGCAGACACGCCTTACTGTGCGCATGGCATATGGCAACGGCCAGGGCGTCTGCCGCATCCTGTGGCGGCACACCTGACAATCCAAGTATAACCTTGACCATCTGCTGTACCTGCACCTTTTCAGCGCGGCCATAGCCAACAACCGCGAGCTTGATTTCCATGGGAGAATACTCAAAAACCTCCAACCCCCGGTGAACCGCCGCAAGCATGGCCGCCCCCCTGGCATGCCCAAGCACAAGGGCGGATTTCGGGTTTATGGACTGGAAAACCTCTTCAACCGCCGCCGTTTCCGGGTGAAAACGATCTATGACCCGAAGTATGCCAGAATAGATCTTATCCAGTCTTTCCGCCAGGCACCGGCACCCGCCGGTTCGCACAACGCCCGCGTGAACGCACGCAAGACCGGAACCGGTATGCCGGAGTATGCCGTATCCGGTTGCCCTGGAACCGGGATCAATGCCCAGGACAGGCCCTTGGCGCACCGTCAGGCTACCTTCTCAAGGATGTGGTCCGGTATGTCAAAATTGGCGTACACGTGCTGAACGTCGTCGTTCTCCTCCAGGGCCTCCATGAGCCTCAGGAGCTGCGCGGCCTTCTGCTCGTCATCCACCTCCACGGTTGAACTTGGCACCATTGTAACCTCTGCGGAGGCAACAGGTATATCATGTTCTTCAAGGCCGGCCTTGACCTGATCAAAGGCGTCCGGCGCCGTTATAACCTCCCATTCCGTTTCCTGTTCCTGAAGGTCATCGGCACCTGCCTCCAGCGCCACGTTCATAAGGGTCTCTTCATCGACCTTGTCCTTCTCCACCACTATAAGGCCCTTCTTTTCAAAGATCCAGGCAACACTTCCCGGCTCCCCGAGGTTGCCTCCCCGCTTGGACAGGATATACCTGACATCGGCCACCGTCCTTTGACGGTTGTCCGTTATGGTTTCCACAAGAAGCGCCACTCCTCCCGGACCGTAACCCTCGTAGGTTACCTCCTCATAACTTACACCCTCCAGTTCCCCGGTCCCTTTCTTTATGGCCCGTTCAATATTGTTCTTTGGCATATTGGCGGCCTTTGCCGAGGCAACCGCGGCCCTCAGCCTGGGATTGGCCTCAGGATCTCCGCCCCCAAGCCTTGCGGCTACTGTGATTTCCTTGATCAGCTTTGTAAATTCCTTACCTCTTTTGGCGTCCTGAGCAGCCTTTTTGTGTTTGATAGTGCTCCATTTGGAATGTCCAGACATATAATGATTCCTCCGAATGATTTAACCGCATGCCAGGGCGGATGTCTGCCCTGTATTTTATTGTTCAAATCTTTTTTGCTTCCATGACCGGGAATGCAGAATTGTGGCATTTCGTCCCCCTGAGCATGAAAGTTGGAGCAAAGCTCAAAATCGGAAGCTCAATAAAAATCATATCGTTAATCTTTATATCTTGAGCCTTGGAATACTTACACGGTAAAAACTGCGGTCCTCTCCAGTATCACATCTCAGGTATTTGAAGTGCCTAATCCAGGTTAATGGATCAAATCAAAAAATATCTTGCTCAAGCCTGAAAAATCAACTTAGGTTAAAAGGTAATATCCGGATATGTCAAGGTATGATGGTACTATGCCTTTTCCTTGATCTTCTCATAAAATGTCCTGATATCCTGATCTAAAAACGCATTAAGGCGTTTAAGGTTCCGGGAATGCGCCACCCAGAGTTGCCGCTTTGCCTGCTTTTCGAGCATGAGCCTTAACCTGTCCCTGATCCTGGCCCAGAGATCTTTCTTATAGGTGGTATCAAGAGTAAGAAGACTATCCAGGTTCTGGATTGTCTTCTTTACATACCTCGGAAACTGAAATCTCTGCACCAGAAGGGTGGTGGACGCAATGACGATCATTGCCCAGACAAGAGGCCATATCAGGTTCGTAGTGGAAGTAGTGCCCTTAAACAGGGATTCCAGAAAGGTGGTATCAGGATATCCAAGGAACAGCTTCATGAATACGTCACCCAGCATAAAGGCCGTTATGCATACAAGCATGCCGAATTTGGCCGTATCCTTCAATTTCTCCATAAATCCCCCGCGGAAGGAAGAAAGGGCCTCCACCTCCAGGGCAAGTTCGCGGCAGGCGCGGTCGATCTCATGCAGTATATGAAACAGCCTCATTCTCGGCGCGGAACCAATAGCGTTTTTAAGCTCGTTTCTCTCATTCATCCATATGCGCAGCTCAGATGGCACGTTCTCACCCTCCTTAGGGGCAAAGGTAAGATAAATCCTCGGCATATCCTTGCGTCCGGTCATCTGGGACAGGTTCCAGCAGAGGGTCCCATAGGAACGGATCAGATCCACGACGTTTTCACATTCGTCTATCCGGTTAAGCACATAAAGCACCCTGTCTTCCCCTGCCGATTCCGGAAGCGTGGTACGGATGGCCTGGTAGGTTTCCTTTATGGTGCCTGCCTTGTGGGGATCGAACATAAGGATAATAAGATCCGCCATCCTGGCCAGATCGCCCACCACCCCCAGGTAATCATATCCGCGGTCCTTTTCAGTGACCGAATCCAGCATGCCGGGGGTATCCACAATGGCCAGATCCTGGAGCAGCGGAACATTTATTTTCTTCATTTTCAGATGGGCTATCAGGCTTTCGCCAAAACGTCTCAGAGAGGCAAAGGGAAGGCGATCGTCACTCACAACCGTGTTTCCCGGAACCTCACCCTCTTCTTCCTGCTCCTCCGGCGTTGTGATGATGGTAAAGGAATCATCCGTGGGGGCCTGTCCGGTTCTCTGGGCCTGCACACCAAGCAATTCATTTATAAAAGTGGACTTACCAGAAGAGTAATTGCCTATCACCAATACCAGGGGCTTCCACTTTAATGGTGTCATCAGATCCCTGATGTCCAGCCCGTATCTCTGGAATACCGGCCCCAACCGATCCTCGACCCGGCCTTCCAGTTCCTTTTTCAACTGGTCAGCACTGCTTCCTGAATACATAATATTCTCCTGTACGCTTTTACCGCGAATATAGCTCATGGGGCATAAGCCATGCTCCATGAGCTGACTTTCACGCCCAGAGGCTGAGAAACATAATTTCACATGAAAGTTCAGGGAAAAAGCAATAAAAAAATTTTTACTTCTTTTGATTTAATTGAATATGATCGGAAGAACAAGGGCTTTGTATCACAACAAATCAAAACGACAGAGAAACAGCCGATCTCTGCTGAAGGCAAAAAAGATCCTGCTCATGAAAAATCCTCTTTCCCAAGGCCGGGGAGGCCGGCGTCGAACTGATTTTATAAACAGAGTTCCTGCCGGAACTGCCCCAGGTCCATGTCCGGCCTGATACCAAACCTGGTGAGGACAAAATCATATTTTACCGGATCTTCCGGACACAGGCGGGCAAAAGCCTCTGTAGCCTCCACCGCGGCCCTGAGATCGGCCCGTTTTCTGTTTGTAAAGCCAAGAAGCCTTACGGCCTGAAACATATGGGTGTCAAGGGGGACCACCAGCTTCGATTGCGGCACGCCTTCCCATATCCCTGGATCCACGAGATCCTTTCTGACCATCCATCTCAGGAATAACATGGATCTCTTGCAGGGGCTGCCCCTTTCCGGATCAGGCAGCAGGAAGCACCGATCAGGGAGGTATCTGCCCACCTGCTTAACAAACCCGGTCAGGGCCGGGATCAAGGTTTGGTCTTTGGGTTCAAATAGCCGGGCGAACAGTCCGCCCATGGAACCATGCTGTTCAATGCAGTCCCTGACCCCCATGAGCAAAAACGCCACCTCTCTGCCGGTATTGAAACGATACCTGAAACCGGAAAGTATTCTCATCATCTTTTCTCTGGAAGCGGACAGCACGAACTCGGACGGGGAGCCCATCAGGCCAAGCAGCAGGGAGACGTTTTTCAGAATCTGGTTGACTCTGCCATAGGCAAGACACGAGGCCAGAAGCCCCACGATTTCCTGATCCAGGGGGCGGGAATAATGGTAAAGAAATTCCAGGGGATCCGGGTGCACGAATTCTCTGCGGTTATACCGGGCGTAAAGGCGGTCTAAGAGGTGTCTGAGATCGATTTTGTCAGGGTATCTGTCCATGGATGCCGGACAGATACCCTGACTTTCACCAAAAGGCAAGATATCCTGATTCAGGATACCCCTGGATTCCTGCCGCAACAGGAGCCGGGACCGGCGCAACCGGGCGCCTCTCCGGGGCTGAAACCGCAGCACCCGGTGTCTTTCGGACCGGGGACACGGTGCGGAGTGGAACCGGTAAGTGCGGATGTGGCGGAAAGGAGTTTATGGAGTTTATCTGAACCACAATTAGGGCATTTCAACCCCTCTGAATTGGAAAACAACAATAATTCACTGACCGTTCCACAGGATTCGCAGCGGTATTCATAGATTGGCATGGACTTGCCTCCTATCTTTGAATAACATCAGTGATTGCACTGATGCTCACCGTGACCATGTCCCTGGCAGGTTGGCCCGGATGCCCCGGACAGATTTCCCTTGAGGAATTCCTCAACTGCCACGGAAGGATCCATAACAGGCACCCCTGCCACTACCTGGATGCCTGATGCGGCTATCAGTTCAACCGCCCTTGCCCCTATACCCCCGCAGATGACGTGGGTAGCCCCTTCCTCGGCCAGCCATCGGGGCAGCGCCCCCGGTTCATGCGGAGGAGGCGTGACCATCCGGCTTCCGGTCACTTTTCCGTCTGATACATCCACAAGGGCAAATTGAGATGCGTGCCCGAAATGGGCTGACAGCAGCCCGTTTTCAACTGGTATGGCTATCCTCATAGATACTAATCCTCCTGTTTCTGCTTTTCTGACCCCTTCTCTTGTTTGATTTTCGCGTTAAGAGACTGAGTTGCGTTGATGACGTTCTGAATAAGCTTTTCAAAGGCCTCAGCGGTATGGCTGTTGGGGTAAGAGGCTATCATGGGTTTTCCGGCGTCTCCCGTGGTGACGATTCGCGGATCCACAGGTATGCTTCCCAGGAACGGGATACCCAGCTCTTCCGCCAGCTTCTGCCCGCCGCCCCGCTTGAACACATCGATCACCTTTCCGCAATGGGGACAGACCATGCCGCTCATGTTCTCCACAATACCAAGGATAGGTATATTTACCTGTTTACAGAAGGTGATGGATTTTCTCACATCCAGAAGCGAGACCTCCTGGGGTGTAGTGACCACCACGGCATAGGCCTCCGGTATGGTCTGAGCCACGGTCATCGGTTCATCCCCGGTACCGGGAGGGGCATCTATCACAAGATAATCCAGCTTGCCCCATTCAATGTCGTAGATAAACTGCCTGATTGCAGACATTTTAAGCGGCCCACGCCATATAACCGCGGAATTTCTTTCAGGCAGCAGGGGCTCAACCGACATGAATTTAAGGTTCGGCGAATAATATACCGGACCTACCGTGCCATCAGGACGTCTCTGAAGCTCTCCGCGCTCAACGCCCAGCATCTTCGGCACATTTGGCCCGTGAAGGTCAACGTCAAGCAGCCCGACATAAAAATTCTGCAGGGAAAGGCCGATAGCCAGGTTTATGGAAACCGTGCTCTTTCCAACACCGCCCTTCCCGCTCATGACCATTATCTTGTTGTCTATCTGCTTGAGCTTTTCCCTGATCTTTTTGTCCTGTTCATCCAGCAATGGGTTACCCATGGGAGAATCCGGTTTTACACTCACTCGTAAGGCCTCCTCTTTTTAAAAAACTTATTGCATTAATGTGCAAAGTTATCTAAGCGGCCCAGCGTTCTATAACCCTTGACATTTCGGTTATCGCCCGGGCTGCTGGTCCGGATGAATACTCCACAAGGGGCTTTGCCGCAACTATACTTTTGACGACATCCGGGTCAAACGGAATCTTTCCAAAGAGGGGAACCTGCCTTTCTTTGCATGTATTCTCAATAATATCAGACATTCCCTTGTTCAGGTCCCATTTATTTATACACGCGGCAACGGGAATTTTGAAGTGGCCCGCAAGTTCCAGAACCCTTTCAAGGTCGTGCAGGCCTGATTTCGTCGGCTCCGTGACTATGAGCACCAGATCGGTTCCGGAAAGGGAGGCTATCACAGGGCAGCCTATCCCTGGAGGACCGTCCACCAGCAGCCAGTCCACGCCGGTACTCTCGGCAAGCTCTCTGGCCTTTCTTTTTACCAGGCTGACCAGTTTTCCGGAATTTTCCTCTCCAATGTGGAGTTGAGCGTGCACCATGGGACCGAAATCTGAGCGGGAGTTGAACCAGGACCCACACAGGTTGTCCCTTGTTTCGATGGCACCTTCAGGACAGAAATGCGCGCACACACCGCAGCCTTCACATTCAAGCGCATCAATACGGGCGGTATCATCCAGGCGGATGGCGTCAAACCGGCAGAGTTCTTCACAGGTTCCGCACCCGGTACACTGATCCGTCTTGACGCTCGCCGTGATGCCCGACCAGAATTCGTGGACCTTTTCAACCTGAGGGGAAAGGATAAGGTGCAAATCGGCAGCATCCACATCACAGTCGGCTATTACCTTGTTTTTCAGGAGGGCCGCAAGAGAACCCGTGACGGTAGTTTTGCCGGTGCCTCCCTTCCCACTGAGAATCAAGATTTCCTTCACTGCGATAGTTCCTCCACAAGATCCCTGAATTGTCTGTGCAGGCTGTCCCTGCCCTCCACTATAGGTTCTCCCCTGGCATAGCCCTCTGCGATCCCGCGTTCAAAGGGAATCTTCAGGTGAATTGTTATGCCTCTTTCCCGACACCACTCCTCTGTCTTGCCGTCTCCCATATCCGCCCTGTTGATCACCACCCCGTAAGGTCTTTTGAGCTTCTCCATGACCCCTACTGCCAACTTCAGATCGAAAAGGCCAAAGGGAGTAGGCTCGGTCACAAGGAGGGTATAATCCGCGTCCTTCACCGTGGCGACCACAGGGCAGGACGTCCCCGGAGGGGAATCCATAATCACGATGCCTTCATCCCTGGCACGGGCCTTTACGGCCTTGATAAGGGGCACTGCCATAGCCTCTCCCACCCGGAGCCTGCCATGCACAAATTCAATATCGCCTGCCCGTCCCTGCTCAACCAAACCGATCTCCCTGGAATCCGGAGCTATGGCCTCTTCAGGACAAACGAGGAAGCAACCGCCGCAGGAATGACAGAGTTCTGGAAAGGTCATTGCGGTTTTTCCAAAGACCGCAATGGCATTAAAATGGCATATCTCCTTACACTTGGCGCAATAGGTACATTTTTCCTCGAGGATCCTGGGAACCTCCAGGGTTATTTTTTCTGAATCCCTTATTTCCGGGTTTAAAAGAATATGGGCGTTGGGTTCCTCCACATCACAGTCCAGATATTGGACAGGTAAGGGAGAGGAAAGAGCAAGACCTACTGCCACAGTGGTCTTGCCCGTTCCGCCCTTCCCGCTTGCTACCGCCAGTTTCATATTAATTCCTCCCTGCGGAGACTACCTGCGGCCGCCGCCCATACCACGACCGCCGCCGCCGCACATGCCGCGGCCGCCACCGCCCATCATTCCGCCTCCCCCCATGCCACCCCTTCCGGGAGCCATGTTCATGCCCTGATGCACGCTTGAGTTAGGCCCGCCATCAGACTTCAGAGAACCGGATTTGAATCTTTCAACGGCCTCCCTGACAGTCCCGCTGACATCCAGGAAAATATCTATGCCCGCGGCCTGAAGCACCGCAAATGCCTTTGGCCCCACCCTTCCGGTCAACACGGCACGAACTCCGGAATCCGCCACGGTCTGGGCCGCGTTGATTCCGGCGCCGTGAGCCGCATTCTGCGCCGATGTATTGTCGATCACATTCACCACCTGGCCTGAATCAGAATCTACGACGACAAAATAATTCGCCCTTCCGAATCTGGGATCAATGCCGGAATCAAGATCCTTACCCGTTGAGCTGACTGCAACCTTCATTTTTTACCCCCTTGATTTGTTACCTGCGGGAACTCTCGGATCTTCTTCAAAAATCAACACGCCCGCAGGCACGCAGTTTAGGTCATTTGTAAAATTATAGCAAGAAGAAGCTAAGTTTATAAGCTCGCATTGTCAACACATTTTTTGGGCATAAGATCTTTTTTATTCAGCCACTGAAGTTTCAAAAAAA
>JALVVK010000047.1 GCA_027023445.1 Deltaproteobacteria bacterium | reverse complement strand
AAGGCCGGAGTTATCAGGGGACAAAGGCCTTTTTGAAAAGGAAATAAAAAGGGCCTGCGGGGGCAAGAAGGTGAAGCTGTTTTAACTATGATGTCTTTTTACAGGACCATCAATCAATTTATGAACACGTTTTTCCGCTTCAAGGTAATATAGAAAGGTTTATTATTATGAAAAACAGGATTAAATCAGTACTTTTTGAGGCCTTTAACCAGGCAGTTAAAAATGGGAAACTTCCCGGGATGGAGTTTCCCGATGGGGTCCAGATCGCTGTTCCCAAAGCAGAGGCCCATGGTGACTTTTCCACCAACCTTGCCATGATTCTGGCATCCAGAATCAAAACCCCCCCCAGGCAGGTGGCGGATTCCCTTCTTTCCATTCTCAGGGCCAATCCTCTTTTTGAAAAGGTGGAGGTAGCCGGCCCAGGTTTTTTGAATTTTTTTATTTCCACTGAAACCTGGCAGCAAAACCTGAAACACATATTCAATTCAGGCGACAAATTTGCCACATCAGATGCAGGAAATGGCCGCAGGGTGCTCGTTGAATTCGTAAGCGCCAACCCCACCGGTCCGCTGCACGTGGGCCATGGCAGGGGCGCCGCCGTGGGGGATTCCCTGGCAAGGCTGCTCAGGGCCGCGGGTTTCAAGGTGGAAACAGAATACTACATAAACGACGTGGGCAACCAGATGAAGACCCTGGGACTTTCGGTATACCTCAGATATCGCGAGCACTTCGGGGAGAAGGTTGATTTCCCCAGGGAGTGTTACCAGGGGGACTATATCCGGGATATTGCCGACGACATGGCTCAAAGGCACGGACGCCGCTACCTGGATGTGCCGGAGGATGAATGTCTGCCAGATTTCACAAAGGCGGCGGTAGATGTGATATTCTCCGGCATCAAGAAGGATCTCCTTGAATTCGGGGTTCATTTTGATAACTGGTTCAGCGAAAGAACGCTTCACGATTCCGGCATGGTTCAAAAGGCCCTGTCCCTGCTTGAGGAAAAAGGTTTTTTATACGAAAAAGACGGCGCACTGTGGTTCAAAACATCGGAATTCGGAGACGAAAAGGACCGGGTGATACGCCGCTCAACCGGGGAACTTACCTATTTTGCCGCGGACATCGCCTACCACCTCCAGAAAATGGAACGAGGCTATGACATGCTTGTTGATATATGGGGCGCGGATCATCACGGATATGTCCCCCGGGTGAAGGCTGCGGTCAAGGCGCTGGGACATGACGACAGCGCCCTGAAGGTCATGCTGGTTCAACTTGTTAATCTTATCGAAGAGGGTGAGCAGAAGGCCATGTCAACCAGGGCAGGAGAATTCGTTACCCTCAGTGAGGTTGTTGAGTCTGTTGGCACGGACGCCGCGAGGTTTATCTTTTTAACCAGGCGCTGTGACAGCCATCTTGATTTCGACCTTGACCTTGCCAGAAGCCAGAGTCAGGAAAATCCGGTATATTATGTGCAATATGCACATGCCAGGCTCGCAAGTGTTTTCAGAAAGGCTGCGGAACAGGGCATAGTCCTCAGGGAGCCGGACCAGATAGACACGGCCCTTCTGTCCTCCGCGGAAGAGCTGAATCTGTTGAAAATGATCGACGCGTTTCCACAGGTGCTCGCGGAAAGTGCGCTGGCCCTGGCGCCCCACAGAATCAGCTATTATCTGACAAACCTGGCAGGCAAATTTCATGGTTATTACACCAGGAGCCGTTTTATAGGGGAAGACCCGGAACTCACCCAGGCACGGCTCCTGTTATCCGCGGTCATGAAAAGGGTTTTCAAAAAGGGGCTGAACCTGCTTGGGGTCTCCGCCCCGGAGAGTATGTGAGGTGTACAGATGGCTCGCTCAAAGAAAAAAACCGGCGGAATTAAGTTTGAACTTGGCCTTGGCGGAATGACAGCCGTAGCTGTCTCCACCCTGTGCGTACTTCTGTGGGTGTTTGTGCTGGGTTTCTGGGTGGGCCAGAAGATGGTGGGAAAGAGGCTGCCTGCAAACGAAATCTCACTGGCAACCTCACCTCCGGTGGCGGGGCTCCCGCCTGTCGAAGGAAATGCAAGCAAAGAGGTCTCCACGTCGCCCCGGACCGATACGGGAAATAAAGAGGCAGCTCGGACCCGGCCTGAACAGCAGGCACGGACCGATACAGGCGCACCCCCAGGCGGAATCATTGAAGAAAAAATTACCAACGACAAAACAGACGGCTCCGCACAGCCTCAGGCACTGACCATACCCGCTGCATCCCGGCCCGAACCAAGCAAGCCTGCCCGCTCCCCGGCTTTTCAGCCCAAAAAGGCAAACATCACTTATTTTGTCCTTCAGATTGCTTCCTACCGCAAGCGTGAAAGGGCTAACAAGGAGGCTGCCAGATGGGCAAGAAAGGGTTATTTTACCCAGGTGAAACAGGCGAATCTCGGCCCCAAGAAAGGGGTGTGGTACAGGGTGTACTTAGGAAAATTCGACAGCAGGCGCAAGGCCATAGCGTTTGCCGTAAGGCTTGCGGACAAGGAGGATCTTAAATCCTACATAGTCCCGCTGAAGAAATAACCAGCAGGAAAACGTGATGATCAGAAAGGCAAAAATAACGGACATTAAAAAGATCCATGCGCTGCTCAACCACTTCGCAGGAAAGGGGCAGTTACTTGCCCGCTCACTGAGCGAACTCTATGATCATCTGCGGGACTATGCGGTGTACGAACACGAGGATGGCGCCATTGTAGGCGTAGTGGCCCTTCACATCTGCTGGGAGGATCTTGCTGAAATCAGATCTCTTGCTGTGGAGGAGGCCTTTCAGAAAAGGGAAATCGGCACCAAGCTCGTTGAATTTTGCTTGTCCGAGGCGATAACTTTTGGAATATACAAGGTTTTTACCTTGACCTACCAGGTAGATTTTTTTAGAAAAAAAGGATTTCATCTGGTTAACAAAGGCATTTTGCCACACAAAATATGGGCCGATTGCATCAAATGCCCTAAATTTCCAGATTGCGATGAATCAGCCATGCTGATGGAGCTTTAAAGATGTTTACCAATATGTTGACAAAGGTCTTTGGGACCAAGCACGACAGAGAAATCAAGAAATTAAGGCCTATCCTTGACCAGGTTAATGCCCTGGAGCCCCAAATCCGCAAGCTTTCCGACGCGGATTTTATATCCAAAACCGCGGAATTCAAGCAGAGGATAGAGGCCGGGGAGTCCCTTGACGACATTCTTCCCGAGGCCTTTGCCGTTACCAGGGAGGCTGCCCGCAGGGTCCTTGACATGAGGCCCTACGATGTTCAGGTGATAGGCGGAATAGTCCTGCACCAGGGCAAGATAGCCGAGATGAAGACCGGTGAAGGGAAGACGCTTGTGG
>JALVVK010000046.1 GCA_027023445.1 Deltaproteobacteria bacterium | reverse complement strand
TTCCCCAGAAAACCTGCCTCAGTAGTCCCATCAGACCTTGGCCTTTTTCACCCTGATCCCGAGGGCGAGTTACGACATGCAGGCGTTTCCATTCGTCACGGTCCACGGTTTTGCAGTGGCAGTAATATCGGCTGATGGGGTTTAGGCGTTTCATGGGGCTGCCGAAAAAGACGGAAAAACAGACGCAGGGCAGCGTCCGGTCCGACCAGCTTCTCGCTTCAGGAATTCCAGAGCGGTGAGACATATTGAATATTGGCGTGCGGCTTGGCCGGATAGTGTCAGTTCGCATAATAAATTGTAATTCCTTAGATTATGTTCTTTCGGTGTCCAATGTGACAGTCCGGACAGAGATAATCTTTGGTGTTTGGCACTCAGGTCCGGAAAACAAAAAAAGGGCCTGTCGTGTAATGACAGGCCCTTTTTGTTACTATGAGTCTGGCGGATAAAAACCGCGCTTATGAAAAGGGCTGACTACTTCTTTTTGTGGCACCCGTTACACCTGGTCGGACCCTTTTTGTTTTTTCTATGGCAGGTCTTGCAGTTTTTGTGGAATGCCTTCATGGTCGAATTCAGTCTCCTGTTGGCCATTCCCTTGTTGTGGCAGGTGGCACATTTCTCGATTTTCTGCCCTTCCTTGTATGGAACCTGCTTTCCGTCAGGCCCCTTGCTGTGGTGGCACACGCTACATTTAATGTGTTCCTGATGCTGGTGATGCAGGAAAGTTACGTCACCTTTCCTGCCGGCTTTAAGTATAATGGTTGCAGGCCCTTTATCCACCGCAAAGGCGAATCCAGCAACCGCTAAGCTGAACCAAGCTGCAATCAACACTGAAAAAAGACTCTTGTTTTTCATCTACAACCTCCCTTTTTTATAGATTTCCATTTTAAAAAAACCACCCAAAGTTTTACTAATTGAGCATGTGATCTTTGTCAATAACCAAATAGCGAAAAAACTCCCGACACTACGGCTATAATATCCCTGAATATTTCAGACTGAAATTAAATGCAATATTGATGCCCTGGGCGGTCTCCGGATTAGGTGGTTCGCAAGTCTGCCGAAGATACGAGGCAGAGAGCACTACAGATGAATATTTTTTTGCATTATGTTGTGATAATCTACATGAAATTATGGCAAAAAACATTTTTTTCTGCATTTGGAAAGCACAATCCGGGTTAAACGCTTATTTTCCCCTTGCCAAGGCTGCTGATTGGTTTTCTCATGGGTGTGTCTTTTATCCCGGTATCAGTAATGTGTACGGGATATGCCTGCATTCCCTTCCTCCCTGGGCGGATTCGGTATATTGTCCGTCGTCCTTACCTGTTTCTGTTTTGGTTCAAGTAACCCTTTACAATAGCGCTTTGCTGCGGTTATCATGGCCTATCAATTTAAAATGGAGTGTTACCCCAGGAGGATAAGGGTGAAAATAGAATATGATTCAGATATCCCCTCTAACTTGAGGCCTCAGATTGCCCGGGAAATCAAGGAATCCATCAAGTCTCCATGCTCCTGCGGATGTGATGAGGTGTATGTGTCATTACAGGCCAGGAACCTGTTAGATGTCAAATGTTATGACTGTGGTACCAGCTTTTTTGAACTGGAACTGGAAATAGACGAGGAGACCCTTGAACACTGAATCTCCCCGGTCTCCGTTATTGTTTGCCCTCTGCCATAAGGCTCGGCTGAAATACTGTCGTAAAGGTCGCCTTTCTGTTTGCTTACCCTTCAAGCCTTGACTGTTTGTGTCTCATGCTTATCTTTGTTCTGGGTTGAGTTAACCTATTGATATTACCCAATGTTAAGGCATTTTTTGGGCTTTTGTCTGTCAGGTTATCAGCTTTTTGAATAAGGAGGTTAATGAGATGATGAGTCCATGGCTGGAGATAATTGATCCCTTGTGGCGTGATTTCGATCGGCTGAAACAGGAAATTGAGCGGGTGTACGAGTTTGGTTCCCCTGTAGGCAATATAAGGGGGGTGGTAAAAGGGGCTTTCCCACCGGTAAACGTGGGTGAAACCACAGACAGCGTAATGGTGTATTTTTTCGTTCCGGGGATAGAACCGTCAAAGATAGATCTTACCCTGGAGAGAAATCAACTTACCATTGCCGGTGAACGGGATACCCTGCCTGATGCCGGCGAGGGCGCAACTCCTAATGGATACTACCGCAGGGAGCGGTTCTGCGGTAAATTCCGAAGGGTGATCTCCCTGCCGGAGAGCGTGGATCCCGGAAAGGTGGAGGCCCGGTATACCAATGGAATCCTGGTGCTGACCATTGGTAAGAAAGAAGATGAAAAGAGCAGGAAGATCGAGGTGTCGGTCAGTTGAAAGGAGGTTCGCAATGGCTGAAAACAGGGAATCCGGAATAGCTGTCGGCCGCGGGGAGCGGGCGGAGGCACCTGCTAAAAGCGCTGTGCGCCCGTTGCTTCCCCCGGTGGATGTGTATGAGAATGATGATGGAATCGTGCTTTCCGCCGACATGCCAGGCGTTACTAAAGAGGGGCTTGAGGTTGTTGTTGACAAGAACGTGCTGACCATAAAAGGCTCCATGGCGGACATTATTCCCCATGACATAAAGCCTCTTTACGCTGAATTCGGGGCAAGAGAATATGAGAGAGCCTTTACCCTTGGTCCTGATGTGGACGCTCATCGGATAGAGGCCAGTATGTCGGCAGGGGTGCTGAAGTTGTTTATTCCGAAATCAGAGGATGTGCGTCCAAGGAAGATAGAGGTCAAGGCCGGATAGTGTATTGTCGGCTGGATTGTCGTGCCGTTCCCTCTTGGGATGTACAGCTTGATAATTCAAAGAGCAGGGAGATGGACACCCCATCTCCCTTTTTTTATGCTGGGTCATGAGGAATGGTTTAATTGTTGTTTTTTCACTGTTATGTTTTTTGTCAGCAGGTTGTGCCCGGGCTCCTGTTACCGGCAGGCCACAGCTTATACTTGTCAGTCAGGGAGAGGAGCTTGCCCTTGGGCTCAGCGCTTACAGGGAAATATTAAAAAAGGAGCGCATCTCCCATGATCCGCGTCTTAACGCCATGCTTGAGCGGGTGGGATGGAGAATTGCCAGGGCGGCCCGCCGGCCTGACTACAAGTGGGAATTTCACCTGATTGATAATGATAAGGTGGCCAATGCCTTTTGTCTGCCTGGTGGCAAGGTCTTTGTCTATACCGGTATCCTAAAATATACCAGGGACGAAGATGGCCTGGCTGTGGTAGTAGGTCATGAGGTTGCCCACGCGCTGGCCAGGCATGGCGCGGAAAGGATGAGCATGGCACTTCTCGCCCAGATGGGAGAGGCCGCGGCAGAGGCGGCCCTGAGGTTGCAGTCGCCTCAGGCCATTAAGGCCTTCAGTGTAGCCTATGGCCTGGCTGCCAACGTGGGCTTGCTGCTTCCATACAGCAGGGCCCAGGAATTTGAGGCGGATTATATCGGTCTCATTCTGATGGCCAGGGCCTGCTATGACCCGGAAAGCGCCCTGGTCTTCTGGCAGAGGATGCTCCGCGCCAACAAAGAAGGTTTTCGTCCGGTGTTTTTGTCCACCCATCCCACCGACAGGGCCAGGATACAGAGGCTGCGCCAGTTGATGCCCAAGGCAAGGCGCATATTTCTGTCATCATGTGGTGGATCTTATTGACGTCAGGCAACCGGGTTGTTTATACTTGCAAAGTTTCAGGCATGCCTGTGAGTAAATGCCCTCATTTAGCATCTCCTAATCCAGGGCCGGGCCCCCGCGTGAGGAATAAAAATGAAAGCTCTTATTGCCTTAGAGGACGGCCGGGTGTTTCACGGCCGGTCTTTTACCGGGCCGGGAGAGACAACCGGTGAGATAGTCTTCAATACCAGCATGACAGGCTATCAGGAGGTCCTTACCGATCCGTCCTACAAGGGACAGATAGTTACCATGACATATCCCCTGATCGGAAATTACGGGGTTAATAACGAAGATGAGGAATCCGCAGACATTCATCTTGAAGGTTTTGTAGTCAGGGAATACCAGCCTGACTATTCGAACTTCAGGGCCACCTCGGATCTGCGCAGTTATCTCATGTCAAGGGGGATCCTTGGCATCGAGCAGGTGGACACGAGGGCGCTCGCAAGGCATATAAGGCGGGCCGGGGCCATGAAGGCGGCCATGTCGACCCAGGACCTTGATCCCGATTCCCTGGTGGACAAGGCCAGGAGGGCCCCCGGCCTTGTAGGCAGAGACCTGGTAAGGGAAGTTACCTGCAGGCATCCATATGTCTGGCTGGAAAAGGGGCCTGAATATCTGGAAGATGTTGCCAGCCTGCCCCGTGACGGAAAATACCGGATTGCCGTCCTGGATTGCGGGTTGAAGTATAATCAGCTGAGGATTTTCAGGAATCTTGGCTGTCAGCCTTTGGTTTTCCCATGCAGCTCAGGGCCTGACGAGATTATGTCCTGCGACCCCGATGGTATTTTCCTGTCAAACGGCCCCGGCGATCCCTCTGCGCTGACCGGAGTGGTATCCACCGTAAAAGAGTTGTTGGGTGAAAGACCTGTTTTCGGTATCTGTCTCGGGCATCAGATTTTGTCACAGGCCTTTGGCGCCAGGACATTCAAGCTCAAGTTCGGTCACAGGGGCGCCAATCAGCCCGTTAAGGACCTTGCCACCGGCAAAATTGACATAACCTCTCAGAATCACGGATTTGCAGTGGATCAGGAATCCGTTCCTGATTATGTTCAGGTTACGCACATAAATTTGAACGACAACACCGTCGAAGGAATAAGTCACAATAACATTCCCGCCTTTTCCGTTCAGTATCATCCGGAAAATGCCCCCGGGCCTCACGATGCGCAGTATCTGTTTGATCGTTTCGTGTCCATGATGGCGGAATTCAAGGGATAACATCAAACAAAGCTTTTACAGGTCAGTTAAAACATGCCCAAACGCGAAGATATAAGGAAAATTCTGATCATTGGTTCTGGTCCCATTGTTATTGGTCAGGCATGCGAGTTTGATTATTCCGGAACCCAGGCCTGCAAGGCACTGAAAGAGGAAGGCTATGAGGTGGTCCTGGTAAATTCCAACCCTGCCACCATCATGACCGATCCGGACACGGCGGATCGGACCTATGTGGAGCCCATTACCCCTGAAGTGGTGGTCAGAATCCTGGAAAAGGAACGGCCGGATGCCCTGCTTCCCACGTTGGGGGGGCAGACGGGCCTGAATACGGCGGTAAAGGTGGCGGACAGCGGTGTGCTGGAGCGTCTTGATGTCGAAATGATAGGAGCTGATCGGAAGGTTATCCACAAGGCGGAAGATCGAGAACTTTTCAGGGCAGCCATGGAGAAGATAGGTCTGAGAGTACCCAAAAGTTCCATCGTCCGGACAATGGGGCAGGCATGGGACGCGGCCGCCGAGATCGGATATCCGTTGATTGTCAGGCCAAGCTTCACCCTGGGCGGCACTGGCGGAGGCATTGCATATAATCCGGACGACCTGGAAGAGATCTGTTCCCAGGGGCTTGATCTCAGCATGATTCACGAGGTCATGCTTGAGGAATCCGTTATCGGCTGGAAAGAATTCGAGCTTGAAGTCATGCGGGATGCCAAAGACAATGTGGTCATTGTCTGCAGTATCGAAAACCTCGACCCAATGGGTGTGCATACAGGAGACAGCATCACCGTTGCGCCTGCCCAGACCCTTACGGACAGGGAATACCAGCGCATGCGGGATGCCGCGCTGGCCATTATCCGGGAAATCGGGGTTGACACCGGAGGCTCCAACATACAGTTTGCCGTTCATCCAAAGACGGGTGAGATGGTGGTCATCGAGATGAATCCCAGGGTTTCCCGTTCATCGGCCCTCGCCTCCAAGGCAACCGGGTTCCCCATAGCCAAAATCGCCGCCAAGCTGGCAGTTGGTTACACCCTTGATGAGATCCCAAACGACATTACCCGGGAAACCATGGCCTCCTTTGAACCCACAATTGATTATTGCGTTGTAAAGATTCCCCGCTGGACCTTTGAGAAGTTTCCTGAGACCGAGGATCTTCTTACCACCTCCATGAAGAGCGTGGGAGAAACCATGGCCATTGGCCGTACCTTTAAGGAGGCCCTTCAGAAAGGTCTTCGTTCCCTGGAGATAGGCCGTTTCGGGCTTGGATTTGACGGCAGCAATCCATGGGAAACCAACGGCAGGGTTCCAGATCGGGAGGAGGTGGTATCCCGCCTTAGAACCCCCAATTCTCAGAGGATATTTTATATTTCCCTTGCCATGTCAATGGGGTTCACCATCCAGGATGTATATGAGCTTACCGGTATTGATCCATGGTTCCTTTACCAGATTGCCAGAATCAGGGAGGCAGGATCTGCCCTTATGTCTGAAGAGGCGTCCGGTGAGCCGGATTTGTTTTACTATAAAAGAGAGGGCTTTTCCGATCGCCAGATTGCCTATGCCCTGGGTGTGAGTGAGCAGGAAGTCAGGGACAGGAGGGATGACACAGGCATAAGACCGGTTTATAAGCTGGTGGATACATGCGCGGCCGAATTTGAGGCCTACACGCCCTATTATTATTCCACCTATGAGACGGAAGACGAGGCAAGGCCTTCGGATAACAGAAAGGTAATGATCCTGGGCGGAGGTCCCAACCGGATCGGCCAGGGAATCGAATTCGATTATTGCTGTGTTCACGCATCTTTTGCCCTGAGGGAAGAGGGCATTGAGAGCATCATGGTGAATTCCAACCCGGAGACCGTCTCTACTGACTATGATACCTCTGACAAGCTATATTTTGAGCCGCTTACCCTGGAAGACGTGTTGCATATTGTTGAGACCGAGCATCCCATGGGGGTAATCGTCCAGTTTGGAGGCCAGACGCCGCTGAATCTGGCCGTATCCCTGAAGAAGGCGGGGGTCAGCATCCTGGGCACAAGTCCAGAGAGTATTGACATGGCGGAGGACAGAGAAAGTTTCCAGGCAATGCTCAAAAAACTGGGTCTGGTTCAGCCGTCAAATGGTACCGCGAGGGGCATTGATGAAGCGCTCAGAGTGGCGGATGAAATTGGCTACCCGGTGGTGGTTCGCCCCTCTTATGTATTAGGCGGCAGGGCCATGAAGATAGTATATGACGAGGCCGGATTAAGATCTTACATGGCGGAGGCGGTGCAGGTGTCAGAAGGCCACCCCGTGCTGATTGACAAGTTCCTGCAGGATGCCACTGAAATAGATGTTGATGCCATAAGTGACGGAGAGGTCACCATTATCGGCGGAATTATGGAACACATAGAGGAGGCAGGTATACATTCCGGGGATTCGGCCTGCGTTCTGCCGCCCCGTACCCTGAGTCCCGATCTGCTCGATCAGATTTCCAGGGCCACGAAGTCCATGGCAAGGGAGCTTAATGTCATAGGGCTTATGAATGTTCAGTATGCCGTGAAGGATGGTCAGCTTTATGTGTTGGAGGTAAATCCCCGGGCCTCAAGAACGGTTCCCTTTGTGAGCAAGGCTACCGGCGTACCTCTTGTCAAACTGGCCACAAAGGTCATGCTTGGCAGAAAGCTCAGCGAACTGGGGCTGACTGCCGAGGTCTCTGTGAGGCACGTGGCGGTCAAGGAATCCGTTTTCCCGTTCAGGCGTTTCCCGGGAGTTGATGTCATACTGGGGCCGGAAATGAAGTCCACCGGTGAAGTCATGGGGATAGACAGCAGTTTCGGCATGGCCTTTGCCAAGAGCCAGTTGGCGGCCGGCCAGAACCTGCCTGTGGAGGGTACAGTGTTTTTGAGCATAAGGCCGGGAGATAAAAAGGCCATCCTGCCCGTGGCGAAAAGCCTGAATGAGGCGGGTTTCCGGATCGTGGCAACCGAAGGTACCTTCAATTTTTTGAACGCACAGAATGTGCCCTGTGAAAGGGCATTCAAGGTATCGGAAGGAAGGCCCAATATACTGGATCAGATGAAAAGCGGGGGGATCCATCTTGTCATAAATACCCCTACCGGCCAAAAAAGAACCAGGTCCGACGCATATTACATCCGCCGTACCGCCCTTGATTACGAGATTCCGTATTTTACAACAGTAGCCGGGGCCAGGGCGGCAGCCGAGGCAATCAGGGCGCTCAAGGCCCAGGAGATTCGTGTGAAGCCGCTTCAGGATTATTATTTGAGAAGTGGGGGAATGCCCAAGGCTTAAAATCAGAGGGATTTGTCCCTGCTGGTAGCCCCTTTTGAAAACTATAGATACAAACAGCGGAAAATGAAAAAGTCATATTGTTGTCCATCATCTCTCATCCCGTGCCCGTTGTCCATTCCAGGACAGTCCAGGCCCAGGGAGGAATGTGGAGTCTTTGGGGTCTACGGGCATCCCGAGGCCTCAAAGATTACCTATTTCGGTCTTTACGCCCTGCAGCACAGGGGACAGGAAAGCGCCGGCATTGTCACCGCTGACGGCAGGGAGGTCCGGGAGCACAAGGCCATGGGGCTTGTCCCGGACATCTTCAACGAGGCCATGTTGGAGGATCTCAAGGGGCACAGCGCAATTGGGCACGTCCGTTATTCAACAACCGGTTCCTCCATTATTCAGAACGCCCAGCCCTTCAGGGTCTGTCATTCAGGCTGCAATCTTGCTGTGGGCCATAACGGTAACCTGGTAAATGCGTATTCCATCAGGCGGGAACTCGAATCCCATGGCTCTATTTTTCAGACCACCATGGACAGCGAAATAATAGTTCATCTTCTGGCCAGGGCGGGCACTGTTGACATGGATGAGGCGATCGTGTCCACCATGAAGCGCATCAAAGGGGCATATTCCGTGGTCATGCTCACGGATAAGACCATTTATGGTTTCAGAGATCCGATGGGTTTCCGGCCTCTGTGTATCGGTCGGCTGAACGGCGCCTACGTGCTGGCCTCGGAAACCTGCGCGTTTGATCTCATTCAGGCGGACTATATCCGGGAAGTGGCCCCCGGAGAGGTAGTTGCCATTGATGAAAACGGGTTGCGTTCTTTCCAGGGGGTCACGTCACCCAGGACCGCGAACTGCATATTTGAGTTTATATATTTCGCCCGGCCGGACAGTACCATATTTGATAAAAATGTCTACAATTTCAGAAAGTCGCTGGGATCTGCGCTTGCCAGGGAGGCAACCGTGGACGCGGATTTTGTCATGCCGTTTCCCGATTCCGGCAATTACGCCGCCGTGGGGTATGCCCAGGCGGCCAATATGCCGCTGGAGCTGGCTGTTATCAGGAACCACTATGTTGGCAGGACATTTATTCAGCCCAGTCAGTCCATGAGGGATTTCGGAGTGCGGGTTAAATTGAATCCGGTAAGAGACATGCTCAGGGGCAAAAAGGTGGTGATAATGGAGGATTCCATAATCCGGGGTACCACCAGCCGCACCAGGGTCAAGGCCATAAGAGAGGCCGGGGCCAGGGAAATTACCATGCTCGTAAGCTGTCCCCCTTCGAGGTATCCGTGTTTTTATGGAATAGATTTTTCCACCAGCGGAGAACTCATTGCGTCACATAAGAGCGTTAACGAGATCAGGGATTATCTTGGCCTGGATGGATTGCAGTATCTCAGTATAGAGTCCATGATCAAGGCGGCCGGTGGGGATTCGGGAAGATTTTGTCTCGCCTGCTTTAATGGGGAATATCCCATTCCTGTGGAAGATTATATTGGTAAATTTCAGCTGGAAAGATAGGTCCAGGGACAATAATCCATGTTTGACGGGTTGAATCCAGAGGCAGCAGACTGTCAGGGAGCATTTGAACCATTGGAAGAATCGGTAATACTGAAAGAGGCCAGAAGGGCCATAGACACGGAGATCGCCGGTCTTAAAGAGGTAAGGGACCACCTTGATGAAGGTTTTGTCCAGGCGGTTTCTCTTGTGTTGGAGACCAGGGGCCGGGTGGTGGTCACCGGCATAGGCAAGTCAGGTCTTATCGGAAGGAAGATCGCCGCTACCCTGGCAAGCACCGGAACTCCGGCCATATTTCTCCATCCGGTTGAGGCCATGCACGGGGACCTTGGTATGGTGACCAGGCAGGATGTGGTCATTGGTATATCCAACAGCGGAGAAACCCAGGAGCTGACGGCGCTTTTGCCTGCCTTTGTGCAGAGGGGCATTCCTGTGATTGCCATGACCGGCAATCCTGATTCCACCCTGGGGCGTGTGGGCCGCGTGGTTATAAATACCTGTGTGTCCAGAGAGGCCTGCAGCCTGGGTCTTGCTCCCACCACGAGTACCACGGCTACTCTCGCCGTGGGGGACGCGCTTGCCGTTGTGCTGCTTAAGGCCAGAAGATTCAGCGAAAAGGATTTTCTGAAAAATCATCCTGCAGGCACCCTGGGGGAAAGGCTCAAGGTGCAGGTCAGGGAAGTCATGCTCACCGGGCAGAGGGTTCCTCTGGCCAGGCTTGGCGCGTCCATGGACCAGGTTATCAGCGAAATGGATGCCAAACGCCTTGGGGCGGTTCTGATCCTGGACGGAGAGGAAACGCTTGCAGGCATAGTTACGGATGGTGATCTCAGGCGGGCGCTGCTCCGCATGGAAAACGTGAAGGACAGGCCGGTGGAACAGATCATGACTGTCCATCCCAAGAGCGTGGCCCCGGTGACAATGGCTGCGGATGCCCTCGCCGTGATGGAAAAATATCTTATTACGGTCCTGCCGGTGGTGGAGCCTTCAAACGGGCATCTCGTCGGCATTGTTCATCTGCACGATCTTTTGGGTAAGGGACAGTTTAAGTTTGTGGCCTGAAAAGGCCGTTAAAGCGAGGTGATGATATGGCTAAGAGCCTGAACAGGGTAATGTTGATTGGAAGACTGGGCGCGGACCCGGAGATCCGGTACACGGCAGACGGGGTTGCCGTCGCCACATTCAGGATGGCAACGGATCGTCCTGTGAAGCGGGGCGACCAGTGGGAGTCTGAGACCGACTGGCACAGGGTTGTCGCGTGGCGCAGGCTGGGAGAGATCTGCGGTGAGTACCTCAGCAAGGGCAGCATGGTTTACGTGGAAGGCATGCTGAGGACAAGATCCTGGGAAGACCAGGATGGAAACAAGCGATGGATGACCGAGGTGCAGGCAAGGGATATCATACTCCTGGATCCAAAGGGAGAGAGATCCCAGCAGTCATCTTCCGACGCCGAGCCACCCGTTCCCCCGGTGGAGGATGATGTGCCGTTTTAAGCCGTGGGGCATGAAAGAGCACAGGTAAAGAGATTTCTGGAACGGGCGGTTCGGTGCCGCCTTTTCCCCGGCGCTAGCCTGCTTGTCACAAGGGGCGGCAAGCCTGTCCTTGAATTGTGTGCCGGCCGCCAGACATATGTTCCCTGGTCCTGTGAAATTACTCCCCACACATGGTTTGACCTGGCATCCCTGACCAAGCCGCTTGTAACCGCGCTGTGCTGCATGGCTCTTGTTGATAGGGGCCTTCTTGACCTTGAACAGACCCTGAGCCGTTTTTTCGCCGGTATCCCTGAAAATAAGGATGGGATTACCGTAAGACATCTGCTCAACCACGCATCGGGCCTTCCCGCCCATTTGCCTTATTATGAAAAAGTATTGAAACTTCCTGCCCGGGAGCGAAAAGATGCCCTCATATCCCTTGTGCTTGCCACGGAACTCATCGCACTTCCAGGTCAGAAAACCCTTTACAGTGATCTTGGTTTTATACTTTTGGGAAGAATCGTGGAGCTTGTGGCGGGATGCCCTCTTGATGAGGCATGGGAGAGGCTGATCGCCCTTCCAGTGTCGCTTGAGGGAATCCGGTTCAGGCCGCTTGACCGTTCTCATGCAATAGAACCAGCGTTTCTTGCTCCTTCCGGATTCTGCCAGGTGAGAGGGCGGGTCGTGTGGGGAGAGGTGCATGATCTTAATGCCTTTTCAGTCGGAGGGGTGTGTGGCCACGCGGGTCTTTTTGGCACGGCAAGAGGGGTTGGCAGCCTGCTCAACAGACTTTTTTCCATATACCATGGCCGCATGCTTAATGGGCCTGTTTCCTCGTCAACGCTCAGATATTTCTGGACCCGGAGGCCTTTTGATCCATCTTCATCCTGGCGTTTGGGTTTTGACAGTCCTTCTTCCGGGGACTCGGCCGCGGGCAGGCGCTTTTCTCCAGCCAGCATAGGACACCTGGGTTTTACGGGTACATCCTTCTGGATGGATCTGGAACAGGACCTGATTGCAATACTTCTTACTAACAGGACGTTCCCCCGGGTAGAGGAAGGGGACAGGGAAAGAATGAAGGGCTTCCGCCAGGAGTGTCATGATCTGATATGGCAGGTTCTTTAAAAAAATGGATTTTATCCGGCTGGTGAAAAAAATTCGGGCGCTGATTCCCCAGGGGCAATCCGCCTATGTTGCCGGAGGCGCGGTCAGGGACTGGATTCTGCGCGGGGTGCCGGTGGATCTGGATATTGTTGTACCCGAGGGGGCGTTGAGCGTGGCCCAAAGGGCGGTTGAGTTGCTAAGCGGCACCCTGGTACCCCTTGACGCGGAGCTTGGAGTGGCAAGGGTGGTCAGGGGAAACGTAGTCCTTGATTTCAGCCAGTTCAGAGAAGGGGCGACCTGCATTGATCAGGATCTCCACCTCAGGGATTTTACACTCAATGCCATGGCAGTTCGCATGGATGAGGTGGACGAGTTCCTGGCGTCCCTTGAGAACGGGAGGATGCCTGCCGCGCTTATTGATCCTGAGGGCGGTCTCAAGGATCTCAGAGCAGGGGTAATCAGGGCAATAGGATGGAAGAACCTGGTATCAGATCCCTTGAGAATACTTCGGGCATACAGGTTCATGGCGCAGTTTGGATTTGAGATTAATCCGCAGACCAGGGAGTGGATTACCGGCCTGGTAGAGACCATCGATCGGATTGCCTCAGAGCGTGTGGAACACGAGCTTGCTGTCATAATGTCATCGTCACGGGCGGCTTCCACGTTCAGCTCCATGGCAGAGGACGGCCTGTTGCGAGTCCTGCTGCCCGAACTGGAGGCCATGCGGGGCGTGGAACAGCCCGGCTTTCATCATCTTGATGTTTACGGGCACAGTCTTGAGGCCCTGGCCTCGATGGAAAGGCTGATTTCCGATCCGTGTTTCATGTTTGACCTGTGTGATCCCATGGCCCAGTGGCTGGATGCCAATCAGGATCTCATGCCGTACCTCAAGTGGGCGGCCCTTTTGCATGACGTGGGAAAGCCATGTACAAAAGGGGAAAAAGAAGGCAGGGTGACCTTTTACCACCACGACCTCACGGGGGCAGATATCCTTTTGGAGATTGGCCGCAGGCTCAGGTGGCCCAGGCGAAAGGCAGAGTTCGCGGCAAGGCTGGTGCGTCTTCACATGAGGCCCTTTTTCCTGCTTACCGATCTGCGGCGGGGCGGTCCCACTCCCCGTGCCCTGCGCAGGCTGGCCAGGGAGATAGAAGGGCATTGCCCGGCACTTTTTCTGCTTTCAATGGCGGACAGCATGGCTGGCTGCGGTCCCCTGAAGCCGGCTGATCTTGACCAGCAGCTTTCACACCTGTGGGAAAAATTTTATGATTTTTACATGAACCTCCTTAAACCCAAGGCGGTAAGGCCCCGCCTTCTCAATGGTAATGACATACAGAGGATTTTCGGGCTGCCTCCAGGACCAGTCATAGGGGCATGCCTTGATGCGCTGGAAGAGGCGCGGGTGGAGGGGGCCGTGAGCACCAGACAGGATGCGTTGACATGGGTTCAGGAATGGCTGAAAAAGAGTCAGGGGCCGTGAGCCTGCCCTACCTGACATTCAACGCCCACCTTCGTTCCATTTTCGGGTGCAGGGTGCAGAAGATTCCGCTGGATGCAGGTCTTACGTGTCCAAACCGTGACGGTACCGTGGGTACGGGCGGCTGTATATACTGCAATCAGACCGGGTCCGGAACCGGCGCCTTCAGCAGGGGAAAAGATGTCGGCGCACAGA
>JALVVK010000045.1 GCA_027023445.1 Deltaproteobacteria bacterium | reverse complement strand
CGATACATTTTTCCTGATCCACGAAGACTATACCGTCTTCGCGTTTCTGCATTGCCCCTGTGGGGCATATGGGCACGCAAAATGGGTCTTCACAGTGATAACAGGACCGGAAGAAGAACTCGGTCTTAGGTACCCCTTTTACGGCCTTCAGTGGTTCATGGGTTATTTCACACAGGATGGGGCCAACGGGAAGGTTTTTGTTTACCTTGCAGTGAACCTCACAGCCGTGGCACCCTATGCATCTTTTGGGATTCAGATATAAGGCGTATTTATTCAAAGTTCTACCCTCCTTTTGGGATTTCTGGGGCTGCGTCTTACTGTTACGAATTTTTCACACAGACACAGTCCGCCACCGGCAGGATCCATTATCTGGAGAAGGCCTTCCTGAAGTTTCTGATCACTCATTCCCGCATGATACGCCCTGCTCTGCAGGGGGATCTGTCTGCCGAATCCGTGAACGGTATAAATGGCCTCGGGGTGTATAAAGTCTGTCAGGTGTGCCTTGGCAGTGCCCTTTGAACTGTCTGATGAGACATCAACAAAGTCTCCCTCGTTGATCCCCAGTTTGTTCGCCACGCGCCTGTTTATCCAGACCGTGTTTTCAGGCATGAGCTCGTGAAGCAACGGATTGTTGATCGTATGTCCATGCGCATGAACCGGAGACCTGCCGAACACAAGCCTGAACTGGCCACGAGGTGGCTTCGCCGGGCTTTCGTACGGCTTTAAGGAGGGCAGCCCCGCGTCTTCCAGCTTCTGGCTGATGAATTCTATTTTGCCGCTGGGGGTTTTGAACCTGCCTTCAATGTTTTCATACATTATTGGTTTGTCCGTAAGGGGTATAAAACCCTTTTCGTCAAAATCTTCAATTTTATATCCTGTAGGTTCAAGCTGCCAGTTCCATAGATCTTCAATGGTGTTGTACGGGAAATACTGTCCGATATTCATGCGTTCTGCCAGAAGCTTGAATATTTCCCATCCGGGTTTCGTGTCGAACCTGGGCTCCACCGCCTTGCGTCTGACGATAAACCTGGGCTTGGGACCTTTCTGGGTTGCTATGATCGAATCCCTTTCCAGATACATGGATTCAGGCAGTATGACGTCGCTGTACCAGCCGAATTCGCTGTAGTGTGTGTCAATTGAGACCAGCAGCTCGCATTTGTCCAGGGCCTCTTTTTGTGCGATCGGATCGGGAAAGCAGTTGAGTGGGTCGTGCCGATAACAGAAAAGGGCCTTTATGGGGTAGGGATCGCCGGTCAGCATTGCCTCGTAAAAAAGGTGGAACAGCCCCGGTCCTTTGTCGAAATGCCTGTATTTCCAACCAACACCGTCAGCGCGTTTTTCTTCGGGCTTGGGGACCTGGGCGTCAAGGCTGCGGAGGCCTTTAACGTCACAGTCACCAGGGCCTTTTGCGAATATCTGGCCGCCTTCAACCTCGATGTTGCCCATGAGCACATTGAGTATCTGAAGGGCCCTGCTGGCGTAAAAGGAGTCCTTATACCTGGAAAGCATCCAGCCTGGATGAAAGATGACCTTGGGGCGTTGCCCGGCAATTTCCTTTATGAATGCATTGATCTTACTCGCTTTGACTCCGCATTCCTTGGCCGCCCATTCCACTGTGTAGGGTTCAATGAATTCTACGAGCTTGTCAAAACCCGTGGTGTATTTTTCGATGAATTCTTTGTCATATGCCTCTGACTTGATAACTCCGTGTATCATGCCCAGGGCAAGCGCATAGTCGGTTCCGGGCCGTACCTGGAAGAAACGGGTCGCCTTGATCCCTGTCAGGCTCTGGCGAACGTCTACATAGGTAAGGCTGCCGCCCGCGTCCAGCATGTCCATTACCTGCCGGGCTTCGGCTACCCTTAGGGCCGCAAGAATGTTTCTTCCAAATAATATCAGGTGCTTTGTGTTCTTAATGTCGTACACAAAGCCCTTTCGTCCAAGTCCGTATATTGACTGGCTTGCGTGATGAACATTGCGTCCACAGGCGCTGTCGTGATTGCTGAAATTGGGAGATCCAAGCCCGTGAATAAAGGTCTTGAAGAGATCCATGAATGGGCCTCCCCTGCAGCTCAGCATTACGCTTTTCCCGCCGTATTTTTGTATGATTCCCTCCAGGCGTTCCCCAATGTAATCAATGGCCTGATCCCAGCTTACAGGTTCCCATTTGCCTGCTCCCCTGCCGGCCCTTCGGATCAGCGGTTTTTGAGGCTTTTCGGTATCCCTGTGAAGAGCGATGCCGGCGGATCCTTTTGCGCAAAGCGCACAGTTCAAAATGTGCGGATTGCCTTCTATCCAGGTGATTTCGCCGTTTTCTACCTCCGCCCTGATGGGACATCGGACGGAACACATCCCGCACATGCTCCAGACTGTCTTTTTCATTCATGTCCTCCTGTTTTGAATGGTGTGGGTTGAACCCGGATTGCGCGGCTCAAATGCCGAATGAATTGGATTTATGTTTAAGTTACAAAAAAATACAAATAAACCGGCATCTTTTATGATTTATTAAAAAGGTGCATCAACTTTTAAAAAATCATCCGGTATTTGAGATGCATAATCCGAGTTGAAAGATTATCTGTAATTATGCTGTACATCCGGCGCCAAAGTTTAATAACTACATACGAAACATAAGCTGTATAGCGCTATATAGAGAATTATTTCACAAGGTATCTCTATTAACCTTATTATTATATTTTGTCTTATATTTTTGATTACGTCAAGTATAGACTAAATATCGTCTAAATTGTAAAAGTAATAAAATACACAAACTTGAGTATCTATTGCCTTGGTGGCGCTGTATCGTTTCGTTGGAGGGGGCGGTAAGGACAAAAATAATTTACGAGGAGGGGTTGCGTTTTATTATTATCCCGGATTATGCGCTTCAAATACTGAATAAAATAATTTCTTTTATAATTTCCGCAGGTTATCGTCAACATAATACCAAAAATATTCACCTGAATGGTGGCAGGTTCCAACAGCAAAAATGTTCGGCATTTAAGGCCACAAGGGGCTCGCAATTTCACCGAATTTGCTGCCTTGTCGGTTAGTTGAAGTATCATGGTACGTCTGCATGCCCCCTGCCTTGTACCTTCGGAAAACTTGCGAGCTGCATAATCCGGGATTATGGTTGTTGCATTTTGTAATATTGCCGTGGGGCTGGCCCAAGACCGGAGGCGGGCTTTTCCTCGCCTCTCACGCCCGCTTCGCTCGAGATCCAGAGACCGCAGAGGAATAAGCCCGGATTGTGCATTTTAAATGCCTGATAAAAGTATTTTAACTAAAGTTTCCCATTTTTTTTAGGGCGGATTGGCTGGAGTTTTCCAATGGCTGGGGGGATACCAGGAAAATCTAACAATATCAATAAGTTATTGCGGAGCATAACTTGTTGATATTATTGAAGA
>JALVVK010000044.1 GCA_027023445.1 Deltaproteobacteria bacterium | reverse complement strand
AGATGGTGGTGACTGTGTTGCCAGGTTGAGATCAAGGGGGAGCCTGGTGCTGGAAGGGACTGCGCTCAGGCTCATTAGGCTTCTTGCTGATGCCTACCAGGGTGCCAGGATTTTCGAGTCGAAATACAAGGTCACCAAAAGGGAATATGATCTTTACACCCAGCGGGACGAACTCATAATAGGCAAGTCCCGGCAGATCGACATGGTAAGGGAAATGATAGCCCAGGTGGCGCCAGTGCCTACAACCGTGCTCCTGTTAGGGAAAACCGGTACAGGCAAGGATTTGGTGGCGCGGAGTATCCATCAGGCAAGCCACCTCAGGGACAGACCTTTTATCACCATAAACTGTACAGCCCTTACCCCCACACTGATTGAGAGCGAGCTCTTTGGCTATGTAAAGGGGGCGTTCACCGGCGCTGAACGCAATTGTCGGGGGCTGCTTGAAGAGGCCCATAACGGAACCATCTTCCTGGATGAAATAGGGGACATGAAGATGGAGCTCCAGGCAAAGATGCTCCGTTTCCTCCAGACCGGAGAGATCCGGCCGGTGGGATCTTCCCGTACGAAAACAGTAAATGTGCGGGTCATAGCGGCCACGAACAAGGACCTTGAGGAGGCTATCAGGAAAGGCGAATTCCGGCAGGATCTCTTTTACAGATTCAACACCTTTACCATAGTTCTTCCCAGCCTGCGCGACAGGATCGAGGACATACCATATCTTGCCTATCATTTTCTGACAAAGGCTGAAGATAAGCTCAACAAAAAGGTTGAGGGCATATCTGATGAGGCATTGAAAACCCTGATGAACTACCACTGGCCAGGTAATGTCAGAGAATTGGAAAATATTATTGAGCGGGCGGTCATCGTTTGTCCCAATGGAATCGTCCTTCCTGAACACCTGGCTGTTCCCACGAATGCCGCTTCCCTGAAGTCCTTCGGTGTGTTGCCTGGTAACCAGGACAAAAACCTTAAGACCTCGCGAGACAGGTTCCTGGCAGACTATGAAAAACAGGAGATTGTCTATTTCCTGAAAAAGGCAGAGGGAAACGTAAGCCAGGCATCAAGGCTTTCCGGTATACCGAGGCGCACGTTTTACCGCCTGATGAAAAAACATGGGATAAGACGTTTTGTGCCAGACAGGACACACTGACATTACCTAATTCTGCCAGATGTGCCGTTCCGGGCACAGATAAGCCATGGTCCACTGTTGGCCGAAATATCCAATATCATAGATAACACTTAGTAATTGTTGCTTTTTTAGGGCAAAGGTCAAATATGTTTCGCCCGGCACGATAGTTGTAATACTTGAGTCTATCCAGGCGTTCTGGAGACAGTCTGAGTGGGATGTCCTGCTATTGCGTTTCCATGATGATCTGGAGACGCAGATATCATGTTCGTTCGGAGGACTACCAATGAAGGAAATACCTCAACACAATCTTGGCCTTGACCTTGTGCGGGTAACAGAGGCGGCTGCGTTGGCTTCGGCCCGCTGGATGGGGAGGGGCGAGAAGGAAAAGGGAGACAAGGCCGCTGTTGACGCCATGCGGATCAGTTTTGAGTCCGTGGACATAAGAGGCGTTGTGGTTATCGGGGAAGGAGAAAAGGACAGGGCTCCCATGCTCTTCAATGGTGAACAGGTAGGGACAGGAAAGGGGCCTGAAATGGATGTGGCTGTGGATCCGGTGGAGGGGACCAGGTTGCTGGCCTATGGCCGTCCAAACGCAATTTCCGTGGTGTCCCTGGCCCCCAGGGGCACCATGTATGATCCTGGTCCTGCGTTCTACATGAAAAAGCTGGTAGCTCCCCCGGAGGCAAAGGGAAAACTGGACATGAACGCACCCGTGGCCCAGAACCTCGAAAGGGCCGCAAAGGCCCTGGGAAAGGACGTGGATGACCTTGTTGTGTTCGTTTTGGACAAGCCACGTCATCAGGGATTGATCCGGGAGATCCGGGAAAGCGGCGCCCGCATCCAGCTTCATACCGACGGTGACGTGGCAGGGGCGCTGATGGCGGTAACGCCCGGCACGGGGGTGGATCTTATGATGGGCACTGGTGGCACCCCTGAAGGAGTGCTGGCCGCAACCGCAATAAGAGTCGTGGGAGGAGAGATGCTTGGCATGCTGGATCCGCAATCGGACAGAGAGAAGGAGGCGGTGCTTGCTGCGGGATATCAGCTTGATCAGGTGCTTAGCACAGAGGAACTCGTCTCAAGCGACGACGTGTTTTTTGCCGCGACAGGGATTTCAGGCGGTGCTTTTTTAAATGGCGTGGAGTTTACAGGCAAGGGGGCAAGGACATCTTCAATGGTCATGAGGGGACGGACCGGTACCGTCCGTTTAATAGAGGCCCATCATACCTTTGAAAAACTCATGCGCATAAGCGCCATAAGGTATGACTGATTTCTGATGGATACCATCTAACGGTCTGTACGGCTTTTTCACGTTTTAAAGGACCGGTTATACCGGATTGTGCACTCCAGATGCCTTAGAAAAGGATTTAATAAAATAATTAAAGGGTTAGCTGCAATTTTGCCGGGTTTCCCGTTTACCCAAAAGGTGCGGTTTTCTCCGGGGTTATATCTCAGGCACCTGGAGCCACAAGGGACTCATAATTTTACCGAATCTGCTGCGTTGTCACGCGCCTGAAGTACAACAAGTACATCTGTGTGCCCCCGCCTTGCGTCTTCGGCAAATTTGTGAGCTGCATAACCTGGGGTTGTTGCGCGGAAGAGCTGACAGAAGAACCACAGAGGAGAAGAAGAAAATGAGCAATGTAAAGGTGGAGAAAGGCGTAAAACCATATGCGGAAGCATATTACAAGCCGGACATGGAACCGGGAAATGATTACATCCTGATGGCATTCAGAATAACACCGGGGCCGGGCGTAGACATTATAGAAGCGGCCTCAGCAGCCTGTGCGGAATCGTCTACGGGTACCTGGACAGAAATAGACAGGGAGATCTCTGAAAGGCTGCCAAGCTATGTATACCGTACGGATGGAAATATGGCCTACGTGGCCTATCATCCGGAGCTTGTTGAAAAGGGGAGCATGTCCAATATCCTGAGCAGTCTCGCAGGCAATATATTCGGGATGAAGGCCGTAGACGGCATCCGCATAGAGGACATGCGATTCCCAGAAGGGATTATCAAGACCTTCCCAGGTCCTGCAAAGGGAATAGAGGGTGTTCGGGAGATGCTTGGGGTCTATGACAGGCCCCTTACCGGATCCACCATTAAGCCCAAGCTGGGGCTTACGGCAAAGGAGCACGCAAGACGCTGTTATGAGACTCTGAGAGGTGGACTTGATACGGTAAAAGACGATGAGAACCTGGGCAGTCAGAAATTTAACACCTTTGATGACCGTGTGAAATACACTCTTGAAATGGTCCAGAAGGCCGAGGCTGAAACCGGGGAGAAGAAGGGCTACTGGTGCAATGTCACCGCCGGGGACACTGAAGAGATGTTGAGAAGAGCCGCCCTGGTGAAGGAATATGGCGGCCGCTTTGTAATGATCGATTTTGTGGTTGCTGGGTTTACAGCGGTTGCCAGCCTGAGAAAAGAGATTGGACGTATGGGTGGTCTTGCACTTCACGGCCACCGGGCCATGCATGCCGCATACGACCGGGTCCCTTATCACGGGGTGGACTATAGAGTGATTTCCAAGTGGGCCAGGATGGCGGGACTGGACCACATACATGTGGGAACAGGTGTCGGAAAGCTGGAAGGCACCAGGACGGAGCTTGAAGAAAGACTGGAGATCCTCCGGGAAGATAACAGCGGGGTGGTAAACAACATGTGCTTTGAACAGCCATGGGCAGGGCTGAAGCCTGTTTTCCCGGTTGCCTCAGGTGGCCTTCATCCTGGCCATGTGCCGGTACTCCTTGACATCTTCGGCAAGGATTCAATATGGGCCTTTGGAGGCGGTGTCCATGGTCATCCCGGCGGGAGCAGGGCAGGGGCTACCGCGGTCCGCGATGCCATTGACGGGGTCATGAAAGGTAAGACCCTGGACCAGATTGCAAGGCAGAGCAGGGAACTGAAGGAGGCCATGGAGATATGGGCCGAGGTTAAATTTTGACCGCGGTTGGCGCAGGGAGGAATTATGAGACCTGATCGACCGATATTGTTAGGGATAGTTGGGGACAGCGGCACGGGGAAGACCACCTTTAGCCACGGCATAGAAGAGGTTCTCGGGCCCGAACGGGTGACCTGTATCTGTACGGATGACTACCACAAGTACAATCGCGTTCAGCGGAAGGAAAAGAAAATTTCCGCCCTGCATCCTGATTGTAATTATATCGACATCATGGAAACGCACCTGCATACTCTGCGGCGCGGAGAGCCCATACTGAAACCGGTATACAATCACAGTACCGGCGACTTTGACCCTCCCCAGTATATCCGGCCAGGTGAATTCGTCATCGTGGAGGGCCTGCTGGGTTATTACAGCCGCAGGTTGCGTGAGGCCTTTGACGTGAAGATATATCTCGATCCCCAGGAAAGCCTGAGGGTGGACTGGAAGATAAAGCGGGACACATTGAAGAGGGGTTACAGCCGGGAACAGGTGATCGCCTCCCTCAAGGGACGAGAGGAGATTTCTAAAAAATTCATACGTCCCCAGCGGAACTACGCGGATATCGTGGTCTCCTTCTACCGTCCGGAGAGGCTCAAGGATGAGACCGGCACCAGGTTGAATGCGGAATTCATTCTGCGTCCTGTTATCAAGCATCCTGACTTTTCGTATTTTATCGATTCAGGGCTGGTAAAGGAGCCGTGTTGCATAAACGCAACCCTTGGCAGGGACGCGGGAATGCCGGTGGATATATTGGAGATTACAGGGGATATTCCGCACAAGACAGTGAGAAGGGTTATGAAGTTGATATGGGATCAACTTCCATCCATAAAGATGCCAGAGACCTACATCGGTAAATACCAGGAAGGGGGAGAGACCAAGATCAGCGATCCTCTCGCCATTGCCCAGCTACTTACAAGTTATCACCTGTTGAACGTAAAACTGTCTGGCAGGTGAAACGGGGCCGCCCGATTTATCTGGAAATAGCCCGGAGGTCTCATAGTTCGTTAATTTACATTTCAGCATTTTCATGGACAGGGATATGAAATTAGGAATAAACGGACTCGGTCGTATTGGCAAACTCTTGTTGTGGCATCATGTAGGCAGGAAATATTTTTCAGGCATTGTGGTCAATACCGGCAGACAGGTCGGCCGCAGGCTTGAGGACCTGGCCGCTGTCCTGGAGCGGGACAGCACTTATGGCAGGTTGGGCAATTACCTGTACGGTCATAAGGGGGGGCGCGTGGTTGAAAATCTCAACGATGCGGACGGAACCATGAGTGTAAACGGCATGCCGGTGAAGATATTGAGGGAGGCGCGCAACCCCATGGCCATCAGGTGGCAGGAAAACGGTGTCCGCCTTGTGGTGGATACCACCGGGGTTTTTAATGATCCTACTGCCGGGGTTGACGTCAGGCGTGGATCGTGCCGGGGACACCTTCATGCGGGCGCGGAAAAGGTTATTCTGTCCGCGCCGTTCAAGATCAAGGCCAAGGGGCTTGCCGTGCCCGAAGATGCTGTGACCCTGATTAGCGGGATCAATGACGACGACTATGACCCTGGCAGGCATAGTATTATTTCCGCCGCCTCCTGCACGACAACATGCCTTGCCTATATGATCAAGCCGCTTATGGATTACTTTGGTGCCGACAAGTTTCTGAGCGCCTCCATGGTCACCGTCCATGCGGTAACCGGCAGCCAGCCAGCCCTGGACAGGATGCCATCTGTGGGGGCAGGGGATCTTCGCAAGAACAGGAGTATTCTGAACAACATTATCCTCACGTCCACAGGAGCGGCGAGGGCGTTGTCACAGGTCATTCCCGAGATGAAATCCATCGGATTTATCGCAGAGTCTGTAAGAGTTCCGGTAACCACTGGTTCTCTGGTTGTTCTCGTCCTGAACCTTCAGGACAACCTTGAAAACCCGGTTAGAAGGGATCAGATCAATTCCATCTACAGAAATTTCGCTAAGGATTCGCCATATCTTGAATATACGGAAGAACAGAATGTTTCCTCGGACATAATAGGTACGCCTCCGGCCGCGGCTGTTATAGAGGGTACCGAGACCCATACCCGGACCGCCAGCATTAAGGTAAACCTGGATTTGATAAAAAACAGGGCTTCAGAAAATGAAACAACTGTCCTGGATGTCCCTGTAACCCAGGCGGTTATCTACGGCTGGTATGACAATGAACTCGGTAGTTATACCGGCATGCTGGCTGAACGGACGGTATCTGTGACAAAGTTGATGGTTTAAGGGAGAACGAGATATAAATGCGTGCCCTGCTGTTTGATTTTGACGGTGTCTTGATAAAAAGCATGGAGATCCATTACCAGGCCTGGTGCCGGGCTCTTAAGGAGTACGGAATGGAAATGAAAGGGCCGGAGGAGCTTTTCATGCTGGAGGGGCAGGGGGCGAAAACGGTCGCCGACCAATTGACTCAGAAACTCGGCCTGTCACCTGAAGAGGTTCTTGACATTGTTGATAAAAAACATGCGTACTACCAAGAGATGAAATCAATAGAGATTTATCCCGGGTTGTTAGATGTGCTGCGTTGGGCCAGGGACCAGGGGCTGAGAATGGGGGTAGTAACAGGGGGAAACCGGGCACGGGTGACCAGTACCCTGGCTGGTTTTGATCTGTTGAATTTTTTTAGCGCCCTGGTCACCAGCGATGACGTGGATGAAACCAAACCAAGCCCAGTGCCTTATTTGCAGGCGGCGATGAAATTGGGCATGGAACCTCAGCAGTGTATGGTTATAGAGAACGCACCTCTTGGTATAAGAAGTGGGAAAACCGCCGGTATGACAGTGGTGGCGATTACTACTACTCTGAAGTCATGCCGTCTGAGAGAAGCAGATATGATTGTAAATGATTTTAAAGGATTGTTGGCGCTGTTAAAAGAGCGGTGTCAATAAGTGGATCAATATAAAGAAAAGTCTGCGTTAGAGATGTAGTCCCTGACGGCATTTTCAAGAGACGTGGTTTCTTTCTGATAACCTGAGCTGATCAGCTTGGAGATGTCAGCCTTGGTAACATATTGATATTTATTGCGGATTCTTTCAGGCATGTCAATATATTCAATAACCGGTTTTTCTCCGAGAGCGGAAAATACTGCTCTGGCAAGATCGTTCCACGTGCGAGGCTTGCCAGTACCAATGTTGAATATCCCGTTTGCCTCCGGGTGTTCCATAAAATGCAGGGTCATATCTACTGCATCCTTCACATAGATAAAGTCCCGGACCTGTTCTCCATGGGCGTAATCCTTGTGATACGACTTGAAAAGTCTGACCTTGCCCGTTTTAAGAATCTGCTCCCATGCCTTTAATACCATGCTTCTCATGTCTCCCTTGTGAAATTCGTTGGGCCCAAAGACGTTAAAGTATTTCAGGCCCACTATCTGTTTAAGAAGGCCTTTTTTAAGGGCCCAAAGGTCAAAGAAATGCTTTGAGAAGCCATAGGCATTAAGTGGACGTAATCTTTTCAACAGGCCATGGTCATCTGAAAAACCCAAGGAGCCGTTTCCGTATGTGGCTGCGCTTGAGGCATAGATAAACCTGACTTTTTCCCTTATCGACCAGGTGGCCAGTTTCTTTGTGTAGGCATAGTTGTTTCCCATGAGGTATTCCACGTCGTTTTCCGTGGTTGAACTTCTGGCCCCCATATGAAAAATTAACGAAATTTTACCGTTAAATGTGCCCCTTAACAGCTTTTCAATAAACTTATCCTTTTGGATATAATCATCAAAATCGAGGTCAGCCAGATTTTGCCATTTTTTGCTGGTGCCGAGGTTATCGACCACAAGGATATGGGATTCGCCAAGTTCGTTCAGCCTCGTAACGATATTGCTGCCGATTAAGCCGGCTCCACCTGTAACAACTATCATTTTTTGCTCACAAAGATACATTTAAAGGGTAATCAACCATTGGAACTCAAACCTCCAGGGAAGGCACCATCTTGTTAATCCTCTAAAGGGAGTCCCCGCTTTTAAGATCCGGGTATGGCCCGTTTCTGCCGGCGCAGTTTGCCGATATCCATTACAACATCCTGTAGGGGCTGCCTGCGGATACGGTGGGGCAGTGCGAGTTCTGCTGCTTTATCAATATCCGATTTGACCACGTGCGCGCGGCCTTCAAAGGCTGCCAGGGTCTTTGCGGCCTTCAGGATGACAATGTCGCCGCGATGTCCATCGACACCAACATCCAGGCAATAGGAGGCGATTTCGTAAAGGAGTTTTCGATCGACCAGGACCTTTGGATACAGATCCCTGGCCTTTTCTATTCTCTCCACCAGCTGACCTGATTCCTCCTCCCAGTTCCTGCAAAAGCCTTCCGGATCCTCGTCAAAGGCCAGACGCCGTTCCATGATAGAGACCCGGGCCTCGGGGTCGTTGATGCCCTCGATGGTTACGCACAGGCCGAAACGGTCAAGAAGCTGGGGCCTCAGCTCCCCCTCTTCCGGGTTCATGGTGCCCACCAGGGTAAAACTGGCAGGATGGGAGAAGCTTACCCCCTCCCGCTCGATGGTGTTGGTACCCATGGCCGCCGAATCGAGCAGCACATCCACCACGTGGTCATCAAGGAGGTTGACTTCATCTACATAGAGTATTCCCCTGTGGGCCGCGGCCAGAAGCCCTGGTTCAAGGTGCTTTTCACCCTTTTTCAAGGCCTGTTCCAGGTCCATGGTTCCCACCACGCGGTCTTCGGTGGCGCCAACAGGCAGTTCCACCACACGGATGGGCCGCATGATAGTCTCTACCTGTTCCCTGTTTATGATGGCCTCCCTGCATAGGGCACGGGGACACTCCCTGCATACGTTTCCTGCCTCACCCGGGAAGAGCTGAAAAGGACAGTCTCTGACCACCTTGATGGCAGGCAGGATGTCTGCCAGAGCCCTCACGGCAGTAGATTTTGCCGTGCCCTTTTCACCCCGGATAAGTACGCCGGATAGGGTGGGGTTGATGATGTTAAGGATAAGGGCCAGTTTCATCTTTTCCTGGCCTACAATGGCGACAAACGGATATATGGCTGTCCTGCTCATCTGATATTCTCCTTTGCGACATTCAAAAGGGTGTCAGCCTTAAGGTCTTCGATCCTGAAATATTGGGCATCCAGGGCAATGGCCAGCTTGCGGGCAAGGCCGAACCGGATCAGCCCGGGGCTTTCAATGTCAACCACGATGAATCTTACACGCTCATCCATGGCCATTCGTCCGGCAAGTTCAAGGGCCTCCTCACGCGGGTTTTTCTCTCCCAGAGCCACATTGGACCTGCCGTCTGTAACGATGAGTACAATGGGCCTTGCTGTGGGGTCTCGCATCAGATAGCCTCGCAGCACCTCATAGGACCTGGCAAGGCCTGCCGAAAGCGGGGTCTTTCCTCCAACCGGCATCTCGCTCAGGTAGCGGGCGGCAAGCTCAATGGATGAGGTTGGCGGGAGGTTAACAACCGCCTTGTCCCCGCGGAAAGAGACCATGGCAATCCGGTCACGTTTCTGGTAGGCATCCAGAAGGAGCGACATGATCGCCCCCTTGGACGCGACCATCCTTCCCCTTGCGCCCATGGAGCCGCTTGCGTCCACTAAAAACAGGAGAAAATTCCCGATTCGCCTTTCCCTGATCTTTTCCCTGACGTCCCCGGGACGTATGACAACGGCGAGACCGTTTTCGTTTCTTCGTCGGGATTGATAAGGGGCTGCTGCCCTGATGGTGGCATCAAGTGCCACGTCACCAGTATTGCGGGAACTCGTGCTTTTTACATAGCGGCCCTGATTACGGGCGCTCCTGGTCCTGGATCTCCGGCCTGATCCCCGGCGGAAAAGCCGATCCTTCGGGGCGGTAAACTTCCTGACCTTAAAGGTCTCTCCCACGGGAAAAACCTGTTCCAGGGGCTTCTCCCGCCGGCCCTCCCTTTTTTCCTGGTTGTTGGATTCTTCCCCTTCACCTTCCTCCGGGGGGGCTTCCCCGTCCGTTTGGATGCCTGTTGAGTCCCGCTCTTCCGCTTGTTCTTCATGTGGATGTTCATGTTGCTCATGGGTCTCCTCCTGATTGTTTTCAGGAGGAGTTTCATGATCCTGATCATGTTCTTCTGATGAAGGCGGAGGCGGTGGCGCAGCGTCCCTTCTTCGATGGCAAAGGACAAGCGGTGCAACCTCAAGGACGTCATCGACCGTAACCTCGTGACGTTCCTTTAAGGCCGCCAGTGCCCTTGCGGCCTGTTCGATTATAAGATCTGCCCGGTGTCCGGCAACATTGTTTTCAATGGCCAGTTGACAGGCCAGGGAACGAAGATGCTTCGGCACATGGATCGTTTTAAGCGTGTGCCTTGCCCGGACGATTTGTTCTGCAATCCTTTTATTTTCCGCGTCAAATCGCATGATGAAGTCCTGAGGGGATGCATCATATGCCTCCCTGCGTTCCATTAACAGGACGCGATCCTCTTTGTTGGCTATGGCCTTTACCTCGACGCAGAGCCCAAACCGGTCAAGGAGCTGGGGCCGAAGTTCCCCCTCTTCAGGGTTCATGGTGCCCACCAGGACAAATCTCGAGGCATGGGAAAGGGATATTCCCTCACGCTCGATCACGTTTCGCCCGGATGCCGCTGAATCCAAAATGATATCAACAACATGATCATCAAGGAGATTGACCTCGTCCACATAGAGTATGCCCCTGTGGGCCTTTGCCAGGAGCCCCGGCTCCGCGACCCTCGTCCCTTTCCTTACCGCCCTGCTGAAGTCAATGCCCCCTGTGACCCTGTCCTCGGTGGCATTTAGCGGTAGCGTGACCACCTGGACAGGCCGATGTGTTACCTCAATGCGGCCCTTTCGGCATCGGCTGCAAAGGTATTGGGGCCGGTTTGGATCGCAGTTGTAAGGACAATTCCTGACAACCGCGATCCCGGGCAAAAGGGCCGCCAGGGCGCGGACGGCAGTGGATTTTGCCGTGCCCTTCTCGCCGCGAATAAGCACCCCGCCGATCCCGGGATTTATTACGTTCAGGATCAGGGCGAGCTTTAACTGCTCCTGCCCGCAAATGGCTGAAAACGGAAATATCTTTTTAAACATCGCCTCTTTTTCGTTTAAAATCGGTAGTTGAGACCGCCGATCCATGTTCTCGGCGGCGCAAGCCAGCCGTCACCATAACAGTAGGTCTTGTTCGCAATATTTTTCACCTCGCCAAAGAATTCCACCCGGCCGAATCTGCCAGCCGTCCAGGCAGGGCTGTACTCGACCCTGAGATTCTCTATGATCCGGCCCGGTACCCAGGCCTTGTTGTCCGAGCGGGTGTACTGTCTGGATTCGTATTTCAGATTGGCGATAATGGATAGGTCTGCCATCGGCCTGTAATAAAAGTCCGCATACATCCTGTGCCGGGGCCTTGCCACCATCCAGAACCCCGTATCCTTATCCGTGGCCTCCAGGTACGTATAGGTCGTTTTCAGAGACAGGGTGTCCGTGATCTTTGCGTTCAACAGGACATCCCCGCCCCTGTAGATCACGTTGCCGAAGTTTTCATATCTCCCTATTCCGTTGTCTCCAAGGATATAGCTGATTCGGTCGCTGATCCGGTTGTAAAAGAGGGATGCCCCACAGGACAGACGCGGCGATATCCCGGAGAAAAGGGAAAGGTTGAAGCTGTTCGTGGTCTCCATGTCAAGGCCCGGATTCGGCTCCTTGGTGCTGGTCTTATCGTAACGCTGGTAAAAAGAGGGGGTATTGTTGGTCTGGCTGTAGCTGAATGAAAGGGTCCATTTATCTTTTTTATACGAGATTTTTGCCTCTGGATTGATGCTGTTGCCAAATTCCGAATACACGGTCCCCCTCAGCCCAAGAGAAACCGTTACAGGAATTCTATTAAACGAATGTGCGTCCACTGCGAAGGCGGAAAACGAGTTTTCATTCCTGGAGGTAAAGCGGCTGCCCTTTGCGCTACCCCAGCGAAAGGCCGCGCCGCAGTTCACTGTTCCCCATTTCCCCAGGGAAAGAGATGTGGAGAGGTCCTCGCCGAATCTCCTGACCGTGATGGAATTGTCGATGTTCCTGTCCGGGTCCGTGTTCCTTGTCCTGGCATTGTTAAAAAAGGCTTCGCTAACGATTCCTTTCACCCCCATGCTCAAGGCATAGGAAAACATCTCGCCTTTTTTCCTGGAATGTGGGGTGGGATATTCCAGCCGGCCGCTCAGACCACGTTCGTCTTTCAGGTAATCGATGGAAAGCGTAAGGTTCAGGTCCTTGTCCGGCCTGTATTCTATCTTGCCGCCTGCCTGCCTCTTTTTTCGGTCGCCGTTGACCTGGTATCCCCCGGTATAGTCGTATCCAGCGGATACACTCATGCCAAAGGCCCCTTTGTTGGCGCGACAGTTGGCGCGGTGGCTGTATGTATCGAGATTTCCCCAGTAGGATTTTATGTTTCCATTGAAGATATTGATTTTCCTGGTGAGGATCAAAATAACGCCGCCGCTCGCGTCATCACCGTACTTCAGGGCGCCCTTGCCCCGGTAGATTTCGATTCTTTCCACATTTTCCGGGGATACCAGGTCGAATTTTACAAGACCGTGACCAGAAGTGGGATCATTGATGGGACGGCCGTCCAGCAGGACCTTTACCTTGTAGGAGCCGCGAATGGACACAAACGAATCCCCGGCCTTTATGCCTGGCACCTGGTTGAGCACGTCAGAGATTTTCTGGACATTCATCCTTTTTATTTCGTCCGCGGTGATGACAATGGCATCTGTCTTTTCCTGTGCCAAAACCGAGGCGGCATATAAAAGCATTCCCAGGGAAAGAGTACCAAGAATGGATGATATCGTGCCGGCCAGGCCGCACGGTTTTTTAGTCCATAAACCTTTCAAGTTCATCACCCGTTAGCTTTGCCCGCTCGAGGCGCAGAGGGCACAGCAAAAAAATATTAAACCGTTTTTTTTACAGTAAATGATAACACAATTATTAAATTGATAACACAAAATCACACGATACCAGATCGACAGAGTAAATACAAGATTCCCCGGGTGCTGTTTCCATGGGGTGGGCAGATATAAATCAACGGGTTAGGCTGGGTCCTGCCGTCTTACCATGAGGATGGGATGGTTAAGGGAGATTTCATGCTCGGTAAAATGCGATATATATTGCCGATAGCGTCGGGTCAATGCGCGCAGGGGCAGTACTTCTGGTATCCATGGATACTGGCCATTCCGGCTATGGTTACCCCGTAAAAGATCACCGGCTTCCGGGTAAGAAACCTGTTGACGGTTTTGTTTACGCAGGTTGATCCAGTTGCCAGTATGATATCCCCCCAGGACAGAAGGTCTCCGGTTTTTTCCGGTCCTTCAACGGTCAGACCGAATTTTTTTTTGCCGATATTGTCTTTGTCAAGGTCAATAATTCTCATGTCAAAGGAACGGGAAAGACGCTCTATCATGGCGGGCTGAAATCCGACAAAGGCGATTCTTGGATTCCCGTACCGTTTTTTGATGTATCCGGGCAGTTGGGACGCGCATATGAGTCTGTCCCGCAAATCATGTTTGCGGGACAGACTCATAACCTTTGGAGGTCTTCTGAACACGACTCTCAGGATCGGTCATGTTGACCCTGGCCTCAGGCTTCACCGTGCCGTCAGGTCCATGAGGTTTTCTGCCGCGTTTTTTCAGTCCCTTCCCGGACTCCGCGCGCTTGAGGGCTGCGGCCTTTTTCCTGGCCTCTTCTTCCAGATATCTCTTGCAGATATCTCTTGGCCTCTTTGATCCTTGCCAGTCTTTTTTCAGCAGTGCTCAAATCCTCAGGAAGCTCATCACCACGTCTGTTACCATACAGCCTGTCTTCCCCTCGGTCCGTCTTCTCTGCCTGTGCGAAAAGTGCCTTCACTTTCTTTTTAAGTCGCTTTTCTTCCCTGGAAAGCTGCTCATAAGTTTTGTTGCGCCCCAGGCT
>JALVVK010000043.1 GCA_027023445.1 Deltaproteobacteria bacterium | reverse complement strand
GAAGTTCTCATGCTGGACGGATTTTTTAGGCTTCTTCCGATACTCAGATGGCAGGATGTAGTGGATATCCTTGTGGTGGCCTACATCATCTACAGGGTAATTCTGCTGATCAGGGGGACAAGGGCTGTACAGATGGCCGCCGGTCTGGCGGTAATCACGCTGGTCTATTTTGCCGCAGGTATTCTTGGCCTTTTTACCCTTCACTGGCTGCTGGGCACCATTCTCAGTTCACTGTTCCTTCTCATTGTAATTGTCTTCCAGGATGATATACGCAGGGTGCTTACCCAAATGGGTCAGACCCCGTTTCTCAAGGTCAGGGTAAAGACCTTCCAGGCCCTTGAGGAGGTGGCCAAGGCGGCGACATCCCTGTCCGAATCCAGCACAGGAGCGCTCATTGTATTGGAAAGAGATGTCGGCCTCGGTGATTATACTGAATCCGGAGTGGTAATCGACGCAACGGTAAGCAGGGAACTTATCTGCACCATATTCCATAAAAACACCCCGCTTCACGATGGAGCTGTAATCATTCAAAAGGGAAGGCTGGCAGTCGCAGGCAGTGTCCTGCCTCTCAGCACCAATCCCAACATAAGCAGGCGTCTGGGAACCCGACACAGAGCGGCCATCGGCATAACCGAACAGACAGATGCGGTATCAGTGGTAGTATCCGAAGAGACGGGAAGCCTTTCCGTGTCAATAGCAGGCAAAATTACCAGAGATATTGACCCAGGCACATTAAGAAGGATACTGCACAACACCTTCGCGGTTGAGGAATCCGGGAAACCATGGTGGCGCAGGAGGATAATCTGAGCGGTGAGAAGACAAGACACCTCACAAAAGGACTGGTTGCTGAAGCTTCTATCCCTTGCCTTTGCCATAACACTGTGGTTCTTTGTGGTAGGTGAAGAAAAGGCGGAAATCAGCCTCTCCATACCACTTGAGATTGTCAACCTTCCCGCAGGCCTGACCATAGCAAACGATATCCCCCCCTCCATTGACGTCAGGGTATATGGGCCTCGAAGCATGATAAAAGCCGTGGCCTCCCAGGGCCTCTCAAGGGTTATAGATCTCAGGGGGGCATCGGCCGGCCATCTGACGGTTCAGATAACCCCGGAGAGCCTTCCGTTTCCAAGTGGCCTGAGAGTAATGCGTATTCAGCCCAGCCATCTGGACATAATCCTGGAAGCCCTCACGAAAAAAAATGTCCCTGTAAAGGCGGTACTGGAAGGAAGGCCGGACCGTGATTTTGTAATCAGGAACGTGGTCCTGGATCCGGGAATCGTTACCCTGGAAGGGCCAAAAAGTGAAGTATCAAAACTTAAAGATATAAGAACCCTGCCCATAAATCTCAATGGAGCGTCAAAAAACTTCACAAAATCCGTGGGGCTTGATCTCCAGGGTCTGCATGTAACCGTTGAGGGGAAAAGCATGGTGGATGTCACGGTAAACCTCACCCATGCCCTCACAACAAAAAAAATAACCCACATACCAGTACAGGTAGAGACGACAAGACCCGGAATTTCCTGGTGGCCCCAAGTGGTAAGCATGGAACTTCGGGGCTGGACACGGATATTGCGCAATATCCAGCCGGAAGATATCAAGGTAATTGTACCTACCAGGGATCTTTCGCCCGGACTTCACCGGGTAACGCCAAAATACCAGGTCCCTAAGGGGCTCACTCCGATCAGGACCATCCCCCGGAGAATACGGGTTAAGATCCCCAGGTAAAAAACAGTCCTTTTTTGGAGACAGGTATGCGAAAGCTTTTCGGCACGGACGGAATAAGAGGCACGGCAAATATTCACCCGATGACAACGGACATCGCCATGAAGATCGGCCAGGCGGTGGCCTTTATCTTCAAGTCAAAAAGGTCCAGGCATCCAAGAATACTTATTGGCAAGGATACCCGGCTCTCTGGGTATATGCTGGAAAACGCCATCGCATCAGGGATCTGCTCCATGGGGGTGGATGTGCTTCTCGTAGGCCCGATGCCCACCCCTGCCATTGCCTTTCTTACCGAAAGCATGAGGGCGGACGCCGGAATCGTCATCTCCGCGTCACATAACCCCTTTGAAGATAACGGGATCAAGATCTTCTCCGGCGATGGATTCAAGCTGCCGGATGAGATGGAGATGGAAATAGAGGATCTAATGACATCCCAAAGGCTTAATGAGACCAAGCCCACGGGTAACGATGTGGGCAGGGCCTTCAGGATGGACGACGCCAGGGGCCGATACATTGTCTTCCTCAAACACACCTTTCCCAAGGAATTCAGCCTTGACGGGATGAAGATTATCCTGGACTGTGCCAACGGGGCCACCTACAAGGTCGCCCCGGCAGTATTTGAGGAACTGGGAGCCAATGTTATCCATCTGGGCACAAAACCCAACGGAACAAACATAAACAAGGGCTGCGGCGCCCTGCATCCGGAACGCACGCAGCAGGCAGTAAAAGAATACGGCGCTGACATAGGAATCACCCTTGATGGAGACGGAGACAGGCTGATTCTCATAGATGAAAAGGGCCAGAAAGTGGACGGGGATCATATAATGGCCATTTGCGCCAAGGACATGATAGAGAGCCGGAAACTCAGCAAAAATACACTGGTAGCCACTGTAATGAGCAATATCGGCCTGGAAGTGGCCATGAGGGAAATGGGAGGAAAGCTGGTCCGGACCAGGGTGGGAGACCGCTACGTGGTGGAAACCATGCGCAGGAACGGCTACAATTTCGGAGGGGAACAGTCAGGTCACCTCATTTTCCTGGAGCACATAACCACTGGAGACGGCATACTGGCGGCCCTGCAGCTCATTGCCGTGATGAAAAAGACCGGGCGTACCGCTTCGGAGCTGGCCACGGTCATGACGTCCATACCCCAGGTGCTTAAAAATGTAACTGTACGGGAAAAAACAACTCCGGACAGGATCCCAGGGCTGAACGACCTCACGCAAAAACTGGAAAAGGATCTGAAGGGCTATGGCCGCATCCTCATCCGGCCATCGGGCACAGAACCGGTTATCAGGGTAATGGTGGAAGGCGAGGATGAGGCACAGATAAATGCCACAGCCCAGGAAATAACCGGCCACATAAACCGGGTATACGGTATCAGCTAATCCACCTTTTTCCTTAAAAAAGTGGGGATTTCAAGCAGATCCTCGTCAACTTCCTCCAGGCTCTTTGCCTGCTTATCTCCCGCAGCCAGGTCAAGCCTGGGCAACTTATGTATTGGCAGCTCCATTTCCACGTCTCTTTCCGTCTTTCTTTTTGCCGCCTCTATTGGAGTAACCACGGAATGCTGCTCCATGTTTCCCCTGGTCTGCTCCCCTGTTCCGATACCCGTAGCGATGACGGTTACACGGATTTCCTCTCCTATATCATCATCAAAGACCGTACCCCATATTATATTGGCATCCTCATGGGCCTCCTGCTGAATAAGGGAAGATGCCTGATCCACTTCCTCCATGCTCAGGGTACTGCTGCTCGCGGTTATGTTCATCAGGATTCCCCTTGCCCCACTTATGGATACATCCTCCAGGAGCGGATTGGCAATCGCCATCTGTACGGCCTCCAATGCCCTTCTCTCACCCCTGGCAACTCCTGTACCCATGAGCGCCAGGCCCATCTCGGCCATTACTGTGCGAACATCGGCAAAATCCACGTTCACATAACCCTGAACCACGATAAGATCCGAAATACCCCGAACGGCATAATACAGGACCTCATCCGCCTTTTTAAACATCTCCAGAATAGGGGTATTAGGCTGGGCCAGGCCTCTCAGCCGATCATTTGGAATGGTAATAATGGTATCCACCACTTCCTTCAGTTTTTCAAGGCCCTGATTTGCCCGATCCATGCGTTTTTTCCCCTCAAAGGAAAATGGACGGGTGACCACGGCAACGGTCAAGGCCCCCAGCTCCTTGCTGATTTCCGCGATCACCGGCGCGGCCCCGGTGCCGGTGCCTCCCCCCATACCCGCGGTAATAAAGACCATATCGCTTCCCTGAAGCGAGGCCCTTATGTCATCCGCGCTCTCTTCAGCGGCCTCTCTCCCGACTTCCGGCCTTGCACCGGCTCCAAGCCCTTTTGTAAGGCCTTTTCCAAGCTGCACCTTGACTCCGGCCCTGCTCATCTCAAGGGCCTGTCCATCCGTGTTTGTGGCTATAAACTCAACGCCCTGAAGCTCAGAGGCAATCATATTGTTGATGGCATTACCTCCAGCGCCTCCCACACCAACAACTTTTATGCTTGCAGAATTCGGTTCAATAAATTCAAAGGACATCGAAACACCCCTTTTCTCCACCCCTGGAGAATCTTTTAAATTCTAAACCAAGACCTCATCCGGTTGGTCACCCTGTTGAAGATGTTACCGTCCCGGATCCTGAATTTCCTCCTGGGCTGATTCTCTTCCCCGTAAAGAACCAACCCCACGGCGGTAGCGTACCTGGGTTCATTAACCACATCCACCAGGCCGGTAATCCTTCGTGGATAACCGGTTCTCGCCGGCAGGCTGAATACCTGTTCCGCCATCTCAACCATGCCTGGCAACATGGATGATCCGCCTGTTATAACCAATCCGGACGCCAACAGATCTTTCAATCCTGTTCTCTGGACGTCCTGATCTATAAGGCTGCATATCTCCTCAACCCTTGGCTCAAGTATCTCGGCCAGTATATGTCTTGAGAGCAGCCTGGGCTTCCGCCCGCCAACACTGGGGACCTCAATCATCTCGTCCCTTGCCACCATGGAGCTGAGACATGCCCCATGCCGGATCTTGATTCTGTCGGCCTCGTTCATAGGGGTCCTGAGGCCCACCGCGATATCGTTGGTAAGATTGTTGCCTCCGAGACCCAGAACCGATGTGTGTTTGATGGTTCCATCCGCAAAAATGGCAAGGTCCGTGGTACCGCCGCCAAAATCCACAAGGGCGACCCCCAAATCCTTTTCCTCCTGGGTCAGCACAGCCTCTGCGGAAGCCAGTGGCTGAAGCACGATGTCGATCACGTCCAGCCCGGCCCTGTTTGTGCACTTTATGAGATTCTGGGCCGCTGTAACCGCACCGGTAACGATATGCACCTTGGCCTCAAGCCTCACCCCGGTCATGCCGATCGGATCCAGAATCCCTCCCTGTTCATCCACCATGTATTCCTGGGGCAGGATATGTATTACCTCACGATCCAGTGGAATAGCGACCGCCCTTGCCGCGTCTATCACACGGTCAATATCGTCCTGATGGACCTCGTCACCCTTTATGGCAATGACCCCGTGGCTGTTAAATCCCTTGATGTGGCTGCCTGCGATTCCAACATATACCCCGTTGATCTCGCACCCGGCCATGAGTTCGGCCTCCTCCACCGCGTGCCGGATGGAATTGACCGTGCTTTCAATATTTACTACCACCCCCTTGCGCAATCCCACCGAGGGGTGAGTGCCCACACCTATTATCTCGAGGCCGTCATCGGTGGATTCCCCGACCACCGTACAGATCTTGGTAGTACCAATATCAAGCCCAACGATTATTTCACTGGGTCTTTCCGACATCTTATCTCCTGATAAAAACTAATTCACAGAGGCCCACGCCGTCCCCTCGGAATAGGCCAGATCAACCCTGGCCGCCTTTTTGTAAAGCCCTGAACGATAAAGATGCAGAAGAACCTTTTCCGCCCTGGCAAACTGCTGTTTCAATTTTGAGGCATCCATGCGCATGGCTATACCCCTGTCAAGCGTGTAAACCACAAGCCTGTTGCCGCCGGAAACATGAATTTCGCTTATATTGCCGGTTCCAAGGGTCCTCGCACCGTTGCTTGCCATCTTTATCAGCCTGAGCGCGGACATGGCATATTTGGGCAATTCACCCGATTCCACGTCCCTGGGATCCACCCCGGTAATAATAGGCAGATCATAATGCTCGTCTCCCCTGAGTTTTTTAAAAATTTTCCCATTAATGTTCACCAGATACAGGCCATTACCGTTTACAAGGGCAACCGGACGGTATTCCTTGATGTTTATTACCAGTTTGTCAGGCAGTTCCCTTACGACCCTTGCGGTCCTCACCCAATCCATGGATTCTATGTTCCCCTGCAGCTGATCCGTGTCCAGTGACAAAAGATTTATTCCGGCCCTCAGATTGCATGTCTTAAGGATCATGTCCTGATTTACATGCCGGTTCCCGTGGATTTCCACCCTGGTAAGCCGGAAAAGATCTGTATCATACAGCCACTCCTTCGCCAGGAAAAAGACCAGACAAATCGCGGCCGCGGCCAGTACCCCGCCCGCCACACGCAACACCAGCCGGGGATTCCACTTAAACCGCCCCCATTTTGGGGAACGGACTACAGATCTTCCTGACCTAATTGAATATTTCCTTGACATCCTCACCCCATATGGAAATCTCAGGTTCAAGCTCAATGCCCGTAAGAGTGCAGACCTGCTCCCTCGCAAAGGCCATCAGCCGGGCGACATCAACAGCCTTGCCGCAGCCGGTATTGACTATAAAATTGGCATGCTTGGGAGAAATCCTGGCACCGCCCGCACTTTTTCCCTTCAGCCCGCACATGTCTATCAAACGCCCCGCGGAATCACCCGCCGGATTCTTGAAAACGCATCCGGCGCTGGCCATCCCCAGGGGCTGGGAATGGATTCTTGCCGCCATGATACGCCGCACCCGCAGGCTCAAAGATTCCCTTGCACCGGATATCAGGGACAGCCTTGCACCGGATATCAGAACCCCCCGGGGAGTGGTCAGGCTTCGGTAATCCGCACGAAGTGAAGAAGCCCGCACCCATCGGCTTCCCCCGGCACCCGTAAGCCTCACATGTGTAAGCACCTCGTTTATGGCTCCGTGCCTGTTTCCCGCGTTCATCCGCACGGCCCCTCCAAGGCTGGCCGGTATGCCGGCCAGATTCTCCAGTCCGCCCAGGCCGGATCTAACCGCCCAGGCCAGAAGGCGTCTTATCTTTACACCCGCATCCGCGCTGACCAGGACACGCCCTGATGAACCGGAATCCGGAACACAGGTCATACTCGTCAGCCCACTGAGCGAAAGAACGGTTTTCACCCCCCTGTCGCTGACAAGCAGGTTGGTACCCTGGCCAATGACATAAAAGGGGATATCATGCCCGTGAAGGTACTCCAGGGTATTTTCCAGGGATAAAAGGTCCCCGGGCACAAGGAAACACCGGGCCGGCCCGCCGATACGAAAGCTGGTGAATCCGGCAAGGGGCAGGTCTGTCCGAACCCTCAGTCCGGGAATGTTTTTCAGATCCTTACAGGGCAACCGCGGCCTCCTCATGCGCAAGCGCGTTTAATATCCTGCGCCCCACTCCACCTATGCTGCCAGCCCCAAGGGTAAGCACCACGTCTCCAGGCTGAAGAAACGGAAGCACTGCGGCCGGCAGGTCCTCTGTCTTTTCCACATAATTAACCTGTCCTCCCCATCGTTTCCGTACGTTTCTTGCCAGGCGTTCACCGCTAACACCCACAATAGGCGCTTCACTCGCAGGATAAATTTCCGTAATCCATAACAGGTCAACGCTGCCAAAAACACTTACAAACTCATCCATAAGTGCCCTTGTCCGGGTAAACCTGTGCGGCTCAAAAAGGACCACCAGCCTGGAATCGGGCCAGGCCTGTCTCATGGCCTGCAGGGTAGCGCTGATTTCCGTGGGATGGTGGCCATAGTCATCCACCACGGTAATACCACGAAAACTGCCCAGCACCTCAAAACGTCTTCCAACCCCATCATAGGCGGCAAGCCCCTTTTGTATATCATCAAACGGAATTTCCAGCTCCAGGCCCACGGCAACGGCTGCCAGGGAATTCTTCACGTGGTGCATTCCAGGCACCCGGAGTCTTATCTCTCCCAATCTTCTACCATCAAAGCTCAAGGCATAAGAGGTCTCCAGGCCGTTGGCCACAATATCCATGGCCTTGAGATTGACCCCGTCGGTTATGCCGTATGTCACATAACGTTTCTTGAGGTCCGGCAGCATCTTTCTAATATGAGGATCGTCCCCGCAGAGAACATTAAGGCCGTAAAATGGCACCCGGTCCAGGAAATCCTCAAATGTCCGGCATATGTCATCCATGTCCCTGTAATAATCCATATGCTCCAGGTCTAAGTTGGTCACAACCGAGATGCTCGGGGTAAGCCTCAGAAAACTTCCATCACTCTCGTCCGCCTCTGCCACCAGGAAGTCCCCGTCTCCCCACCTGGCGTTTGTTCCAAGGTTATTCACCTTTCCGCCTATGATGACAGTGGGTTTTTTGCCCCCTGCCTCAAGAACGGAACTCACCATGGAGGTGGTGCTGGTCTTTCCATGGGCGCCCGCCACGGCGATTCCAAATCTCTTAAGCCTCATGAGCTCGGAAAGCATCTCCGCCCTGGGTATAACAGGAATCCTTGCGGCCTTTGCGGCCTGCACCTCGGGATTATCCTCCCTGACCGCTGATGATACCACCACCACATCCGCGCCAAGCACGTTTTCAGGCGCGTGGCCCTGGTATATGGTGCCACCCCCTGCCTCAAGCGACCTTGTAATCTCGGTGCGCCTGAGATCAGAGCCTGTCACACGGTATTTAAGATCCAAGAGGACCCGGGCAAGGCCACTCATGCCTATTCCCCCGATCCCCACAAAATGAATATGCTGCTTTTTGTACATTCACCACTCCATTATCCGCTGATTTCCCACATTCACTACAATCCCGCGTCCCGCATCCACGCTTTTCCGCGCCTGACTCAAATCCGCACAGCCCCAGAAGATCCCTGGCTATGATCCCGGCCGCGTCCAGTTTTGCCATGCGCCTGGCATTAAGGGCCATGTTCCAAAGCCTGTCCTTATCGTCTAAAAGCTCCTGGATGGCGGCAGACAATTTTACCGCTCCGATATCCTCTTCCCTGAAATAAACAGCCGCTCCGGCCCGGGCAAACTCCCTTGCGTTAAACTCCTGGTGCCCTGCCGCCGCATGGGGATAGGGAATCAGGACAGAGGCCTTCCCCACTGCCGCGAGTTCTGACACCGTCCCGGCGCCGGCCCTTGCTATGACAAGATCCGCCCAGGCAAGCCTCCTGCCCACGGACGAAATAAACGATCTTACCTCGGCGCCAAGCCCCGCCTCCCTGTAGGCCGTCCTGAGCTGCTCCACGCCCTCGGAACCGCTCTGATGCACCACCCGGATTTTTACCCCTGAATTCCATAAAAGCAAAAGGGCGGAACTTACCACCGTATTGATTCCTCTTGCCCCCTGGCTTCCTCCAAGCACCAGTATCCTGTACTCCCCGGCACGTCTCCGCCCCCCTTTCGGTTCCATGTCTGCGGCATCCAGTATCTCCCGCCTCACCGGATTTCCGCTGCACCTTACCCTGCGTCCGGGAAAGGCCTTTCCGGTCTGTTCAAAGCTCACGAATACCATGTCCGCGAAACGGCCGGACAGACGATTGGTCATGCCGGGTGTCACATTCTGCTCGTGAAGGGCGCAGGGTATCTTCATGAGTCTTGCGGCAACCATGATCGGTCCCGCCACATAGCCCCCGACGCTGAATACCGCATGAGGCCGGAAGGCATGAAGCATTTTCATCGCCCGTGCTATAGCCAGAGGCAGACAGGCCAGAGAAAAAAGGCGCTCTGAAATCCCCCTGCCGGCAAGCGGCCTGACCATCAGCACCCTGTGATCCCAACCCCTGCCCTTCAGGGCATCGGCCTCCACAGGCCTGCCCGTACCGATCCACATCACCTGTAACGGGACAAGCCCCGCCAGTGCCTCGGCAACAGCGATACCCGGGAACACATGCCCTCCGGTGCCTCCACCAGCTATTACAAGCCTCAAGGGACCGCTTCCTGTTCTCATCGATCCTCCAGATCAAGAACCGCGCTGGCAAAGACCCTGCCGCGTTCCTGATAATTTTCAAAAAGGTCAAAACTGGCACAGGCGGGAGACAGCAGAACCGAATCGCCTGATTCCGCCATGTTTTGTGCCCGCTCAACCGCCTCCCTTACAATCTCTCCGCCATTTCCATTCATGGACAGAAAAAACACGCGCGTCACCGGTTCAAGAACCTCACCCATACGGCCTGCCTCCTCGCCAAAAACAATGGCGGCCTTGACGCCACTCCGGGCAGCCTCAGCGGCAAGCGGCTGATAATCCTCTCCCTTACCCCGCCCTCCTGCTATCAGGATCTTCGGCCCGGGAACGGATGAAAGCGCCCGGATTACAGAGGCCACATTTGTGGCTTTTGAATCATCGTAATAACTCACCCCGCCCACCCGTGCCACCAGGGATATTCGATGAGCAGGAGGAACAAAAGAATCTATCGCCCTTTGTATCCCCTCCCGGAACGCCCCGCAGCGCCTGGCAAGGGGTATGGCCGCGCAGAGATTTTCCAGGTTATGTTCTCCAACCAGGGACCATCTGTCCAGGGTATAGGTCTCAAGGCTGCCGTCATGCCCGGCGAACTCAATACCGCCATCCAGGTGCCAGGCGCCAGGCACCGTCCCCTTTCCCTTTCCAAAGAAAAACTTCGTGGCACGGGACACATCTGTCCAACGGTTTAAGGCACTGTCATGGGCATTAAATACGGCCCAGTCCTCTTCGGACTGGAAATTAAGGATGCGGGCCTTGCTCCTGCCGTAAGCTGAAAACGTGCCGTAGCGGTCCAGGTGATCCGGCGCGAGATTCAACCAGGCCACGCCATTAAATCGCGGCCTCTCAAGTCCGGCTGGGCCTGTATCCGGAAAGTAGTCAAGCTGAAAGCTGCTCACCTCTGCCACTGCCACGGTTTCAGTAGATACCCTGCCGATCAGCCCGCAGACAGGGGTTCCAATGTTTCCCAGGGCTGCCGCCTCCACCCCTGATGTCCTGAGCATCCACGCCACAAGGGACGTGGTTGTTGTCTTGCCATTGGTGCCGGTGATGCCGATTACAGGACCGGGCCACATGGACAGTCCCAGGTAAAGTTCACCTACAACAGGCACCCCGCATTCCGCAGCCCGGGCCAGGATGGCAGAAGCAGGTGAGACGCCGGGGCTGGCCACTACCATGTCTGCACCTGACAGGCACTCAGGGCTGTGTCCGCCGGCCTCTGTCTCCACCCCATGTTCCCGGCACCATGAAACAAGATCTCCCGGCCAGGCGCCGAGAGGTTTCGCATCGCTTAAAACCACCCGCGCGCCCTCTGACACCAGCCATCCGGCCACGGCCCTTCCAGAAACTCCTGCGCCGATAACGGTTATCCGGGACCCGGTAAAATCCATTTTCCTCGCTACCTCAACTTCAGGGTACTTACCGCCACAAGCCCGAGCAGGACGGATGCGATCCAGAACCTGACTATCACCTTGGGTTCAGCCCATCCCATGAGTTCAAAATGATGATGAAGCGGGGCCATGCGAAAGATTCTCCTGCCACCGGTCATCTTGAAATATCCCACCTGGAGGATGACAGACACGGCCTCGGCCACGAAAACCCCGCCAACCAGAACAAGAAGAATCTCCTGTTTGCACAAAACAGCCACCGAGCCCAGGGCGCCTCCAAGGGACAGGGATCCCACGTCCCCCATAAAAATCTCAGCGGGATACGCATTATACCAAAGGAATCCAAGCCCTGCCCCAACCATGGCCCCGCAGATCACGGCCAGCTCCCCGACGCCCGGAACATATGAAATCTGCAGATACCTGGCCATGGCGGCATGTCCGGCCAGGTACGAAAAAAGAGCATAAACCGCAGACGCCACCACAAAAGGGCCCGTGGCCAGGCCATCCAGGCCATCCGTAAGATTAACGGCATTGGATGCCCCCAGCACGACAATCAGGGCAAAAACACCATAGAAAACACCCAGATCAGGATGAACATATTTTAAAAAGGGAAGGCTCAGCCTTGTATCCCACGCCCCATGAATTGCAACCAGATATGATGCCGCCAGCACAAGAACGGCCTGCCCCGCGAGTTTCCATCTCCCGGCCATTCCGTCTTTTCTGATCTTTTTGATCTTCAGGTAATCATCTATAAAACCTATCAGGCCGCAACCGGCGGATACCATAATCACTATCCACACATAGATATTGGTTAAATCCGCCCACAGAAAAGTGGAACACAGGATAGCGCCTAAAATCAGGACCCCCCCCATGCTCGGGGTTCCCGCCTTGTTTCTATGACTTTCCGGCACATCCTCCCGTATCACTTCACCCAACTGCATAACCCGCATCCTGCGGATGAACCATGGCCCCAGGAAAAGCACCAGGCCCAACGCGGTTACAGCGGAATAAATCGTCCGGAAGGTAATATACCGGAACACATTGAATACTGACCAGATATCATGAAGCGGATACAGAAGATGAAAGAACATGTCAGACACCTCCACCCGCAACACGGCTGCCGACCCCAGAAAGCGCACCGACAGGCTCCTGTCTCACATCACAGCGGCCCGACAAAATATCAGAGATAATCTTTACGCATCTTTCAAGGCCCATGGCCCTTGATCCCTTGACGAGAACGGTGGATGGAGAGGGGAAAAAAGAAACACCCGTAGTCTCGAGCAAACCACAGAGGTCCTTCGTATTCTCAAAACATACTATCCTGTCTCTCTCCATGCCGGCATCAACGGCGCCATCCCTGCTCTCACCGGCGAACCGTCCCACAAAAACCACCAGATCCAGATCTGCACGGGCGACAGATATTCCAAGCATACGGTGAAACTCTCCGGCATCCCTGCCAAGCTCCAGCATGTCTCCCAGTATCGCCGCCTTTTTCCCTGTCCCGGTCAACTGGACAAGGGCTTCCAGGGCCGCATCCATGGAGGCGGGATTGGCATTATAGGCATCATCAATGACCCTCCACCCACCAGGCAAAGACAGCAAGGCGAATCTGTGCTCAGGAAGCTCCACGCCTTTCAGCCCGCGAAGAATTTCTTTCCCTGAAAGCCCCACGGCGTATCCAAGGGCATAGGCAGCGAGAACATTCTGGGCGCCTGCCCTTCCCGGCAGCCGGCTTTCCACCTCAACAGACTGCCCGTCATGCAGAACATTGATAAACGTCCGGTCCTTTCGTGTTTTCGTCCCCGTGCAGCGCACATCGGCGCCGGCCGCATCTTCAAGGCTGTATGTCACGCGTGTCAACGGATTTCTGTCTGCGGAGGAGGCCGCGAGGACACAGTTTGAATCATCCATGTTCACTACGGCGATCCCATCCCTGGGAAGTGAGCGGAACAGTTCCCCCTTTTCCCTGGCTATGCCCGCCAGATCACCAAGGCCCTCAAGATGGGCGGGCCTGATATTTGTGATCAACCCCACATCCGGAGATGCAATCTCACACAACCTGCGGATTTCACCAGACCTGTTCATGCCCATCTCCAGCACAAGCCACTCGGTTCCCAAAGGTGCCTGGAGTATGCTCAGGGGCAGGCCTATAAGGTTATTAAAATTGCCCATGGTCTTTGCCACACGCCACCTTGAACCTAACACCGAGGCCACCAGCTCCTTGGTGGATGTCTTGCCGCAGCTGCCCGTTATTCCAACGACCCTTGCGCCGATGCGCCGGCGGTACCAGGCGGCGAGATCGCCAAGGGCCCTGAGCGTATCAGGAACCATAAGTATCAGCGGATTAGATCCCTCCGGGATACCGGAAGGCAGTCTGGAAACAAGCAGGGCGCCGGCTCCATTCGCAAGGGCCTCATGTGCAAATTCATGCCCGTCAAAATGTTCACCCTTGAGGGCAACAAACATGGAACCAGGCTGTTTTGAGCGGGAATCCGTGAATACCCCCTTGAAAACCAGGGAGGGATCGCCTGAAACCAGCTCGGCTCCAATGGCCTCAATAATTTCGGCAAACCTGATTGCCTCCCGTTCGATCAACGCGCAGGCAAGGGCCTTACGGTCATCAAAGGGAATCCGTCTGCCGCCCAGGATCTGGTATGTCTCGTGTCCCTTGCCCGCGACCACCAGGCAGTCCCCCCTGCGCGACACGGACGCCGCGTATCTTATGGCCACCATCCTGTCCGGGATTGCCTCTACATTGCAGGAAGTCGCAGGATGATGGGGCGGAAGATGCCTGATACCCTGAAGCATATC
>JALVVK010000042.1 GCA_027023445.1 Deltaproteobacteria bacterium | reverse complement strand
TCCTTGGGGAGTTTAATCCACTTGCAATCATCTATTATTCAACAATGGCCACAGTCCTGGAAGGGGCAGTCTATCTGTCAGGTATCTCAAGAGGAAAGGAAAAATTTGACCGGCGCCGGATTGCGCTTGTCGCCTTCATTCTTGCCATTGCAGATACCGGTCTGAGTTTTGTTTTCTTTAATCTAAGCATGCTTTTTTACAGAATCTATTATGCCAACTGGTACATTGGCACCTACCTTATTATCAATGGGTTCCTGTTTACATTGCTGGCTGTTCCCTTTGGATTCAGATTAGGGAACAGACTCAAGGCAGTATCCGTGGTTTAGCATGATTAAAATTGAAAATTTTACCTATACCTATCCCGGCAGATCTGTCTCTACCATAAAGGACCTGAGCGCAGAGGTCCCCGAAGGTGGACTTGTCCTTCTTACCGGGCCGACAGGCTGTGGAAAAAGCACCCTGTTAAAGGCCATAAACGGCCTTATCCCGCATCTTATGGGCGGCAGGATGGAAGGAAAGATAGAAATAAACGGCCTGGATACAAGGAAAACCGACATATTCACTCTGAGCCGGAAGGTGGGCCTGATCTTCCAGAATCCGGATGACCAGATATTCTCCACGGTTGTGCAGGACGAGGTGGCCTTTGGGCCTGAAAACCTGGCGTTGCCAAGAAAGATGATAAGACAGGGCATAGACAAGGCATTGAAACTTGTTGGTCTGGACGAATTCCATCACAGGGGCACCCACATGCTCTCCGGTGGAGAAAAACAAAGGCTGGCCATCGCCTCGGTCCTGTCCATGTCCCCTGATATCCTCATCCTTGATGAGCCCCTTGCCCAGTTGGACCCGCGAGGAAGCACTGAGGTTCTGAAGACCATCAGGACACTGAATGACAACGGTATGACAGTGATTCTGGTCGAACACCGGATCCATGAGGTAGCTCACCTGGCAGACCGGATCATGATCATGGAAAAAGGCCGGATTGTCCTGGATGAAGAGCCAAGAGCGGCATTTGAAAGGATAGATGTATTCAAGAAACTTGGATTAAGAGTCCCTGAAAGTGCGGAAATTTCCCATGCCATGGGGTTCAAAAAGGTGGCCCTGACCATGGAAGAAATTAAGAAGGGGATAAACGCTGGCATCAGGCCTGCCGTCGCGCCATCAAGTAACCACGCTTCACCTGAAACACCTGAAAAAGAGGATTCGGACGAGACGGCCCTGGAGATGGAAGGGGTCTCTTTCCAATACGACAGGAGGGCCGGTTTTGTCCTGGAAGACATCTACCTCAACATCAGGAAGGGAGAGGTTGTCTCCCTGATGGGGAATAATGGCTCGGGGAAATCGACCATGCTGCTCCATTTCGCAGCACTCCTGAAGCCCTCAAGGGGCCGTGTAACCGTCCTTGCCAGAGATACGCGCAAGCTGGAAGCCAGGCAGTTAGCCGGCATGGTAGGGATCGCCTTCCAGGACCCTACCCTGATGCTCTTTAACGAGACCGTGTGGAAGGAGGTAGCCTTTGGCCCGCGGATGCTTCATTTTGGAGAGACGAAACTCAGGCAGAAGGTGGAAGATGCCATGAATGCCATGGGTATAGCCGGGCTGAGGGACGAGAATCCTCTTTCCCTGAGCGGCGGACAACGGCTGAGGGTGGCACTGGCGTCGATATCCTCCATGCAACCGGAGGTGATCCTCCTTGATGAGCCCACCTCAGGCCAGGACAAATCCAACAGTGACAGCCTGCTAAGATACCTTTACGAGTTGTCAGGAAAGGGAATCACTATCCTTTTTACAACCCATGATATTGAGGCGGCCATAAGATATTCGGACAGGCTCCTGGTAATGAATAACGGGAAGATAATAGCCGATGGCCCGCCCAGAAAGATCATAAAAGAGGCTGAGACATTAAAAAAGGCCAATCTGAGGCCCCCTGTCTCTTTCAAGATCGGTGAACTTCTGGGCATTGAGGCCTTTTGTATAGAGGACCTGGTTGGGGAGGCGGCGTGTTCAGGATAAGAACCCTCACCGTAGTGGAAAAGGGAGACTCATTTATATACCGTCTGGATCCAAGGACAAAGCTTCTCCTTCTTTTAAGCATCGGGACAATAGCTATAAGCCTGGATAAACCAGAGCACCTTTTGCTGTTATCTATCTTCCTTATCCCGTCCTATCTCCTGGCCAGGTTTGAACTGAATAAGTACAAGGTAATCTTTCTGATTGTACTGATAGGGTTGTGGGGAATGGTCCTTTCCCAGGCTATGTTTTACAGGCAATGGCCCCGAACGGTCATCCTGACCATTATCCCCGTGGATTTCCCTGTCCTTGGCCGGGTGACAGGAGGTCTTTATCTTTATAAGGAAGGACTTCTCTATGGCCTGGCCCAGGGGCTGAGGTTTGCCACAATGATTGCCTCAGGCCTTCTTATCGCCTGGACCACTGAACCGAGGGACCTGCTGCTGGGCCTGGTCAGGCTCAAGGTGCCTTACGGGATGGCCTTTATGTTCATCACCTCGGTCAGATTCCTGCCAGTCCTGGTATCAGAGCTCTTTACGGTTATTGCCGTCCAGAGACTGAGGGGCGCGGATACCGTAAGATTGGGCAGGCACACCTTAAGAAGCGCCATAAATATCCTGACTCCTGTATTGGCAAGATCAGTAAAGAGGGCTGCCACCCTCGGAGCCTCCTGTGAAAGCAGGGCATTTAATCCTAACCTGCCCAGGACATACCTGAGGGAACTCCGTTACAGCCGGATAGATATCATGCTTTCAATGGCCGCTGTCATAGCCGCGGCAGCTATTGTCGTGATAAAAACACTCTTCTGGCTTTACTGCACAGGCATCCTGTATTTCCCGTGGCTGAGGTGGATGTACACAATAGCAAGGGAACTATGATCCCGGATTATGCCTTCATTCATAACAACATGGAATTATGAATCTCTTATAATCTTTACCAGATACCTTGTAACATGTACTATCAAGCTATTTTTACTGCAAAATCTCCAATGTTTTTATAAAAATCAGGGCCAGTACCAGACACATCAGAACATAACCAGCATACAGGTTGACCCGGCCCCTGTGCATCCGGGCAAAGAGTGTGGACAGGGAGCGCATGGCCGATACTACCGGCACAAGAAAGATCCTTTCCACAATGTGAGTTTCCCTTCGTTCTCTGATAATGGCGGTTCGAAAATGACGGACTACTGACTCCCCCTTTACGTCTTCGGTCTCGGTGGGATGAAAAACGGCCTCAAAGATTACCCTTACGGGATTTGAAAAACCGGTGGCGGTATAGGTCATTCGTGAAAATAATCGGCGTAGCCCCCCGTCCCATGCCGTCCTTTTTCTGACCACCCTTCCGGTTGAAAGGGCCTTGGCCGCAAGATATGTCCCTGCAAGGAGCAGTAACAGCACGGCCAACGTGTAAGATGTGGACATGGCAAAGACCACGGGATTTTTCTTACCGCCCCGGTGGAGGACCACAAGGCCTCTTCCCGGAAGCACATCCTTTCCCACCTGTGCCCCGAGGTCATGAAAATCTGCGATGAAATTTTCAGGTAGTTTTTCATGCGTTTCTTTAGGTGTGAAGAAAGGTGGCACCAGTGCCTGGGTAACAGACTCATGGACCATGGGACTTACGGCCCGGTCCAGGGTAGGGATCACGTAGGTGGGTAAAATCCCCATGAGAAGACAGAGAAACGCCAGGACGCCCATAGGAGCCCGCATGGTAAATGGCACCTCTGCGGCCTTTCTGGCCCTGCCGGACCTTGCTGTCCCCAGGAAGGCCATGGAAAATGCCTTTACAAAACAGGTCACCGCAAGACCGGCTGTAAGCGCTAATACGGCTCCACAAAGCGCAAAGGCGACCTTTATTTCAAGGCTGTTGATTGCTGGTGCCTGGAGAAGCGTCTGGAGAGTGAGCCACTCGCTCACAAAACCATTAAATGGCGGAAGGGCTGCGATAGACAGGGAACCTGCCAGGAAAAAGAGGGCGGTCCATGGCATCCTCCGTATAAGACCGCCCAGACGGTCGAGGTCCAGCTCTCCTGAACCGGACTCCACGCTGCCCGCCCCTAAAAAAAGGAGTCCCTTGTATAGGGAGTGGTTGGCCATGTGATACAGGGAGGTGATGAAGGCCATGCCTGCAATGATGCGGTGGCCCTGGGCCAGAAATACAAGGCCGGCCCCCCAGGCCGCTATTACTATGCCGGCGTTTTCTATGGAACTGTGGGCAAGCAGGACCTTGAGGTTATTTTCCTTTGTGGCGTAGAGTATCCCCAGAATGGCGCTGATTGACCCGGTAATGAGCATTAACAGACCTGGCCATGGGGTGTTCATAGGCATCAGGCCGGGGAATAGGCGGATTATGCCGTATATGCCCAGGTTCAAGGTGATTCCGGCCAGGATGGCTGTAAAGACATTGGGGGCCACGCCGTATGCCCGTGGCAACCAGGAGTTTACCGGAAACAGCCCTGCCTTTACACCGAATCCGAAAAAGACGAGGAGAAACGTCGTCCATCTGACCGCAGGACTCAGTGCCGCCGAGGTGGCCTTCATAGCGGAAAATTCAAATCCCCCGCCCCCTTTGGCAAGTAGCAGAAAGGCAATGGCAACGGCCATAGTACCGACCTCACTCATGGCAAGCATATGGAGACCTGCCTTGGGGGTTTCCTTCTTTTCATATTCATAGTTCACGAGCAGGTAGGAGAGGATGGACATGGTCTCCCAGGAAAGAAGAAACAAAAGGGCGTCTGCTGCGGTCAGGATGAGGACAATGGACGCGGTCAGGAGGTGGAGATATATGGCAAGACGTCTTATGCTGTAACGTCCCAGATATTTTTTGATCTGGCCTGTTGCGTAGAGGGATGCCGCAAACAACACTATGGCGGTAACTGAAAGAAAAACCCCGGAGAGGGCGTCTCCCTCGATAGACAGAGTGCCCAGGGTTGGAAATTGCCAGAGGGAAAGGTGAAAGGACATTCCCCGCAGGAGCAGGCCGGCACCTGCCATGAGCATGGCTGCGGCCTCAAGCATCCCGATCAATGCAAGCACAGTACGATTAAAGCGATCCGGGAGAATGAGGGAAAGGAAGACACCGAAGCCGCAGAGCGCTAAAATCAGCAAAACAAGGGATTCAGGATGCATCACCTCACCTCCTTTCCCGGATTGTCCCTGGCGCTATCCCTGGATTTGAGCGGGACCGGTTCGGCCCTTCCCGCCGCAAGAAGTAATCCGTGGAGGACGGCAAGGGGAGGCGGGGGGCAACCCGGCACGGAAAAGTCTACCGGGATGGTCTCATGGATCCCCGCTCCTGAGATAAAACTGGGACCAAAGGGACCACCGGAAAGGGCGCAGGTCCCTACGGCCACTACCCGCCTGGGAGAAGGCATGGCCTCGTAGGTCTTCTGGAGGGCAAGGCGCATGTGATCCGTAAGAGGGCCTACCGCAAGAAGGATGTCGGCCTTTCTCGGGGTAGGGGTCACGAACAGGCCCAGACGGTGAAAGTTGTAATAGGGCTTTCCGAGCTGGGCTATTTCACTCATACAGGCCCCACAGGCCCCGGCGTCCACTATCCTGATGTGGACAGAGCGACTGAACGGCCTGCCCAGCGGGGTGATGGACACCTGGTCTCTTTCCGGATATCCTGCAAGGGAAGCCCATTCAAAGCCGTCTTCCCAATCAATCGATGGATACCCTTCGGTCCTTGTGCATTGAAAACAGTGGATGCAGCGCCGGTAGTCCACGCGGACTGATCCTGCTTTGCCAAAAAGCGCCTTGGCAGGGCAATGTTTTATCAGCTCCATGTCTTTGTCCGCAAAATATGTGGTCCCGGGTCTTCCAGGGCTTACCCCTGGTGCCGTCTCCGGGACCGAGGGATAAGCGGTGGTTTTTATTCCAGTAGCAAGGCCTTTTAGTATCCATTTTGTCATGATCCTTCTCCTGTCGTAACTGATCACTCCCTACTATCTATCTGATTCCGCAACCGAGAGACCAAACGTGGCAAGGATTATGGGGAAATCCTGAAAGGCGAATCGCTCTGCCGCCAGGTGAAACCCGTGCCAGTTTAAAAAGGACGGAGGAGAGATGCGATAACGTTCGATCCGTCCATCCTTTCCGGTCCTCACCCAGTGAAACGCGGCCCCGATGGGTGCCTCTACCCATCCCATGGCCGCTCCGGGCCGCGGTTCCATCTGTTTTGTTCGAACCGGACCTCCGGGGAGCCTGCCTGCTATCGAATCCAAGATCTTTACTGACTCTTTACATTCATCGAAGAGGATCCTCAACCGGGCATAACCGTCTCCTTCTTTCTCGTTTGGACAGGCGAATTCAAGGTCCTTATACAGGGCATAGGGAAGGACCTTTCTTATATCTTTTACAATACCCGAGGCCCTGGCCACTGGCCCGACCAGGCCGGTGGTACGGGCACATTCACGTGAAACAGTCCCCACCTGTTCGATCCGGTCCAGAAAGCTGCTGGTATAGGTTAGGAGACGTCTTAGGTCCTGGAACCTCTGGAGAACTTCCCTTGCTTCCCGTACCGCGCCTCGGAGATCCGGATCGGAGATATCAAGACTCAATCCCCCGGGTAGATTGAGGCCGAACAGATAACGGTGACCGGTTAACCTGCAGGAAAGCCGCAGAAGTTCCTCTTCCATGATGGCCGCCTGGCTCGTGGCCACGCCAAGACCAGTGGAGGCTGCGATAGCGGCTACCGCGGCCACGTGGTGCCTGAAGCGTTCGATCTCCGCCATAAAGGTCCTCAGTGCCACGGCCCTGTCCGGAACCTTGCATTTCCACAGCCGTTCAATGGCCTGGCAGAATGCAAGGGAATGGGCAAAGGCCGATGTGCCGGTAAAACGTTCGCTTAACAGAAGCGCCTCGCTGACAGTCCTCGTCTGGGCTATCTTCTCCACCCCCCTGTATTTATAGAACAGACGGACGATGGTCCGGATGACATCCTCCCCCACGGTCTCCAGGAGAAAGTGCGCGGACTCGGCATAGTCTGAATATACCGGTCCAATGGGCATCATGAAGGCCCCCCTGGCCCGGACCAGAGAAACGGGTCTCCACCTGGGGCTCACCTCCCTGTGGGGATAGGGGGTGAGGGCATCAAATCCCTGTTTCATGGGATTTATCCCCTCTGGCCACTCCTCGTGGAGCACAAAGTCCCCCAGGCCTGGATGTCCTTCAAAGACAAGGCCAAAGAGATCTTCCACTTCACGCTCATGCCAGTCCACTGCATGTAACAGGTGACTCAGGCTGGAAAGTTGGGGCCTGTTTTTGGGGACACTGGTGCCAAGACGGATGAGTCCTTCATTGCTATCTCCGTAAAAAAAATATCCAAGGTTCCAGTCCCCGCCGTCCTCTTCCACTACCAGGGAGGCAAATACCGGGCGTCCTTCCTGGAGGATGGATGCGACTTCCAGAATCCGGTCAGCCGGGCATTTAAGGCACAGGGCCGGGATATCCTGGTCAAAATTGATGGAAAGGCCGTCAATTCCAGAGGAAGCGGGATCTTTTTGCCACTTCTTGAAGCGGGATATCTGTTCATGATATCTCATGTTTTCACCTCCAGATGGCAGATGCCGCCAGCCCGATGAGTTTTTGGATCGGTTCAGGGACATATAGTCCGAGAAGTATTACCGGAATGCCCGCAATGATGAGGGCTGCCAGGTTAGAGACCGGTAGGGTCTTCGGTCCTTTTCCATCGTTTTCGTCCGGTTTTCCGAAGACCATCCGGTTCACCCTGGTCATGATGCCGCAGAAGGCCAGGACGATAAAGGCAGCGAGGAGACCCGTGGCAATAAAATGACCCGTGGAAAGCCCGGCCCGGATTATGGAAAATTCACCAATAAAGACCGCAAAGGGCGGCGCGCCGGCAATGGCAAGGGCGCCGAAAATCAGGGCCGCCCCGGCCACCGGCGCGGCCCTGGCAAGCCCACGCACGGAATCTATCTTTCTGGTCCCCACCGCTGTGAGCACGGTCCCGGCGGCAAGGAAACAGAAGGACTTGGTCATGGCATGGGAGATTACCTGGTACATGGTACCGAATCCGGCTTCGGTCCCGTAAAGACCTGCCGCGAACAGGATGATACCCATGTGTTCAATGGTGGAAAAGGCAAAGAGACGCTTATAGTCTCTGACCTGAAGCAACAAGAAGGCCGCGACACCGGCGGACAAAAGGCCTGCGCCCATGAACCAGGTATCGCTATGGACAGAGGGAAGGCGCGAAAGGATGGGGATAAGCCGCAGGATGATATACAGGACCGTGGTAGTCTCCACGCCTGAAAGGAGTGCGCAGACCGGGGAGGGGGCCTGGCTGTGCGCATCTGGGAGCCAGGTGTGAAGCGGCACAAGTCCGACCTTGGTGCCCAGTCCCACCAGAATGAGGATAAAGGCAACCCTGACAATAGCCGGTGACATGGGGGTCGGAGAAGAGATGAGACCCTGCCAGGTAAACGGGCCAGGACCGGAAAGTCGTCTGGCCCAGTAGAGAAGAAGTATACCGAAGAGGGCGACAGCAGCGCCCATGCAGGTAAGTATCACGTATTTCCAGGCCGCTTCAAGGGCCTTGGGCGTGTCTCCAAATCCAACCAGAAAGGCCGACATAAGGGTGGTCATTTCCACTGCCACCCAGATAAGGCCCAGGTGCCTGAGAAGAGGAATGGCGTACATGGAAAAGAGAAAGAGGTTGAAAAGGGTGTAATATCTCCTTACCTGCAATACCCCTTTTGGAGAGGTGCTATCTTTTATATATCCCCAGGAAAAGATGGATGCTGTTACCCCCACAAAGGCCACCAGGAGGATTATGATGGCCCCGAGACCGTCACAAAAAAGCCACGAACCCGAATAAACCGGGCCGGACGAACTGATAACCTCCCTGGAGATCTCAGCGGCAAGGCCCAGGCAGATAAGTCCGCCTGTCAGGGTAGCAGACCTTATAAAGGCCAGAGGGAACGGGATCAGGGAAAGAATCGCCACTACTACCGGAATCAGGAGAAAGAGTTTGAGATCCATGGCTGATTATTCCTCCTTCAGATCGGCCATGAGCCCCACTTCCGTGGAGCCAAGGCTTTGATGGATATGCCTGGCAAGAAACCCAAGGACTACTGCCAGGATCAGCACGTCAAAGGCCGCGGCCAACTCTGCCATCAGGGGAAGGTCAGGGGCAATGGAGATCCCTGCCAGGAAGGCCCCGTTTTCCATGCCCAGGATGCCCATCACCTGCGGTATGGCCTCGCGGCGCGTGCCAAGCGCAAGGGCACCTAATAACAGGCCCGCAAGTCCTACCGGAAGATTGAGCCTTGCAAACACGTTTCCGCCCGCAACCAGGAGCGGAGAGGCTATGTAATAGGCAAATATCGACAGGATCATGGCCACAAGGAGTGAAAATGGGATATTCAGGGCCTGGGATAGTTCACGGCAGGCGTACTGTTCCTGCCCCACCAGACGTGCGAGGACATAGGGTATTATGCAACACTTGGTTACAATGGTGATTGCCGAAACCAGGTAGAGGTGCAAGGATGCGTGGTGAATGCCCAGGAGCAGGGCGGAGGCCGCGAGAAAAAGGGATTGAAGGACGAATATCCTTATGGAGGCCAGCACCTGACGCGCCGCCACGATCCCAAAGGATGAAAGCAGGAACAGGCCGCAGGTAAGGGCGTTTGCCTGGGTTATCGCAAAGGAGGCCGTGTTTTGATCTGTCATAATACTTTTTCCTTTCCTACCTGACGATCTGGCTGATCATGGCCGCCACCGAGGTTACGAAGGCGGAGACCAGGAAGTCTGTTATCCGGAAAAGCCTGAGCTTTGAAAGAGACGACTCAATAATCACGAGGATTATGACAAAACCCAGCATTTTTAAAAGGATCAAGGGAATGGCGAAAAGCACCGCATAAAGGGTCTTTTCATGGGCAAGGCCCCAGGGCGCGACCAGTACGTTCAGGAAGATGCACAGGAGGACAAAAAATTTCATGGCACCCCCCCACTTCATGAGCGCCGCGCCCCGGCCTGAATATTCCAGGAACTTGGATTCATCAATCATGGCAAGTTCAAAGTGGCCCGACGGGTTGTCCACCGGGATACGTCCCGCCTCGGCAAGGATCAACATGACAAAAGCCAGGATCACCAGGAGGTGGGCAGGGGCCAGGAAGTCGGTCACAGGAGTCACCCAGGCCTTTTGTACGATGTAGGGAATTGTGGAGCCTGCCACAAAGGAGACAGTGAAAAAGACGATCATGAACACCGGCTCCGCCAGGAAGCCCACCATGCGTGTCCGGCTGGCGCCCATGGGGCCATAAGGGTTGCCTGAGTCCACTGCCGCAAGGGTGATGAAAAAACCGCCCAGGGCCAGGATGAAGCCACCCCCCAGCATGTCACCCATGAAGGCAAAAAACAGCGGATAATCCGTGAGTACCGGTATGAGAAGGGTTACGAATATGGGAGCGACAAAGGCCACATAGGGGGTGACGCGAAAAACCCAGGAGCTTTTGTCAGAAACCACTTCGTCTTTGTGAAAGAGCTTCCAGATATCGCGATAGGGTTGGAATATGCTGGGCCCCCTCTTGGACTGCACCCTCTCTTTCAACCGGGTCAGGACGCCCTGAATAAGGGGAGAAAAGCCCATGACCACAAGAACCTGAATGACATTAAAGGCAATTTTCTGAAGCATAAGACCTCCTGGTTAATGAAGGTTTGGGGATTTGGGAAAATTGTTTCAATATCGGAGCAGCAGCATCCCATTGAAGGTTTCCACCAAACATCAAACGATATCGTGACCGGTTACGACGAATTGGTCAGCTTTTTGTCTTGGTCAGGAAGGCACCTTGGGAAATAAAAAACTCCTGCCGGTTTTCCGGACAGGAGTTGTAGACTTATAGTTGATGACAGTCCACATACTCCCTTTCCGTCCTTCAACCTTGCAGGAGTCATTAGCCTTTTACAGGCGTTTATGGGTGAACCCCATCACCTAAAATTTGAAATTTTCTATTCGAATTTTTCGAGCTTATACCAACAAAATTTTTCAGTGTCAAGACCACGCAAACCTGTTCTGCTCTCTGCCTTTGTAGGACCAGGTATTTTTTGGCCTGTTTTAATACACTTTTGTCTTACCGTTGACACATGTGAAGCGCGGTAATAGAAAGAGACCTTGACGCAAGCTCGCGACACAACTATTGAAAATTATGCCACAACAGCCTCCCCCGGCCCCTGAGCTGCATTCGGGTTTAGAGCCTGCCAAATGTCTGCATTTAGCCTTTCATGATTAAGAGGCCGGGTTAAAATGCCAAATCCGGTAAAGGATTTTTATAATGGAACGGAGTAACGTATACATAAACAATCATGATCAAATTGAAAATCTGTGCGGATCCATACTCCAACACGGTTCATTTAATGATCGAATCTATTTGATGGATATTGGCAACGCTGACCCAGAAAAGCTTGTATCCAAGTTAATTATTCTTGCACAAGAAAAAGGATATTCAAAAATATTTGCAAAGATTCCATCTTCAAAATCGTCCCCATTCATAGCTATGGGTTTTCAACAAGAAGCTCGAATCCCATTTTTTTATCGGGGATCACAAGAAGCTCAGTTTCTTGGATACTATTTAAACAACTCGCGCAAACAAGAACTACATTGTAAAGAACTCGACAACATCCTGAAAATAGCCAAGTTAAGAAAAGAAAACCCCGGATTTGAACCATTACCTGACAAATATCTTGTCCGACGATGTATTCCTGATGATATTGAAGCTATGGCAAAAATTTATCGCACAGTATTTCCAACTTATCCATTCCCAATCCATGATCCAGAATATTTACGCGACACTATGAATACGCACGTCGAATATTTCGGGATAGAGACTTCTGGACAACTTGTAGCCCTTTCTTCGACAGAGATGGACCAACACTCAAAAAATGCTGAGATGACAGACTTCGCCACGCTTCCTGAATGGCGCGGACATGGCTTTGCCTGTCATCTTCTCAAAAAAATGGAACAGGTAATGAAATCTAAAAACCTTCAACTTGCATACACAATTGCAAGGGCCATGTCCCCGGGAATGAATATAGCCTTCGCCAAACGCGGATATATTTTCGGAGGAAGACTTATTAATAACACAAATATTTCTGGCCAAATAGAAAGCATGAATGTCTGGTATAAGAAAATTTGACCAGTAATCGTGAATCTGTAAACGCTTATTTAACCACACCCTTGCGGACAGCTCAGAAATCAGGATGAGATCCGCCCGTTGCATCCTCGCTCAACAATTTAATCATCCAGGGTTTTACTATGCCATACTGCATAAATGTTTTTGCATACGTACGAGGAGTTAGTTTAGAAACCCACATATCCTTTTTTACCGCAAATCCAATGATTCCTAAATACAATAAAAGCAAAATTAAAGGATAGACAATTGGTTTAATTTTATAACTACCCAAAAAAGATAGATATAGACTATTATTGGGACATTCACTCATCGCATTTAAACATGCTATACATCTTGTATTGTTACGCAGTTTACTTGCATAAACAGACAAGCCCATAGGACATTTCTCATCACATAATTTACAATCAATACAAGTAGTTTCTTTTTTTATCCTCAATAAAGAAAAAACATTGAGGATTCCATAAAGGGCTCCTAATGGACAAAGATATCTACACCAAAATCGTGGAATAAAGCATGATAAAATCAATATTCCTACAATAATTCCTAAGGCTAAATTATGTTTCCCATAAAACATATCAATCCAAAATTGATATAAACTTATATTTTCCGGAAGAACAGAGCGTTGATATATTATAGGCATTATCTGTCCGGGAAGACGTAAAATAAGATAGACCAAAATTATAACAACACCAAACTTGATTAAAGAAAGAAAAGTTTCAAGTATAAATTTGAACTTGGAGGACATATTGATATTGGGCACATTTTGTCCAACTATTTTTTCTCGAATAAAAGTTAAACCATCTAAAAATGAGCCTACAGGACATATCCATCCACAAAACCCCTTCATACAAAAAAGGCTGGTAATACTGCCTGCTAAAATAAATATCATGCCTGCCGGATGAATATGATCTACAAGACCTGTTTTAAGCCACATTATTATGCTGTAAAACCCACCAATTGGACAGAAAATCTCAATCATATCAGGCCGTCCATGACCGGTGTTAACAAAGTTAACATATTTTATAACAGCAACAAAAATAAGTATAAAAAATATCCATCTTATAATAATACGAGACTTTTTGATCATAACTCACACGCTCCCCACCATTTTGCTACTTCCTGTTTTTCATGGGATAGTTGTTGAAAACAAGACAACTCCGCTTCTGATGACCGTAATGCTGCCACTGCTGTCAAATACACGATTCTGACGGTCAGGATCCCCAAACCTGATATTCATTAAAAAATAGTTGGGTGCTATGTTGATTTGTTATCCTGCTCCGGAAAACGATTCCACATTTTCTCTGGTGCGCCGGCGAAGGATATGTTCACGCTGCTCCAACCGCTTCGATCCGTTCAAGCTTCTTCAAAAACAGATCATTTTCGTTTCTCACGCACTGAGTAAGGTGCCCCTACGACTCAGTTAAGGATCTATTCGCTCAGGCCAAGTGCCTTTCGCTTGGCCTTGATACGCTCGTCTATAAGATCTGCGGCCTTAAAAGGATCGGATTCCACGGCAAACGCGGCTCCGACCACGCCCTCCAACCCTTCCAGGGCCAGCTTGGTCACGATTTCGCTGCCCAGGATGTTAGGCGGTAGTCCGAGGTGGGTATAGACGCCGCTGGACACTGCATACAGACCAATGGCAGCAGCCTTTTCCGAGTGCCATTCCGGGGCGCTGGCCGCCACGGGAAGGTCGCTGATATCAACGTCGAGCGCCTTCGCGAGCATGGCGCACAGATGAAGAATGCGCGAATTATCCACGCAGCTGCCCACGTGCAGTACGGGCGGGATACCCAGGGATTCGCAGACCGCCTTGAGACCCTCGCCCGCCATGCCCGCGGCTTTGAGGACCATCATCCCGGCCTTGCCCATGGCCACGGTGGCACAGCCCGTAACTACTACCAGTATATTCCGTTTGATGAGTTCCCTGGCCAGAGTCACGTGCCCATAATCATGCTTGAGTTTGGGATTATTGCAGCCAACAATGCCCACGATACCGCGCACCCGCCCGGACGCGATGGCATCGA
>JALVVK010000041.1 GCA_027023445.1 Deltaproteobacteria bacterium | reverse complement strand
CAGATGATATGAACCTTCAAATCCGTCTTTGTATGGGCTCCTAATTGATAACGTCGCATAGCGACATAATATAACTTCTCTTCGCCTAAAGGCGAGGGATTTCAACCATCCCCGAAAGAGACATTAAAGACTTAGCCGCAATTCAGCCAGACATTTTGTTCACCTAAAAGGTGCGGTTTCCTCCAGTATTACATCTCAGACACTTGAAGCCACAAGGGGCTCGCAAATTTACCGAATCTGCTGCGTTGTCGGGCACTTGAAGTACACAAGTACGTCTGCGTGCCCTTCGCCTTGCATCTTCGGCAAAGTTGCGAGCTGCATAATCCGGGATTATAGCTTTCTGAATTTAATAATAAAAATCTGTTTACCACAATTTACAATTTACCATTTATCATTCAAGATTTTCATGCCCTGGCGCAGGGCATCACGCCGCATGAAAGTCTGGGCTTAATGCTTAAAGGCCCTTTGCCCGGTGTAGACCATGGCAACCGGAGGATCCGCCTCGTTGCATGCCTCTATGGATTCCCAGTCTCTCAGGGAACCCCCGGGATGCACAATGGCGCTTACCCCCTGCCTTATTCCCACGTCCACGCCATCCCTGAACGGGAAAAAGGCATCTGACACCATGGTTGAACCCGGGATGCCGGCGCGGTCTTTCCTGACCTGGGCATCGATCTCTTCTTTTTCCGCCCTGTCCCTCTCTCCCTTTTCCACAAGAAGCTCCAGCTCCTTATACGGGATGCCATACCTGTCATAACACAGAATGTCCGCATACTTGGTATAGGCCTTATAAACAGCGATCTCCGCGACACCCACCCTGTCCTGCTCGCCGGTTCCTATGCCTACAGTGACACCATCCTTTACATAAATGACCGAATTGGACGTAATCCCCTGCTCCACAGACCAGCCGAATATGATGTCTTCATATTCCTTTTCCGTGGGCATTCTTTTTATGGCGTATGTCTTTCCCTTATACTCGCACCGGGCAGGTTTAAGATCCTCCCTGCCCCTTATCCTGTTCACCGGAGACTGCTGCACAATAATTCCCCCGTCTATCAGGCTCTTGAAATCAATAAATCTCTTATCCCAGTAAGCCTCAAGCTGGTCGATACGGCCAATACGGATAATCCTGAGATTCTTCCTGGAGGCAAGGATATCCACAGTACCATCCTCATATTCAGGCGCGCACACGACCTCAAGATACTGGTTGCTCAACGCCTCGGCCGTGGCCTTGTCCACCGGCCGGTTGAGTGACACGCATCCCCCGAACGCGGCCACCCTGTCTGCCCTAAGCGCCCTGTGAAAGGCCGCCTCAAGAGTATCCGCACATGCAACTCCGCAGGGATTGTTGTGCTTTACTATCACGGCAGCCGGCTTTTTCATAAGAAACTTCAGGACATTCAACGAATTGTCAACATCAGTAAGGTTAATTTTTCCAGGATGCTTGCCCGCCTGGATCATGTCTTCCTCGCTGATCGAGCTGACAAGCCCCTCTCCGGCACCTATATATCTGCACTCCCCCATTACCAGGTTGCCGTTGACCAACTCATAAAGGGCGGCTTCCTGGTCAGGATTCTCACCGTAGCGTAGGCCTTTTTCCTCTATCTCCCCGGTCTTTTCATTTTTTATCTTCCATGAACGTTTTCTGTAAACAAGTTTCTGATCACCAAAGGAAATGGTAATGTCAGCGGGAAAATGATCACCCAGAATGGTTTTATACATCTGTTTCATATCTTTCATCAGCCGATCCTCCTTTTTCGCCTGTCGCATGATACACGAATCAGACTATAAAGCCATTACTCCACATGAGTCAATGGATTCCTGCAGGCTTTAATCCCGTACTGCCCGAATGGGATGAGCGGTAATCGTAGGGAAAGGAATCAGACATCTTATCCTGGCAAATTTGCGAACCGCATAATCCAGGGTAATCTCCGGAAATCCTCATAATGTGCGGACAGGTTTACCATGTTACCCGGCAGATGAAGAGCGAGGCCGCAATCCCCGCGAAATCGGCCGCAAGAGCGGCCCAGATGGCGTATCTTGGATTTTTTATACCGGCCGCGCCGAAATATACGGCCAGCACGTAAAAGGTAGTTTCGGTTGATCCCTGGATGGTGGAGGCAAGGTAGGCAGCAAAGGAATCCGGCGCCCTTGAAACGATCTCACTCATAAGGGCAAAGGCCCCTGAGCCGGAGAGTGGCCTTAATATTGCCATCGGCAGGACCTCCGCAGGGAATCCCACCACGGACGTCAGCGGATTCAGCAGGTGCGCTGCCGCCTCAAACCCTCCGGATGCCCTGAACATGCCTATGGCCACAAGGATAAGGACAAGATAGGGCATTATCTTTACCGCCACATCAAAGCCCTCTTTCGCCCCCTCGCAGGCGGATTCATATACCGGTATCCCCTTAAGCAGGCCATAGGAGGCCAGGGAAAGCATCAGAATGGGAATAAGCCAGAACGAGAGTATGTCCTTCAGTGCGGATGCGGCATCAGGAGATGAAAGGAACACATGATACGCCCCTGCGCCCAATATAAAGAGGAGGCATGCAGCGATCATAAATATAAACACAGGATGCGGCCTCGCATAAACCGGTTGTGGTCGGTTATCCTCTTCTTCCAGCGGGTCAGGGGCCCGGCCTGGCGGCGCGGCTGCGGGCATGGTATCCCTTGCCCCCCGGGCCAGCAGCTTTGCCGCGAGAATGGCCACCGTGGTGGATACGGTGGTTGCGAAAATGGTGGGAAATACGATATTGGCAGGTTCAGACGCGCCCGCCGCAGCCCGCACTGCCATAACTCCCAGGGGAAGAAGCGTAACGCTGGAGGTATTTATCGCGAGAAACAGGCACATGGCGTGGGTGGCAACACCAGGATTAGGATTGATCTTCTCCAGTTCCATCATGGCCTTTACGCCAAAGGGGGTAGCGGCGTTTCCAAGCCCCAGGGCGTTCGCTGACAGGTTAAGGACCATCGCGCTCATGGCGGGATGATCAGAGGGGATCCCCGGGAACAGGCGTGTCATAACCGGTCTCAGCGCCCTCGCGATGGTCTGGAGCAGGCCTCCTTTTTCGGCAATTTTCATGAGGCCAAGCCAAAGCGCCATGGGGCCGATCAGACCTATTGCCAGATTCACCGCCTCCTTTGCCGCCTCAAAGGAGACCTTTGTGACCGCCTCCATGTGGCCGGTTGCGGCAGCTGTCATGACCGAAGCAAGCAGCAGGCCGTACCACACTAAATTCATGGGAGACTTCATGGCAGGTTTATTTCGTCCCGGGTTATTGAAACATTCTCAGGTTAATCCGGAAAATTGTTCTATGGAATCCACCATTGCCTGGAATTCATCCTCTGAGTAGGCACGCTCACCGGAGAAGGCCGGATCAAGGGTGACACCCGGCCTGAAGTTCTGGATAGCAAGCAGGCTGCCTTCACCTTTCAGGTGATCCGCCCACAT
>JALVVK010000040.1 GCA_027023445.1 Deltaproteobacteria bacterium | reverse complement strand
TCAATTCGGAAAATTTTCGCTCGTATAGATCAAAGATAAACAAAAGGCTTCTGCGCTCCTTTGGCAGGGGAGCCATGCATGAGCTTGAAATCGCGGCATGGGGCGAAAAGCCGGACACCCGCTATGGTATCAGGCTGGATAAAGACCGGATACGAATAATAGGAATATAGAGGTGTTGAATTCATGAAGCTTCTTACCGCTTTTGGCAATGCGAATCTCATCCTGGAACTCATTGATTTTTTCAACGGTGGAAGCCGCTTCCAATACAACGAACAGGGTGAAGAAATCCGCCGATCTTTTGACGGACGCCGCATCGGAGACCTCCACCTCGTATGTACATCCGGCCAAAAGGACAAATTCTCCGGGCTGACAAACAAAATCGTACAAGAATATCCGAAACTCAAGGGCCATATCCACGCCATTGACCTGGCTTGCGATGATATTGCCTGCCAGGGTGACGATGAAGATGCACGCAAGACTATTTATGACCAGGTGAGGAACCTTGCCGGGCGGGATCTTGTTATCTCATCCGGCGGGCGCAAACTCATAACCCAACGGCTCATCGAGGCGGGCCTGCTTTACGGCTGCAAGGGTTATCTTACCATAACGGCACCAAGTGGAGCAGAAAAAGATCCAAAAGTGCGCTTTCGGACCAGGGAATTCAATGTGGTCTGGACCCGGGCCTCAAAATTTTACCGGGAAAAGCGCGACAGGCTCATTCGTGACGAGATAGGCGACACCTTCCGCTCCCTTTATCTTCTGCCTGTGAGCCTTGTCACCAGGCTGCAGGACGAAAAGATAGGCATTGATCCGGCCAGGGCCGAAGAAGAAAAAAAATGGCTCCGGCACCTCCCCAAAACCGACCTTCACTGTCATCTCGGAGGTTCCTACGACTTCCATCTCCTGAAGGAGCTGGCAGTGATCCTGCTGGAGGATCTCAAGGTCCCTGGCGCCAGGCAGGCGGAGATAGCCGCGGCCCTGGAGAAAAGGCTCGACTGTCCCCTGCCGGAAATTACTCCCGAAAGTCTCATGAAGTTCGCCGAGGGCAAGGCCCATTGTCTCAAGGGGCTCAAAGACCTTTGCCATGACCTGGACAGCGATGACCACGTCTGCCACGCCGTCCTGGTCTCGCGTCTTCCGGTTGGAAAAATGAAGGAACTGGCAGAAGATCGCCCCTTGACATCATCTGGTACGGGAGACGACCTGCTTGACTGGTACATGGCAAGCGGCGACCTCGGCGGCTCGGCGCTCCTCCAGACCGAGGGCACCCTGCGCCGGGCCGTGGCCTGGCTGGTGGAGTACATGGCAGGCGACGGAGTGCGCTACCTGGAGGTGCGCTTTTCTCCAGGCAACTACACAAGGGCCGGGCTCGGCATTCACCGAGTCATGGAAATCCTCACTGACGAGGCGGAAAGACGATGTGAAAACCGCAACATAACAGTGAATTTCCTGGTCATGGCCACCCGCCACAAGGATGAAGAAGAGATGAAGCGCCACGTGGATGCGGCCACCAAGGCATGGAAGCACAGGAACGGGAGGAAGAGCCAGGTGGTTGGGTTCGATCTTGCGGGCCAGGAAAAAGACTACAATCCTGAGAATTTCAAAGAAATTTTTCAGCCCCTCCACGACAAGTTTATGAATATAACCATTCATGCGGGAGAGATGGCGGAAGAAAAGAAGATCCGGCAGGCCCTTTACGACCTCCACGCAAAGCGCATAGGCCACGGGCTCAAGCTGATAGACAACCGAGCCATGATGAACTACGTCCGGGACTGGGGCATTGCCATTGAGATGTGTCCCTCGTCCAACCGACAGACAAATGGTTTTCGTCTAAACGACGAAGATAACGGCAGACCCGAGTATCCCCTCAAGGAATACCTTAAACATGGAATCCAGGTGACGGTGAACACGGACAATCCCGGCATCTCGAATACCCGCCCCAGCCAGGAGCTGTGGATGGCAGCGCGTCTTACCCCGGATGGGCTTTCCCGCTGGGACATCCTTCGTCTCGTTAGAAACGGCTTTAAGGCGGTGTTCCTGCCCAGGGACAAGAAGGACGAGCTGCTCAAGGAAGTGGACCAGCAGATATTTGAATTGCTTTTGAAGGAGAGGGTGGAATGAACAGGCAGGAACCGGAAAAGATCTTTTGTATCCCCCGGTGTGACCTGGAGACAGCCTTTGGTGGAACGCTTCCCAGTGGAGGTTTTGCTGAACCTCACATTAAGGAGGTGCTTTCCCTTCGGCAACACTTTGTCCCGCGCCCTGAGGCAGAGGCGGATGACAGTCTCAAGCAGGTAATTCCCTACCAGGTCTTTACCTGCAACGGCCGTTTCTTTGTTTTCCGCCGCGGAGGAGGGGTGGGCGAAGGAAGGCTTGCAGGCCGCCTTTCCCTTGGGATTGGAGGGCACATCAATGACAGGGATGCCGCCGCAGGCTTTCTGGCCATGGATGATTTTATGGGTGCGCTTCTGCGGGAAAGGGAAGAAGAACTGGTTGTGACCGGTCCGGTAAAAACACATTTCATCGGCTGGATAAACGATGACTCGGATTCGGTCGGCAGGGTTCACCTGGGAGCGGTCTTTCGCTGTGAGACCGAAAACAGGGATATCGTCAGGCTCCGTACCGGCAGCGAGGACCTGCATTTTGTGGGCTGGATGAAGGATAAAGAAATTAAAAAGGAGGCAAAACGGTTTGAAAAGTGGTCTCTTTTGGCGATGGAATCTATTCTGCGAGCCAGTTTTCCAGCTTGAGGCCGGGGATACGGGAGAAATGCCTGGTATTGCCTCTTACAAGGCAAAGGTCGTCGAATTCCGGCCACATGCCGGCGACCTCGGCAAGCCCTGCCTGCTCTTTATGCTGTTCAATGATTTTTAGATCATCAATGCTCACCAGGGCAGCCACGGGCTTGTTACGACGGGTAATGATGAAACGCTCATGGCCATGCGCACTCCTGGCAATGAGCTCAGAGAGATGACTCCTGGTGTGGGCGACAGAGACTTTTGGCATGAGAATACCTCCTTGATGAAAGATGAACATACAGGAAAATGGTCATTATGATCAGATGGTACACGGTATGGGGATGGCATGGCAACAAAGGAATAAGTGGCGATTCGTTTTTTCGGCAACGTTGCGGAAGATGTCTTTCTATAATGAGGTGATGTAAAAAGAAAAAAGCCAATATGTTGAAGATGGAGGGTATATGAAAGAAACCGTATTGAAAATTGCGTTAGCTGGTCTCTTGCACGACATTGGTAAGTTTGCACAAGGCAGCTTGCAGGTATCCAAAGAGTATCTGAATAACAATGCCGGGCTTTATCAACCATTCAGAGAAGGTCATCACACGCATGTACACGCGGTTTACACAGCCGCTTTTATAGAACAGATGGCTGACAGTTTACCCAAACAGCTAAACAGCGGGGACTGGGGTGAAGGTGATGCCTTCATTAACCTGGCGGCAGGCCACCATAAACCAGAGACACCAATGCAATGGATCGTCACGATGGCAGACCGGATTTCCAGCGGTCTGGATAGGGATTCCTTTGAACACGGCGAAAAAATCGCTTTTCAGGACGTGAAGAAGACCCGATTGTTACCGGTTCTCGAGAGTCTTGGGCCAGACCAATGCGAGCATTTTGATTCTGGAGAAAAGTTTCAGTATGCCTATGCCCTTGCTCCCATATCAGCTCAAAGCATTTTTCCGGAAAAACGCCATGAAAAAGATAGGCAGACAGCGGCAGCTGACTACCTGGACCTTTTTGACGATTTTTGTGATCAATTAAAAGGCCTGTATCATCGGGAAGCGAATATTGAACTTTGGACTCAACATATCGATTCCCTGTTAATAGCCTATACTTCTCATGTACCAGCAGCCAGAGTGGGAGACGTAGTGCATGACGTCTCCCTTTATGATCATTGTCGTACAACTGCAGCGCTTGCTGCGAGCCTTTATGTGTATCACGCAAAAACTAATACTTTGCAAGAAACGGCCATAAGAGAAGGAAACCAAGAAAAATTTTTTTTGGTGGGTGGAGACTTCTATGGCATACAGGGATTCATCTTCAGCAGTCATGGGGAATCCAGGAAGTTCAGATCAAAGCTGTTGCGAGGCCGTTCCTTCGCTGTATCCCTCTTAACTGAACTCGCCGCAAAATTGGTCTGCGAGCGACTGGATCTTCCAATGCTCGCGGTCTTGCTGAACGCAGCAGGCAAATTCCACATACTTGTGCCAAATCTCCCTGAGACAGAAATACGGCTACGTGAATGCGAAAGAAAGATTAACGATTGGCTCATCGCCCATACATATGGTGAAAGCAGCCTCGGGTTGACGGCTACCCCGGCAACGCCGGACGAATTTCATTCAGGCATGTTTCGGAAGCTATGGGACCGTCATCTTCAAAACCTGGAACGCCGCAAGTACCAGAAAATCGATATGGAACGCCATGGTGGTGTTATTAAAAACTTTCTCGATTCCTTTAACAACGATATCGAATCCGGCAAAAGGCTATGCCCTCTTTGCGGCAAGCGGCCGTCTGACATCAAAACCGATGCCGATAAGGTCTTCTGTCCGGACAAAACAGTCAGTTGTGCTTTGTGCCGGGATCATGTTTTCCTTGGCTCCAACCTGGTCAAAAAACAAATGGTGGCCGTATGCACGAAAGACGTAAACAGCAGGAACGGCGATTGCCTGCTGGAACCGATTTTTAACGAGTTTCAGGTTATTTTCGCAAACGGACCACTGGTTGAGCTGGCCGAAAAAGGCCAACTCCTCGACCTCTGGCAAACAGGGATTGAGCCCGACGGCAGCCTTTCATGCAGGGCAACTGTAAAGCTTATAAACGGTCACGTCCCTTGTTACAGACAAGAAGATAACTACGACGACTGCCTGCTTGAAAGCGCGAAATCCGAAGACAAACTCGATGAAATGATCGAGCAGATCAACAAAGAAGGCGGTATAAAGACATTCTCTCACATTGCGGTCAAGGCCAGGCATAAGGACGTGGACCAAAAGTGCCGTGGTGTTGAAGCACTTGGAGTGCTAAAGGCTGACGTAGATAACCTGGGGATGCTCTTTGGCTGTGGTTTGACCGACAGACGTTTCACTGTTTCCAGGCTTTCCACGGTAAGCCGTCAGCTAAATAGCTTTTTTGCCCTGTATCTGCCGCATCTCCTTTCAGAAAAATTTTACGACACATACACGCTGTTTGCCGGTGGAGACGACCTTTTTCTAATTGGACCATGGAACCGGATGGCTGATCTGGCCTGCGAGTTGAGGGAGCAATTCGCAAAATTCGTTTGCCATAATCAGGAGATTACCTTTTCTGCCGGTATCACGGTACACAAGCCCAACACTCCGGTAGATGCCATGGCTGATGCCGTGGAAGAGGCTCTGCATCTGGCAAAACAGACATCCGACAAATACGACATAAAGAAAAATCGGGTAACAATGTTCGGCCATTCTGTCTCCTGGGATGAATTTGCCGAACTCCTGTCCCGGCGAAATGAAATGCAGGATTGGTTGCAAAAGAAATATATAAGTGACGCCATGTTTTATCGTTTTAATCAATTAGTGTCTATGGCTGAACAGGAAAGACATATTGGTGATGCTGACAGCATATCTATTGATGAGATGGGCTGTTTCAAGTGGCCGGCGCTTTTCCGTTACAGTGTCGCCCGCAACATCAATAAGGAGAAGCGGGAAGTCGCCATGGAAGAAGTAGGTAAGGCCGCCGCATGGATAGAAAAGTACCGGGGCGCGGTGAACATTCCGCTTTGGCATGTATTGTACGAAAAAAGAACCTGATAATTAAACCGCAGGGAGGATAAACATGACAAGCATCAAGCTATGGAAGGACAAGGACAAGCAACAGCTCGATCCCAGACTCTTTTCCGAGCGGGCCGAGAAGCTTGCCCAGGAGGTCGCCCAAGAGGGGGGCAAACACAAGAACAAGAGCAGCCAGCTTCGCCGCTATTTCGACGAAATCGTGCGCCTCAACACCATGGCCCAGTCAGGAGATGCGGACATGGAGCAGCAGGTGCTTCCCCAGGTGCACATGCTTGTGGCCAAGGTGGTCTATGCAAAGGGCCGGAAGCTGGTCACCGATTCCTTTGTCGAGATGATGAAAAACGGCATCGAGCAGATCGATAACCAGAAAGACCTCCAGGTCTTCACTAACTTCTTAGAATCCTTCATGGGCTTTTACAAGGTCTATGGTCCCAACTGATCAGAAGCAGGCGTCAACCGTAACAAGGAGAATGAACACCATGAAACTTAACAAGATATCCAAAATCACCGGCAAAATAGTCCTGGAAAGCGGCTTGCACATCGGTGCAGGAGATACAGAGCTCCGTATAGGAGGTACCGACAACCCGGTTGTCAAGCATCCCTATACAAACGAGCCCTATATCCCTGGTTCATCCCTCAAGGGCAAGGTGCGGTCGCTGCTGGAGCTGCGCAGCGGCCTGCTCGCCTTCATGAGGGGCAGGGACAGCGGCAAGCCCCTGTCCACGGCAATTTTTAAGGAAAATCTCGACAAGCACCAAAAGGCTAAGGCCATCCGCATCCTGAAGCTTTTCGGAGTAAGCGGCGCCGACGACCAGGAGAACCTCAAAATCGGCCCGGCACGGGCGTCGTTCGCCGACTCCTTTTTGAACGAGAAGAGCAAGAAGATGGTAAAGGTCAACCAGCAGTCCTACTTCGAGGTAAAAAGCGAAAATTCCATCAACCGGATCAAGGGCACAGCACGAGATCCCCGCTTCACCGAGCGGGTAGTGGCAGGGCTGAAATTTGATTTTGCCATCAACCTTAAAGAGATGGAGGGAGATAAAGACGAAGCTCTCCTCGATACCCTCCTTGAAGGCCTGAAGCTCCTCGAACACGACGCCCTTGGAGGTTCCGGCAGCAGGGGCTACGGCAGGGTGCACTTTGAATTCGATGACGGGTCTATTGCCGAGAAATTTGATGGCATCAATCTTTTTTCGTGAGGCCAACCCATGCGAACCTACGCCATAACTATCAAACCACAATCGTCCTTCGGCACACCCCTTAAAGGGGATACCATATTCGGCCAGTTTTGCTGGCAGGCAGCCGAAGACCCTGAAATCTTGAATGGCGGCATAGACCGCTGGATCAAGGTCTACCATGAACGGCCCTTTGCCGTATTCTCCAGTGCGTGGCCGCAATTCGAATATGATAACAGGTGGTTCTACGCGGTAAGACGGCCGGAGTTACCGTCTTTCATGCTCGGCGATCCAGAAGGTGTTACAAGCTGCGAGGAGCGCCTTGCCAGGCGCAAGGAAAACAAGGCCAAAAAATGGCTTCTCGTGGCAGAGGATCTTAAGCCAGAGATCTCTTGGAATAAACTCGTCAATGACAGGGAACTCAGCAAACGCGTAACCGAATTTTTTTCAAAAGAAGAGAGGCGTAGACTGAATTTATCCCTGGAAAAACAGGGAATAGCGATCCAGGCCGAGCAGCAACATAACACCATAAACCGCCTGACCATGACCACGGGAAAAGGGATGTTCGCCCCGTATGTCATGAATAACACCTGGTACCTGCCGGGCATGGAACTGGTGATCTTTGTTGCCATAGACGAGGAGGCCTGCTCTATAGAACAAGTAGAAAAGGGGCTGGAACGCATCGGTGAATGGGGCTTCGGCCGGGATGCATCCACGGGCCTTGGCCGCTTTTCCCTTGGGGGGACAGATGAGATAAGCTGGCCCGGGCTGGCCGATGGCGCCGCCCTCTTATCACTTTCTCCATGTGTTCCGGAACCAGGACGATTTCAAGAGATGTTCTTTGCGCCATTCACCCGGTTTGGACGGCATGGAGCCCAAATCCTGCATAAAGGCAAGCCGTTCAAGAATCCGGTGATCATGGCCGACGAAGGCGCGGTCTTCATCCCGAAAACGAATGATATTTCAGCCCTTCCCTATATCGGTCAGGCGGTTACTGGCATCTCTAAAGCAATGCCTGAAGCCGTAGCCCAGGGATATTCCCTCGTTCTGCCGTTTAAAATGCCAAGTTGAAGGAGGAACCATGCATAGCCAGACCCTTTACGTTCAACTCACCGCAGCCGCGCCGCTTCACATCGGCTGTGCGGAGGTATACGAACCGACCTCCTTTGTAATAGACCAGGCAGAGAAGGAACTGGTTTATTTTGATACTGGTCGCTTCTTGAACCTACTTGACAGCGATGCCCTGGCGAAATTTTCTGCCATATGCCGCAAGGGCACCCCGGCATCTCTAATTGAATTAATGAAATTCATGCGAAGTCAGGCCAGAGACATTTTGATCTCGATAGACGGTAAAAGGATCCCTGTTGTTAAGGCCCTAGCAGAACATTATAAACAGACTTTGAACCTTCCTCTCCATGACAAAAGAAAGGTAAACCAGGAACTCAACCGATTCCAGATAATGCGTACAGCTTTTGATTCTCTGTCAGGAGAGGTCTATATCCCTGGTTCGGCAATTAAGGGCGCAATACGTACCGCAGTATTAAATCTACGGAATAATGGCCGTGCCTTTCCTAATTTTAAAGGGAAAAGCAGAAGCCTGGAGGAATATCTGCTCGAGTTCGATTTCCGACACACGGAGAGTGATCCTTTTCGGCTTATCAAAGTCTCGGACTTTTTCCCTGTTGGAAAGGCAAAAACACGTATTCTTTACGCGATTGACCGCAAGAAGAAACAAAGTAAGTTCGAAGCCAGAGCGCCTTACCAGATTATCGAGGTGGTGGAGGCTGAGACACGGTTCATCGGCACAGTCAGTGTATTTGACTCTTTTCCGCATGGACCTGTCAAAAAGCCCGTGACCTCTGAAGAAATTAGAACCGCGCTTCATACTTTTTATGGAAAGGAAAAACAACGGGAAGACAGGGAGCTGGAGAATGTCGGCATCAAGCCTGCCCCTGTGGACATAAACGGCCGGCGTATCCCCTTGAGGGTAGGCCGCCATACCGGTGCCGAATGCGTAACAGTTGAAGGCCACAGGAATATCAAAATAATGCAAGGAGGGCGCAGCAGGCCGAAATCCCTTGACCATGCTACTACTGTATGGCTCGCTTCAGATAGCCGAAATCCCAGCACCACCGAGAATCTGCAGGCTTTTGGATGGGCAATCCTGGAAATGCTTGAGCATCATAAGTTTGAAATCCTGAAGGCTCAGGTAGAAAAGAAACGGCTTCTGTTCCAGGAACAGCAAAAAATAAAGGTTGAGGCTTGGGAACGTGAGCAGTCAGCAAAGGTGGCTCAGCATAAAAAGGAACTACGGGAAAAAGAAAAAAGGGAAAAAGAACTCGCTGCCAGACAGGAACAAGAAGAAAAATTCCAAGCTCAGTGGAATGCCATGAGTGAGGAAGAGCGGGATCTGGCCTGTATCCGGCAAGAAGAAGTCGCCCTTAAATATGCATCCGGAGATGCCAAGGATCCCATTCCCAATATCTGGCCCAAGGTCAATGACGGATCAACCCCTCCTGAGCACCAGAAAGCCCTGGCCCGGGCCTTCAGGGAACGCTGGCAGGCCGAAGATAAATGGAAGGTGAAACCAAAGAAGAAAAAGCAGTGGAAAAAGGTCCAGCGCGTCAAGAAGATCCTCGGCGAAGATTGATTCTGGACAAAGGTAACCCGCCATGCCCAATCTCATAGTCCTCTTCAACCATACCCTGACCGAGGCACAGAAGGCCGACGCCCGCGCATCCCTCGGGGTGGAGGATATAATCGACCCTCCGGCGCACATCCGGCGTCTCTGGGCGCACGTGCCGCCGGACGCGGAGACTCTGCACGATTACCTCGTCCAGGTCCGGGCATGGCTGGCTGAAACGGCCGTTCCCGGTGATTTCGTCCTTGTCCAGGGGGAATTCGGGGCCACCTTTCTCATGGTGAGCTTCTGCCTGGAAAGGGGCCTGGTCCCGGTCTATTCCACCACGGACCGCCAGGCCCTTGAAAAACACCTGCCTGGCGGCACGGTCCGGATTCAGCACGTATTTCGCCATGTCAGGTTCAGGAGGTACGGGGATTGATTCATTCGGATCGGACAAGTGCCATCGATCAGAACCAATCTTCCACCATCAATCCCTTGACGCGGCTGAATTCCCTGGTGTTGTGGGTAACCAGCGAGGCCCGGTTCGCCAGCGCCGTGCCGGCAATGAGGTTATCGAGGGGACCTATCGGGATGCCTTGCTGTTCCAGGTCAGCCCGGATGGCGGCCGCAGCCTCGGCATCTTTTTTGCCAAAGGGAAGGAGGTTGACCACAGAGACAAATTCGGCAAGTTGCCGTCGGCGTTTGCGCGCCGCCTTTGACTTGGCTATTCCAACCTCCAGTTCGTACAGAACTACAGTCGGAATGCTGATTTCTCCAGGTGGCTTGGCCAGGAGGTTATTTGCGACTTCACCCATGCCCTTGAAAAAATAGATCAATGTGTTGGTATCAAGGACATACATCATATTTCTTCCCTGGGTACATCCTGACCGAGAGAGGCTCTTGTCTCTTCAGACGTGGGCAGGTCTTTCCACGCCCCGGCCAACTTCGCAATGGACGGAGGCCATTTTTGGGCTATCTTCTCCCTTACAAACTCGGCAATCAATTTACTCTGAGATATGCGCAATGCCTTTGCCTCTGCCCGTATCCTGGCCTCAAGATCATCGTCCATGTAAATCGTGATCTGTCCCATGACTTCACCTTCATCAAATTTTATAATATATGTGTAATTATATGTGCAACATTTTTTCAAGTCAATTCGCAATTTATCTTGCAAGCTACATAATCCGGGGTGATGGGCGATAGTCAGGTTCAGGAGGTACGGACAATGAGTCATACCCTTATCACCTTCCTCGGGAAGGGTCCCAGGGGGGAAGGCGGTTATCGGCAGGCATGTTATCGTTTTGATTCCGGCAACAGTTACATGACTCCCTACTTCGGCATCGCTCTTCTCCAGGAGCTTGCCGCCAGCGGCGATCCCGCCGATCATCTGGTCGTTCTTGGAACAGGTTCCTCCATCTGGGATGCCCTGATCTACGAGGAGATAAAGGAAGACGACCTCTGGCTGAAGTTGAGCGAACGGGTTGAAACAGGGGCAGTAGATGACGGCCTCCTTGAACAGGTTTCGCCCTTGGTTGAGCAGTCTTTTTCATCCAGGGGGCTGGCATCACGGGTAACCCTGGCGACCATCCCTTTTGGGCGCGACCAGAAGGAACAGGTGAACATACTGCGCAAGATGGCCGACATAGTGGAACCGGAAGGCGTGGTCACCATGGACGTGAGCCACGGATTCCGCTCTCTCCCCATGCTGGGCCTTGTAAGCGCCCTTTTCCTCACCCGGTTAAAAAAGGTTACCATCGGGGGCATCTATTACGGCGCGCTGGAGATGACCGAGCATGGCATGACCCCGGTAATCCGCCTGGACGGGCTTCTTCATATCGCCCAGTGGCTGAACGCCATGAGCGGTTTCCTGAAAAGCGGAGATTACGGCATCTTCGCGCCCCTGCTCGGTGACAGGGCTGCGACGGATGCCCTTCGGCAGGCCGCGTTTTTTGAAAAAACCATCAATATACAGCAGGTCCGTGGAAATCTTAAAAAGGCAAGGCAATCCTTCGAGACCCTTAAGGCCAAGGACCCCGTCTTTTCCCTGTTTGCAGACGAACTCCTCGAATTGACCAGTTGGGTGGAAAAACAACGTTTCGCAGGCCGCCAGCTTGCCGCCGCGCGAAACGCCCTTCGCGCCCGCAACTACGTCAGGGCCGCGGCCCTTGCCGAGGAATCAATGATCAGCGACCAGGTGGCGCGAGACGGCGGGAACCCTGACAGATACTGGGACAGGGAATCGGCGCGCAAGGCGCTCAATGAGGCGACACGGGGCGTATGTCATGGCGCTCCGGAGGTGCCTGCCCGCATCTACGCGGAACTCCGGGCTCTTCGCAACTGCCTCGTCCACGGCATCCCGCCCGGCAAAAACAGCTTTGGACAGCAGAAGACCCTTTCAAGCGAAGATAACCTCTTTGCCCGCCTGGACGAACTCATTGAAAAGGCGGAGAGAATTATTAACCAAGCATCCTGACGGCAACGTTGCGATCCTTGCATCCAGGCCCTGAGCCGTTCATACCTGGAGGCACGGGAAAGAAAGGATCGGAGACGAAACATGCGAATATACATCACCACCCAGGGGGCACGCATCATCCGCGAAGGCTCCCACCTACTGGTCAGGAAGGGTAACGATACCTACCACACCCTCTTTGCGGCCAAGTTGAGCCAGGTGATTATCTGCGGCCGGGTCGAATTGACGCCAGCCGCCCTTCAGCTTCTCCTGAGGCAGGGCGTGGACACGGTCTTTCTCACAAGGGACGGCAGATATCTTGGCCGTCTCGCAACCCCGGAGTCCAAAAACGTGTTCCTCCGAAAGAAACAGTTCGCCCTGCTTGATGACCGGGAATTTGCTCTGGGTTTCTGCAGGCGGGTACTGTACGGCAAGCTGACCAGCCAGGCGGTCCTTCTCATGCGAATCAGCCGTACCCGCAGGGCAAAAGACGCGCGTGCCAGGGCCAACGAGATCAGAAACCTTATCAAGAGGCTGGAGGGCGCGGACACAATAGACCAGCTTCGGGGGCTTGAAGGCAGGGCAGGGGCCCTTTACTTCCAGGGCCTGCAACGTGGCCTTTTACAGTCCTTCGGCTTCTGCCGCAGGGTGCGGCGCCCTCCCACAGATCCGGTAAACGCCGTTCTGTCCCTGCTTTATACCTTCCTGTTCAACCGGGTGTACAGCGCCATCCGCCAGGCCAACCTCGACCCCTATGCGGGTTTTCTCCACACCCCTGATTACGGCCGTTTCTCCCTGGTTATGGATCTGATGGAGGAATTTCGAACCATCATAGCCGACACCCTCACCCTGTCGCTTTTTAATCTCAAGGTGCTGCAGCAGGAAGATTTTTCCATTGAACAGCCAGAACCTGAGACATCCATGCCCGTGCCGGATGCCGAATCAGTGGACGTGGTCCGGGACAAATACGGATTAATGACTGAAACCTCGGAAAACCGTGTGTTTGACCTGCCACCTCAGCGCATGGATAACGATATCCTTGAAAAAGAGGAAGAGGACAACCGGGGGAAACCGGCGGTCAAGCTGACACCCCAGGCATTCAAACGGGTGGTGGAAAATTTCGAGCGCAAGCTTACCACCGAGATCCATCACCCGGTGGAGGACCGAAAAATGACCTACAACGACGCAATAGTCGCCCAGGCACATCTGTTCCGGCAGGTCCTTGAAGGCACCCGCAAGGTGTACGAGCCGTTGATACTGAAGTGAAGATCCTGCTGCGTCCTCAGGAGCGATCAGATGCTGTGTGTAATCACCTATGATATAGTTGACAACAGGACCAGGACCCGCTTCCATAAATTCCTCAAGGAAATGGGAATCAATGCCCAGAAATCGGTATTTGAATGCCGGCTTGACGATAAGGAAATCAGCAACATCCGCAGATACTGCAGAAAACATCTCGATCTGGATGAAGACAGCGTCCGCATCTACCGCGTATGCAGTCGGTGTTATGCCAGGGCAGTCATCCAGGGCCAGGGCATATCCCTTCCCAACCTGGACTGGGAGGTCATCTGATGCGTTACCTGGTGGTGTACGATATCTGTGATTCCAAAAGGCTTTATCGGGTCGCAAAAATACTGAAAGATTATGGCGAACGTGTGCAGAAATCCAAATTCGAGGTCCAGGTAAGTGCCAGCTCTTTTCAGGCTATGTACAGCCGCATCGCAGAGGTGATCGACGCTGACGAGGACGGCGTGAAGTATATTCCCCTGTGTGAGAAATGCCAGGCAAAGACAGAAATAATCGGCCTTGGGGAATTCGTGGATCCTGACGCGGATTTTCAGGTTCTGTAATCACAAAGGCTATTCCGCAGACCTGCCAGCTTTTTGAATGGGTTTTGTTATTATGCTGAAATTATTAGCTTTTTGCTATCAGAGCCAACCGGGGTCGGCGGCAACATAAAAAATGGCATTATATCAGATAATTAATGAGGTATTCCGGTATATAAAAATGATATTTCTTCCAGCCAGAAACGATTTCACCTTGACGGTACGCGGAAAAGATTGCTTAACTCTTTGCAAGCACACCAACATCTGAGGCCGCTGTCAGAAGGGACCTGATTTACGAAGGGATTACGACAAATATCAGGATGTAAATTAAATC
>JALVVK010000039.1 GCA_027023445.1 Deltaproteobacteria bacterium | reverse complement strand
CCTTGTGCAACGCCGCTGTGTGCGGTTGACCATGACATGTTTCACACTCAGGAATCACGCCATGGACTCCTCTATGACAAAATGCACAAGTAAGGGTCCCATGTTTGGTGGTAGTTTTCTTCAAGAGTTTGCCAATATTTTTGTGACATGGTGTGCAGTAAGATGTTGGGGTATCATTGGAATAATGAATTACCAATGGTTCATGTGCGGGATGGCATCCTACGCAATCACGTGTTGTCTGACCCTTTACATGTGGTTTATGGCACTTGGAGCAAGCAGGCTTTAAACCATGAACAGGGTGACAAAAGCTGCACGCAAGCTTCGAATGTTTGCTTGGGTGGTCCTTGAGCTCCTTACCCTCTTTTGGATGACAGGTCAGACAGGGCTTGGTGACATTATTGCCAAACTTTAAGACCAAGGGTTCATGCGGATTGACATGACATGACAAACAATTCTTTAGCTTGTAATGCGGCTTTCCCTTGTGACATTTTGAGCATTTCGGAATGGTTTTTTTCCCTAAGGGAAGATGCTCTACGTGACAATCAAGACAGGTTACGGCCGTTTTATGGCGACCGCCGTTACGCTCTATGGTAGCGGTTTCCTTTTTGTGACATTTTATGCAGTCACTGTTCTGAAGCTTTGCGCTATTACTATTATTATTTGTCTTAGCAACCCCAGCCTGCGCAATTCCGACGCTTACAGACAAAAAAACACTGACTACAATCCCAATGAACGAAGTAATTCTGTTTTCCATTCCTCACCACACCTTCCCCAGATGATAAGGGCCATCTTTGGTCAAAATGCCCCTGAAATTAGCTGCCTGATGATTTTACTATTACACCCTTTCCCTCGCTAATTCACTGTAAAAACAGATAAATTAGCCCCACTCCCGCACAAATACCTACCAACATAATGGATTTTCATGCGCAGGAGTAGCTAAATTCTTCATTCATGGACATGTAATTAGCAAACCAGCGCTGCATTTGTCAAGTGATAACCCCAAATCTCTGGATATTTCATATATGAGCCAACCTTTATCCAGGATTATGCAGCTCGCAAGTTTGCCTAAGATGCGAGGCAAAGGGCGCACAAACGTACTTTGGTACTTCAACCGCCTGACAAGAAAGCAGATTCGGTAAATTTGCGAGCCCCTTGCGGCTTCAAATGCCTGAGGATTTATCACGGATTGAACTTCACCTTTTGGATGAAGGCACAACGGGAACAAACACATGCTAACCATGCAATAATTCAATGAAATTACTTTCTTCAGGCATTTGAAGTACATAATCCGGGTTTATACTCAGGGGTGCGAAGCACCACCTGACATGAAAGTTAAGCTAAAAACTCTTTTGAGCCTTCAGCACCAAGCGCGGTCCCACTCTTGCGGGATAGGCCGTAATCAGTCGCAAAAGGCGATTACGTGAGATGCGATTTTCTCAAGAGGAAGGATATCGTCCACCCCCCCCATCTCGATTGCCATCTTTGGCATGCCAAACACCACACAGCTTGCCTCATCCTGGGCAATGTTATGGGCGCCGGCCTCCTTCATTTCTCGCATCCCCCTTGCTCCGTCATCCCCCATTCCGGTCATTATAACACCAACGGCGTTTTTACCGGCATAACGGGCAGCGGAACGAAACAAAACATCAACCGAGGGCCTGTGACGACTTACCAGCGGACCATCCTTGAGTTCCACGTAATAGCGGGCCCCGCTGCGTTTAAGAAGCATATGATGATTACCAGGCGCAATGAGCGCACGTCCCCTGATAACAGTATCGTCGTTATCCGCTTCCTTTACCGTAATCCGGCAAATGGAATCAAGCCTGCGGGCAAAACTGGTGGTAAATTTTTCAGGCATATGCTGAACTATCACAACACCAGGGGCATCAACCGGCATCATCTCCAGAAAAATGCGCAACGCCTCTGTTCCTCCGGTGGATGCGCCGACCACCACAACCTTCTCAGTCGTTTGAATCATGGCGTGGCTGGAGGACCTGGGCAGAATGGCATCGGCCGTGAGTTTTGGCGTCACCTCCATTGAAACCTGTTTCCTTATACGGCCAACCTTGGCTGCTGCCGCTGCCTTTACAGCATCACATATTTTTATCCGTGACTCTTCCAGAAACTGCTTGGTCCCGATCCTTGGCTTTGCGACTATTTCCACGGCCCCTAATTGCAATGCCCTCAGGGCCGTCTCAGACCCTTCATCCGTCAGGCTGGAACACATGACCACGGGCATGGGGTGCTGGCTCATGAGTTTCTGAAGGAAAGTAATCCCGTCCATACGGGGCATTTCCACATCAAGCGTAATGACATCGGGCGCCTGCGTCCGCATCTTTTTTGCGGCGACAAAGGGATCTGAAGCTACTCCGATCACCTCGATATGAGGATCAGAATCAAGAATCGAGGCAAGCGTCTGACGCACCACAGCAGAATCATCAATTATCAGCACCTTGATCTTCTTACCCATATTTAGCGAAAAACATTTTTACAATAATATTATCTTGTTACTGATATCTATCACACCTCAGGCCCTCTTGGCGGTTACGTCCGGACTCATTGACTTCCTGGAAAAACGTTTCAGGTAGACTTCCCCGGTAGTTGTGTTAAAAAACAATTTTCTTCCATGTCTTCCACCAGTATCACTGGCCTTAACCAGCAACCCCCTTGATTCAAGAAAAGCAAGCGTGGAAAGCACGTTCAATCTCCCCACGCTGACACGTGAACCCACTTCCGGGCCGCAAGACATGGTCTCCGCCCCTCCAAAAATTTTGACTTCCAGGTCTGATTCCCTGATTTTAAGGGACTTAAACCCCCTGATCATTTGTCTGACCGAACACTTGACAAACCGTCCGCACTGCTTGCATGGATTCGCGCAATAGTCTTTATCCCTGCAGTGGGGCAACAGGGCATGGCACATGCCCCCGATACGAAATTCCTTGTGCCACATGGTAACCGACACACATGAACCAAGAATCGTCTCAATAATACAAGGTTTAACAGACAGACAAATATCCCCTGGTTTAAGGTGTATAACCGGAATATCTTTAAAATAGGCCTTCATCATGCAATCTTCCGGTATACTGTTGGCGCCACTGGAACAAGCGGCACATTCATTCCGTGAATAGTCTCTGAATGCCCCATAAACATATAGCCATTGGACACGAGATACCGACAAAGCTTATTGATGATCATCTGCTGGGTGTGCTTGTCAAAATATATAATTACATTACGGCAGAAAATCACATGAAACGGCTCTTTCACCTTAATGTGATCTTCAAGGAAATTCATTGGATGAAAAAGGACCCTGGATCTCAATTCAGGGATTACGCGTACGAGCCCCCTGGATCTGTCCCTGCTGCGCATAAAATATCTTTTCCGCAGATAATCCGGCACAGGATCTATGGCCTCCTCTTCATAGATACCGCGCCGCCCGGTCTCAATTACCCTTTCAGAGACATCCGTCGCAAGGATTGCGTAACAAAACCCCTTTTTCTTAATGGACAGCTGATCAAGCACAATGGCAAGGGTGTAAGGCTCCTGCCCGGTCGAACATCCTGCGCTCCATGCAAGGAACCGCTTCCCGGGCGCCAGCAACCCCTGAGAGACAAGACGCGGAACGGCCTGTTCAATGAGATATCTGAAATGGGAAGGTTCGCGAAAAAAATCCGTTTTGTGAGTGGTCACCACGTCAACCATGTGAGGAAGTTCATCCCTCATACCTTCAGGACTGAAAAGGAATTCACAATATTGATCAAAAGACGCAAACCCCAGGTGCCTCAGTCTCTTCCTGAGACGGCCTTCAAGCATGAGCTTTTTTGAAGGCGGGACCCTGACTCCCAGGTGGGACTGAATGAACCTGCTTAGTTTCCGGAACACGCACTCCGGCATTTTTACAGCAAAGACCTCACTGTTCCCCTTCGGGACATCAGCAACACTGCTTTGTCTCTGTCCAGCCTGCTCCCAGACCGGGGACAGACCGGGCAGCACGCATGAATCCCTCATATCGCCCCTGAATTTTAATGCAAGGGGATAAAGTCATCCCCAAAGATAACCGAACAATCCGTGTAATGGCAGTTAACTTCCGCGATTCAACATTCAGCGTCCACCATTGAGCATTTTTAACCCGGATTATGCAGCTCGCAAGTTTGCCGAAGATGCGAGGCGAAGGGCACGCGCAGACGTACTTATGTACTTCAACCGCCTGACAACGCAGCAGATTCGGTAAATTTGCGAGCCCCTTGCGGCTTCAAGTGCCTGAGATGTAACACTGGAGTAAACCGCACCTTTTAGGTGAACAAAATGTCTGGCTGAATTACGGCTAAGTCTTTAATCATTCGACCAAAATCACTTTCTCAGGCATTTGGAGTGCATAATCCCGGTTAAATATTATGCCGCAAGATCAGCCTCTGCCTCATCCTCAGAAGGCTCATTGACTGACTGGAAGAACGTCATGTCTTCCGTGGAAAATATCCTGTCTATATCCAGAATAATAATGAAGGAATCATTCTGCTTGCCCATCCCTTTTATAAATTCGGTCTTAAGATGCGTCCCCATCCTCGGAGGAGGTTCGATATCCTCTGCCTTCAGTTCCAGGACCTCCCTTACCGAATCGGCCAGGGCACCGATTATCACGGGATCTCCGTCAATCTCAGTCTCAAGCACAATGATACATGTATGCACCGTATCCTTCGCCATGGGCATGCCGAACTTGAGACGCATATCGGTAATCGGCACCACGGCCCCCCTGAGGTTTATGACGCCTCTCATGAATTCCGGCATTCTGGGAACCCTGGTAATCTGGATAAGATCCAGGACCTCCCGGACCTTGGCAATCTCTACGGCAAATATCTCATCATCAAGGCTGAATGTCAGATATTGTGTTGTTTCAAACCTGGCTGAAGTATCCATATCTCTCTCCTGCATTAAATCAGAGTTTCCCACTACAAAACGTCCTGCGACAACCTGTTAGTCATCTCAGTTCATCGAGAAGGTGATGAATCAAAATTTTTCAAATTCGTCATCGTGGATGTCACCATGAGCAGATCCTGTACCGAGATCCAGCACTATTCCGTTTTGCTCCGCATCCTTGATTTCAGACTCGTTCGACAAGATTGATGTGGAGGCATCCGCCGCCTCCATGTTATCCCCGCCCCCCACATCAGCCTGGGTGGACATTGCGCTACCATTATTTTCGTCCAGCTTGAAAAAAGAGAGAGACTCCTTGAGCTGCTCCGCCTGGGCGGAGAGTTCCTCTGCGGTTGTGGATACCTCCTCAGAGGCGCTCGCGTTCTGCTGAATCACCTGATCCAGTTGCTGGATCGCCTCGTTTATCTGTGCCGCGCCTATATTCTGCTCGTTGCTGGCAGCGCTTATCTCCTGGACCAGGTCCGCGGTCTTCTGTATGTCAGGCACCAGCTTCTCAAGCATGGCGCCCGCGCCTTCAGCCACCTCAACACTGCTCGAGGACAACTCGCTTATCTCGGCGGCCGCGGCCTGGCTTCTCTCGGCAAGCTTCCTCACCTCGGACGCCACCACGGCAAAACCCTTCCCGTGTTCACCTGCGCGCGCCGCCTCTATGGCCGCGTTCAGGGCCAGCAGGTTGGTCTGCCTGGCAATCTCTTCAATAATGGATATCTTGTCCGCGATCTCCTTCATGGCCGACACGGTCTCGGAAACGGCCCTGCCGCCTCTCTGGGCGTCTTCAGCCGATTTAAGGGCTATATTCTTGGTCTGCTCGGCATTGTCCGCGTTCTGTTTTATATTGGCAGCCATCTCTTCCATGGACGATGAAACCTCTTCCGCGGAGGATGCCTGTTCGGTAGCGCCCTGGGACATCTCCTCAGAGGTGGCACTCAACTCCTTGCTACTTTCGGCCACATTGGTGGATGCCGTTTTAATATCCCCGAATATGGCGCGCAGCTTCTTAACCATGGTGGACAGGGCGTGCCCAAGAGTATCCTTCTTTGACAGAACCTTTACTTCAACATTTAGATCTCCCTGAGCGATCCTCTCAGTAATATGGGCCTTTTCCCTAATGGATTCAGTCATCCTGGCAAATGCCTTGGCCAGGGAATCCTTGTCGGAGCGAACACTTACCTCTACCGAAGTATCCCCAAGGGCAATCCGTTCCGCGGCATCCGCCATCTCCCTTGCCGATTCGGTCATCCTGACAAATGCCTTGGCCAGGGAATCCTTATCAGAGCGAACACTTACCTCTACCGAAGTATCCCCAAGGGCAATCCGTTCCGCGGCATCCGCCATCTCCCTCAGTTTGTCAGCCATGGCCCTGAAGGCCGTGGCCAGCATTCCCACCTCATCCTTTTGCCGCACATCAAGTTCTGCCATCAGGTCCCCCTCAGCAATCCTGTTGGCCACCTTGACGCACCGGGAAAGGGGATTCACTATGCCTTTGGTTATAATGAAAGAAAGAAACACTCCGATCAGCAGGGCTATCAGGCTCATGGAAACAAGGGCGGCAAAGGCTGTTTTCCTGGCCTCTACACCTATTGCCTTGGCCTGATTCACATGGCTACCGGCAAGCTCTTCCACCTTGCTCAACAAGGCTATGGCCTCGGCACCTGCGCCATTCAGCTCTTCCATGGCCTTTTGGGTCCTGGAGGCCTCATCCAGTGTCGCCCTGTAGGCAGACATAAAGGCCTCGGCACTCTTCTGGAAATCCTCATGCAGATTTTTCAGCTCGGTGGCAGCCTCTCGAATTTTCTTGTCTCTTGCCGCTATAAATGTTTTTCCATATACAATTCCGCCGTTAAGCACCGCATTTACATGCCTGTTAAAACTCTCAACCCAATGGCTGAAATCTTTCTCAAGCGCATCAAGGCGTGCCGGGTCCGGAGTATGGGCAAACTCCTCAAGGGCAAGCCTTGCCTGGGCAATGTCGATCTTCATTTCCATGGACATATCCGCCACGGGGACATATTCCCTGGAAACAGCCCTTGATTCTGACACGTTTCTCGCTGCGGCAAAGCGCCTGTCCATCACAGATGAAACAAATTCTTCCATGTCAGAGGCCACCTGGTAAAGCTTATCATAGGCTTTTTCCATCTCACCCATGGCCGCATCTGCATTGTCCTTTTTCTGAAGAAGCAGCCTGCCCTCCCTAATCATTTTCTGACCGGCTGGCTGAAATTTCCCTGAAAATATGGCATTAACCCTGCGAACCTCATTTTCCAGCTCAGGGTCATCGGTCTTTAGAACCACCTCGCCGTCTCCAAGGGTTGCCCCGTTTAAAACCGCACCTGCAAACCGGGTAAACCGGTTATTTGCCTCTTCGTAATCCTTCACAATCCCGTCAAGGGCTGATCTGTCCGCTGTAGCAATAGAGGCAGAGGCGCTCTTGAATTCATCCATTGCGCCCATGGCCTCCATAAGGGATATCTTCATCTCCATGGCCATGTCCGCAAGCGGCATCTCCTTGTCCCCAACCACGAACAGGGAATGTGAAACCCGCTTTATCCCGTAAAATCCCACCAGGCTCGAGACTACCAAGAGCAACAGCACCATCCCGAAGCCTATTCCCAGTTTCCTGCCTATGCTGAGATCAGCCCATTTCATAACCGTTCTCCTCGCATTAACCTTTCCGCATCTCCGGATCGGTCCTGTTATATCCATGCATATTCAAAAATCAGAAACGGGCGTTCTGCGTGAACGGGAAATCCGGATTGTATAACGATTCCGCCCTTCCGGGCAAAAACGCCCGCAGATATCTATTGATATCTATCGAATCATTTGTCTTTTCTGATAAAATATGGTCCCTATCCAGGAAACAGGAGTCTTCAGGGATTCCCCCTTGATGATGTCATCTCCAGGCACGATAACAACCAACATTCTTGTGAGTATCTCACCCAAACTCTCATACCAGTTGATGCCTCACACCCCCAAAGCATGGGGGTTGGCCCGAAATATGAAAACGCACATCCGGTCACGTTTTGTTTTTTGTCCATGCATATCCTTGTAGGTCCATGGCCAATCAATAATGTCCTAAAACTTTTCAAATTCGGCATCATGTAGATCGGCGTGTACTGGATTCTCGCCAAGATCCAGCATGATTCCGCCTGATTCCTTATTCTTTTTTACGGCGTTCGGCCTTAAAGCCTTACCGCCCCTTGAACGATCGCTGGCGCTGGCAGCCGAACGGGCCGGATCATGTCTCATGCCCAAGTTCTCATTCAGTTTGAAAAATGAAATGGCCTGTTGCAGTTGTTCTGCCTGGGCTGACAGTTCCTCAGAGGTTGAGGCCACCTCTTCAGACGCGCCGGCATTCTGCTGAATCACCTGATCCAGTTGCTGTATTGCAGTATTGATCTGTTCCGCGCCCAATGTCTGCTCGTTGCTGGCAGCGCTTATCTCCTGGACCAGGTCCGCGGTCTTCTGTATGTCAGGCACCAGCTTCTCAAGCATGGTGCCCGCGCCTTCAGCCACCTCAACACTGCTCGAGGACAACTCGCTTATCTCGGCGGCCGCGGCCTGGCTTCTCTCGGCAAGCTTCCTCACCTCGGACGCCACCACGGCAAAACCCTTCCCGTGTTCACCTGCGCGCGCCGCCTCTATGGCCGCGTTCAGGGCCAGCAGGTTGGTCTGCCTGGCAATCTCTTCAATAATGGATATCTTGTCCGCGATCTCCTTCATGGCCGACACGGTCTCGGAAACGGCCCTGCCGCCTCTCTGGGCGTCTTCAGCCGATTTAAGGGCTATGTTCTTGGTCTGCTCGGCATTGTCCGCGTTCTGTTTTATGTTGGCGGTCATCTCTTCCATGGATGAGGAAACCTCCTCAACCGATGAGGCCTGTTCAGTAGCACCCTGGGACATCTCCTCAGAGGTGGAGCTCAATTCCCTGCTGCCCGAGGCAACATTATCAGCCGCTGTTTTTATGTCCTCACAGATACGGCTGAGCTTTGTTATCATGGTGGACAGGGCGTGCCCGAGTACGTCCTTGTCTGACAGCACATTAACATTCACGGTCATGTCACCACGGGCAATCCTGTCCGCGGCCCCGGCCATATCCTGAAGATTTTTTATCACCCTGTTAAGGCTTTCTATTATCCTGGCTATCTCGTCATCACGCTCTGGCGTAAGTTCAATGGACAAGTCCCCAAGGCTCAGTGCCTCAAGCGCCTCGACCAGCATTGCGACCTGTCTTTCAAGATATTCCCTCTGTTCATCCGCCTCTTTCTGAAGGCGCTTGACCTCTGTAATGTCAATAATGACCTCCATACCCCCATATGGTTTTCCCTCCCTGTCAAACAGGGCGGAACAGGCCGCCTGAATGGGAATCTTGCTGCCGTCCCTGGACTTGGCCACGGTTTCTCCAAATACCGGCTCCCGTGTCCGGAAACACTGCCGGATCGTGCACCTGTCCGTGCCGCAAAGAGGCGTCTTTGAAAACTGGCCGCATGTCATCCTGCCCACCACCTCCTCCCTCGTGTATCCCATGGCTGACAGCGCGGCGTCGTTCACAGACGTGATGACAAGGTCCTTGTCCACCACAAACATGGGGGCCGCGATGGATTTCAATATGTTATCCGTCTCCCACTTGGCCTGTTCGGCCTCCGTACGGTCTATAATTACCTCCATGCCGCCACGAACCTCCCCGTTCTTGTCCACAAGGGCGGAACAGGCCGCCTGAATGGGGATCCTGCTACCGTCCCTGGCCTCGGACACGGTCTCTCCGAACACCGGCTCCCGTGTCCGGAAACACTGCCGGAGCGTGCACTTGTCCGTGCCGCAAAGAGGCGTCTTTGAAAACTGGCCGCATGTCATCTTGCCCACCACCTCCTCCCTCGTGTATCCCATGGCTGACAGCGCGGCGTCATTTACATAGGTGATGACAAAATCCTTATCCACCACGAACATGGAGGCCGCAATGGAATGAACTATAGCCTCACACCTGTCCCTTGCCCTCTCCGCGGCCTGCAGCCGTTCCTCAAGTTCGGCAATGCGGTTTTTTAATGACTCGTTTTCTTCAATAAAATGCTTTTTTGTGAACTGAAACATACCCGACCTCCTTAGAATAAGCCGATATCATATGGCTGCCGCCACCTGTGACTCCACATTAGAAAAACTTCAGTTAATCCGCATCTCCTGGGCAGCAGCGCTGTGCGCAAGGTTGGCAAGGTCGATTATCAGGGCCACCGTGCCGTCACCAAGTATCGTTGCGCCTGATATCTCCTTTAGATCCTTATATAAACGTCCCATGGATTTTATCACGGTCTGGTGTTCACCTATCACTTCGTCCACCACCACGCCAATTCTGTGACCATCCACCTCGGTAATGACAATCTGTTCGATTGGAGGCGGCTCTCCCGGTACAGCGAACTGTTCTCTCACGGATATGTACGGGACGATCTCCCCACGAACATTCACAAGCCTGCGGCCATGATCAGAGGATGCGTCTTCCCGTGTCAGTTCAATACATTCTTCCACTGAAGACAGGGGCAGTACATAGCGTTCTTCTCCTATACGGGCCAGCAGCCCCTCGATAATGGCCAGGGTAAGCGGAAGTTTGAGCGTAACGGTTGTTCCCTTGCCTAATTCGCTTTCAATATCAATTGTTCCTCTCAAACTTTCTATGTTTGTCCTGACCACATCCATACCAACGCCCCGCCCGGAGACATCGGTTACTTTCTTTGCCGTAGAAAACCCCGGAGCGAATAATATCCCGAAGGCATCCTTGTCGGTAAGCATCGTGTCACTGGAGATAAGGCCCTTTTCAACTGCCTTTGCCCTTATGACATCCGGATCAATACCCGCTCCGTCATCACTGATCCGGATATAGACGCTTGCCCCTGAATGCTGGGCCGAGAGGTGCACAGTGCCCTGCCTCGGCTTGCCCGCGGCCTCTCTCACATCAGGGGATTCTATCCCGTGATCTATGGCATTACGTATAAGATGCACAAGGGGATCGTTAAGCTTCTCAATAACCGTCTTGTCCAGCTCTGTTTCAGCTCCCTCCGTGGTCATGACAATGTCCTTGTTAAGACTTTGCGACAAATCCCGGACAAGGCGGCGAAACTTGCAGAACGTGGTCCCTATGGGAAGCATCCTGATGGACATGGTGTTGTCACGAAGTTCGCTGGTAAGACGCTCCACCTCTTCGGCAATAAGGGTCAACTGCGAGTCATTCCTGGTGACGGCCATCTGGCTGAGCCTCGCCTGCACCGTGACAAGTTCTCCCACCAGATTTACAAGCTGATCCAGCTTGGGAGAAGCCACCCGTATGCTTGATACGGCATGCCGGGACCTGCGTTTTTCACATATTTTTTTTACGTGTTCCTGCTCTGCAAGAGCGGATTTAACCTGACCGGGGCTGACGGCCTTCTCCTCCACAAGGATTTCCCCTATGCGCTTCTGCTTACCCAGGGCCTTTTCCACATCATCCGGGCAAACATCCCCCCGTTCTGTCAGTATTTCCCCGATCTTTTTATGACCGGAGTCTTCCCTGCCGGCCTCTGCGGGGTTATCCACGGCCTCTATGAGTATCTCGGAATCATCTTCAACAAAAATAAAGACATCCTTTATGGCATTGAGGCCTTTATCCGTGGTCAGCACAATATCCCAGTAGATGTAGCATAGCTCCGGGTCTATTTCGTCAAGGGCCGGAATATCCTGCGTCTGGGCAATGATCTGGCATGGACCAAGCTCCCTCAGCTCATCGAGAAGCAAAACGGGTTGTGATCCGGTTGAAAATATATTCCGCGCAGGGCGGAAGCGTATCCTGTACGTAACCTCCTCTGATTCCATATTCCCACTCTCCACAGAACCTGAATCCCCGGACATGTCTCCGGATGCCTCCTGCACGCATGAGGCCTGTTCTCCCGGGAGAAGCGCCCTCAGCCTCTCCACGATGTCACACGCCATATCGGCATCGGCCGGTTCTCCTCCCTGAGACTCCTCGAGCATGGCCCTTATCTGGTCCCGCGCGGAAAGGGTAAGGTCAATAAGATCCCTTGAAACCGGGATCACTCCCTCTCTGACCTTATCGAATATTGTTTCCACCTCATGGGTGAACGAAGACACGTCGTCAAAACCGAACATTGCCCCTGAACCCTTTATTGTATGCATGGCCCTGAAGACGCTTCCTACAAGTTCCTTGTCATCCGGGGATTCCTCTAACTCAAGAAGGGAATCTTCAAGGTCTGACAGAAGTTCGGCCGCTTCTTCCAGGAATACGCTTCTCCCCTTTTCAAGGCCCTGATCCTGCGTCATTTCGAAACCTCCTTACATACGACGACTCTCAAAAACGATAATAAGAGACGGTTCCTTTCTTCCTCTCATCTCAAAACCTTTTTAACCACCGCTATGAGCTGATCCGGCCTGAAGGGTTTTACAATCCAGCCAGTGGCACCCGCAGCCTTGCCTTCCTGTTTTTTTTCTGCCTGGGACTCGGTAGTGAGCATTATAATGGGGATAAATTTATACCTGGGATTTGCCCGCACCTTTTTTATCAATCCTATGCCGTCAAGCCTCGGCATATTCAGATCGGTTATCACCATGTGAACCTGCGTGGAGTTAAGCTTGGAAAGGGCGTCTTCCCCATCCGTGGCCTCAACCACCTCGTAACCCGCTCCCTTGAGGGTAAAGCTCACCATCTGCCGGATACTGGCAGAATCATCGGCTGAGAGGATGGTCTTACTCATGGCTGTCCTCCTGATCCTGGCTCATTTTCCATAAACAGGCATACTCCTGCCCGGACGGACATCCCACACCTGTACGACAACCGTTTTCATCCATGATCCGGCTGAAAATTTCCGGGCATCCTCCCTTTATTAAGATCTTCTTTTTCTTCTCAAGGCAGTATTTCTGGGCGGAACAAAACAGCTGAAGCGTGGTCAGATCCGCATCCGTCAGGCCCTTCATGTCAACTGTAAGATTTGTGACCTGTTTCAAGGCATCAAGCAGCACGTTACGCGCCTCCTTTACGTAAGCGACCCCTAATACCCCACTGATCGTTACTGTCCCTGAGTCACCCGTTTCATTTATGCTGCAATCGATGGCGTATTCCATATTATTTCTCCCGCTGTCTGATTTGCAGGCCATATGGACCCGCTACGCGTACCGATAAAAAACGCCTCTAAAAAATCAGAAAAGCTCAATATTATCACCAAGTTCATTATCTCCTTCAGCTTCGGCAGTGGGCATTGTCCGCTCATCCTGTTCATCATCAAAAAGCAATGTGTTGCCAGCGTTTAGGGATTCAGCCATATCCCCATCAGGATTATCCTGCCCGATGTCCGACCCGTTTCCTGACCGGGAAGCCGCGTCCCGTACGCCCTCAGGCATGGCAGCCCCTGAAACCTTGTCGTGTATCTCCCGTTCCCTCTCCATTGAGTAACGGGAGGCAAATTTCTTAAACATTTCATGATCAGAGGCCATGCCTGATATCTTATCCTGGCTGATGCCGGCCTTTTCGAAAAGCCGTTCCAGCGCATCAGCACCGGCGTCTATACTCCTGGTCATTTTCTCGGGAAACACTGCTGACCGGACAACATTATCTATGCTTTCCGACATGGAGACGCATAATTCGTCCAGCCTGCGCGCGGCATCCATCACTACCGCCGCTTCTTTCCCCAGATCTCTTGAAAATGACACGGTTTTTTCCATCAGCCGCTTCACATCCTCCTGTTTGTCCATAATGCGAAGCAAATATTCCTTCTGAACAGTGGTCGTTTCCGACAAATCATTTAAGGCCGCGATAACCCCGTCAGTGGTCGCCCCGGTACCTTCGGAAAAAAGATGCAGCTCCTTGGCAAGAACCCTCAGCGCCCTGCCGCTGTCACCAGTACGCGTGGCCTCGGCAAGGGCGTTGAGCGCAGACAATTTTATCCTTGAACCAACATCCCTGATATCGTTAATGCTGCGCACCATGCCTTCAACAGAACCCGAAACAGCCTCCATGCCCTTCGCCATGGCGTTGCTGAACTCCCCTGCCTCTGACAGGACCGCCGCAATGGAATTTATCTCTGTTTCAAGTCGGTCAAATATGGTGTCCCCTGTCTCAAGATCCTTGCCAGATGCCAGGCCGAGGGCGTCTTTCATCTGCTCACTGGAAAGCCTTTTCACCTCACGCATACCATCAAGTATGCCCTCACCGGCGTTTTTCACCTCTTTTGATATCTCCCTCAGATGCGATATCTGCAGGGAGACAGCCGGAACAATCCAGTCATTATCCCCGGTGGCCCCGGAGATTCCG
>JALVVK010000038.1 GCA_027023445.1 Deltaproteobacteria bacterium | reverse complement strand
GTTCCAAATACTATCATGCAACGCAGTAAAGGAGGTGAACATGCTCATTCATCCTACCCCCTGAAAAGCTTGAAGGTCTTAGACTGACAGGAATGGCGACGGCACTTAAAGAACAGCTCGGGATGGACGGTCTTGAGCACATGGGCTTTGAGGAACGTCTCGGACTGCTCATTGATCGAGAAGCAGCAGTCGTCATGAGACTGGCTGATTGCCAATGGATCCAGAAACACCATAACCTCATCATTACCGGCCCTACAGGTACGGGAAAATCATATCTTGCCTGCGCCTTTGGACAAAAGGCATGCCGCGAGGGTTTTTCTACAGCCTATCACAGGATATCCAGGCTGTTTGAGGACCTCGCCTTGGCCAAGGGAGACGGCAGGTATGTGAAACAACTGAAGGCCCTGTCCAGAACTGATCTCCTGATCCTGGATGATTACGGGCTGTCCAAACTCAATTCTGAACAGAACCATGACCTGCTGGAAATCCTGGAAGACAGGTATGGCATGAGGTCAACCCTGGTTGCCAGTCAACCTTTCCGTGGAATGACCGGCCGACTTCGTCTGGACTGCGTGGCCGACTTCCGTGGAACACATACCCTCAAGACTTTGATTTACCCCAAACCTTGCAGACAGCTGAACAGAAAGCCGGAGGAAATGGCTTAGGGCGGCTTTCAAAAAGGCGGACACTAATTTTTAGGTACATTGTTAAGCCAGTTCCTCCCATATCCCCCAAGCGAAAGGGCCGCCATCCGCACCGCCTGATTCAGACAGCATGACTCATCCCGGCCTGCAAGCATCGCGTGAAGGAAACCCGCGTTAAAGGAATCACCCGCTCCCGTGTTATCCACTATCTCCGACACCTTCCGGGCATGGACCCTCTGTTTCAATGACGGGGAATAAAGGGTGGCTCCCCGTGCTCCCTGTTTACACAAAATGACAGGGCCTCCGGTGTATTTAAAGGGAAGGCATGATGAGGCGGACGTGCGCAGGAGCGGCAGGAGCATTTCAAGCCCCCTGTCAGGAGGTTCGCCTGTCATCATCCGCACCTCCTGTTCCGTGACAAACAGGAAATCCGTACGGGAAAGAAGAGGGGAGAGCGCCTTAATGCCCCTGCGCGCGTATATTTCTCCCGGGTCAAGTGAAAGGATCTGATCATCCCTCAAAAAAGCGGCCAACCTGGCCTGAAAATCCATGCCTTCCTCCTGGACAAGGGAACTCAGGTGAAGGATTCTTGAACCGGAAAGGGCATGAACATGATTTTCATCCGGGGCATTGACGCCGGCATTCCGGCCGGCAGCAACTATCATTGCCCTGTCCCTGGTAGACTTTTCCAGTAGGACAATGCACAGTGATGTTCTGCCCTGTCTTGCCACCAGCGAGCAGTCCACCCCCTTCATGGAGGAAAGCACCCTCTGCCCATGGGTATCGTCACCAACAGTGCCGATAAATCCGGTGGATTCCCCCAGGGCGGCGAGCACGCAGACGGTGTTGGCAGCAGACCCTCCTCCGCTCTCCGCCACCTTCGCACCATGACGTTCCAGAAGAAGCAGCAGCCTTTCAGCCGCATCAAAATCAATACTGATCTCCTGGCCGGGTTTAAGCCTGACACCCTCGGTCTTCAGAACCGACAGGTCTTTGACTTCGTACATGAGATCCAGATTAAGGGCGCCTGAGCCTATGACATCCACGGCAGGATACTCCCTCCTTCCATACGGTAGAAACCCGCGTCCGCGTCAACCTCCCTGAACATGGCCGCCATGTGGGGATGACAGGTAAAATAAAAGACCTGCCTTTCCCTCGAAAGTTCTGAAACCGCCCTCACGGCACTCAAGGCGCGCGCCGCGTCAAAATTCACAAGTATATCGTCCATCACAACGGGGAGCATCTCTCCTCCGAATGAATAATTCAGTATGTAACCGAATCTCAGGGAAAGGTAGAGCTGTTCCGCCGTTCCCCTGCTGAGCATCTCAGGGGATTTCATTCCTCCCTCTGCGTCAACTGCCTTAATGCCCGAACCATCAAGGGGAACAAGGATCTTTTCATATCTGCCCCTGGTAATGGTCTTGAAAAAACGGCTCGCGTCCCGGAGAACCATGGGCTGGTATTTTTCCTCAAATCTTTTCCTTGCCTGGTCCAGAAGGTAACCTGCCGAGGCCAGCACCGCCCATTCCCTGGAAAGGCTGCGGATATCCTGCAGAAGCTCTTCCTCACGGCATCTCAATTCCTCAAGCTCTTCTGAAGATACAAGACCCTTCTGCTCGTGAACAAGGGCTGCCCTTTTTTCCACGAGGGACTTAAGGTCTTCCCTGCGTGCCGCGACCCGGCCATCCAGGTGAACCCGCGTCTTCTCAAGGCGGGCAAAATCCGCATCCCCCGCCCCTCTCAGAAACGCGGTCAAGTCTTTTCCAGAGATCCGGCTGAACACATCGTTCCAGGCAGGGTCATTCTGAAGATCCGCTTCAATGTCCATCAGAATCTGCTGCAGGGAATTCCATCGGCCCTCTGCCACGCCCCTGACATGTTCAAGCTTCCATCTGACCTCATCCAGGCTGCGGGCGTTCTCTGACGCCTTGTCTAAAAGCATGCATGCCCTGTCAAGACCTGGAAGCACCTCCATTTCAAGGCCCAGGGCACGAAGGAGCCTCCGTGCCCGCTCTTCAAAATCATCCCTTGCATTCCGGATTTCTTTTATCCTGTAAAGGGTGCGGTCCCGGGCCGCAATGGCATCAAGGCATTTTTCGAGAATATCAAGCGCCTTCCAGGCACCCCTTACAGAGATCCCCTTGGGCAGGCCCAGCCCGTTCAGCCACTTCTCAAACCTGTTCCGGACCTCGTTCAATTCCCCTTCAGCCAGCTCCAGGCGCACCTGCGCATCCCGGGCCTCTTCCCGGCATCGCCTGAGCTCATCCTGTGCCTCTTCAAGGTCCTCCCTTATTGCCTTTCCCCTCTCCAGCGCCTTCTCCTCCTGCTCCCAGCGGGAAAACAGCGTGTCAAGTCCGCCGAAGAATGATTCCACGTCAACAAAGGCGCTGTCAGGCAGCGTTCCAAGGGAACGGGCAAGGAGCACATAACCGCCTGCCTCGTTTTCAATATGCGAAACCTCTTTTTCAAGCTCATGGACCCGGCTGGAAAGCCCCCTTGCCCTTTCCACCGCGGAAAACAGGCGGGAAAAATCATGGGGCTCAATATCCTCTTTAAGCCTCAGGCCTAAAAGGAGGTCATTCCATTCCCTCTGCCTGTTTTTCAAGTGTTCCTGTGCCCTGCTTTTGCAGGATTTCAGCCGCTCCAGCTGAAGGCGCATGGAATCAAGCCCCTGTTCCAGTTCAGCAAGAACCGCCCTTTCGTTTTCAAGCCGGTAAAGCCTGGACAGATTTCCGTTCAGGCGCGCCTCGCATCCTGACAATTCATCCGGGGTACAGGCATTCAGGCCCAATTCATCGGCAAGCCGCCTTTGAGTCTCAAGGAGCACGGATTGATTGCGTGATAATTCCAGGTGTTCGTCTTTAAGGGCGGAAAGATCCTGCTCCAGGCCCTTTACGCGAAGTTTTCTTTCCCTTTCAGCACGCTCGGAAAGCGCTGTCTGGTTCCGCATGCCCCACAGGGAATACCCCCCCGCAGCAACGCACAGGATACCGGCAACCACCCATTGATACAGGTGAAAAAACAAAAACGCGCCTGATGCCGCGCAACCTGCCAGGATAAAAAACCATGGCGCATGTCTTAAAATGGGCAAAGGCCTTCCGCCCCCGGGCCTGGCATCCGCCTCCCTCAGCTGTTGTTCCTTTTCCAGGATGCGCGACGTCAGGCTGTCAAGTTCGCGTCCCAGCGTCTCTGACTGCCGCATTACCTGCGAGAGCTCGTGAAGTTTACGCTGAAGGGAGAACACCCCGTCCATGTCCGGGCAGTCATCCGGCCTCAGTTCACGCATTGATGACTTTCTTGACCGGAGACGCTCCTCAAGGGCCGTGATTTCCCCCTCAACCCTCTGTATCTCGCGCTCCACCTGCTCAATTTCCCCACGGGCACTGCCAAGCTCCCCGCCCAGCCTGAGGATTTTCTCCTGGACCCCGGCGGACATGTCAAGGGCCTCAAGATCAGCAGGAGTCCATCGGGGATCAATATCCCTGACAGCATCTGAAAGGGCCTGCCTCGCCTCGGCCAGGGACCCGCGCCTTTCCTGAAGACCTGCCCACAGTTCGTACACGTAATCCCGCCTTGATCGCAGCCTCTTGAGAACCCGGATGTTTTGCATGGACTGCTCCGTCCCTGCCTTTTCAAGACGCCTGCCCGCGAGCCGCACCCGCTGCTCCGCCTTTTTCAGGGACTCATGGCAGACCCCTGCCTGATGTTCCGCTGTCCTCAGCCTGGCCTTTGCGTTTTCAATCTCATCTGAAAACGCCTCAAGGGACTGACGCGTAAACAGGGATCCGTCAAAGGACCTCACACGCTCCTCAGTCCATCCGGATCCCAGGGATGCAAGGCAGCGGTCAACCTCGGCCTGTTCTGACTTTAATTCCGCACCGGCGTCCGGCAGTTCGCTGAGCAACTGGAGATACGCGCCCTTGCGCTCCCTGAGATCCAGGATATCCGGCCCCCTTTCCGTCACGGAGCGGTAATTCTCCTGTTCCAGCGTCAAACGGGCCATCCTGGATTCAAGAGAGGAAACCTCCCGCCACTCCTCCCGAATCTCACTCAGTATATCAAGGCACCGGACCGCCTGTTCCAGGACGCCTGCCCGCTCCTCCACCTTGCTGATGTCCTTTTCCACCTGTTCAAGCTCAAAAAGCAGGTTCCGGTATCTGTCCGTCTGGCCGGATGCCAGCCTGATTTTCTTTCTCAGGGATTCAAGCTCTGCAAGAAGCCTGTTGATGCGCGGCTTGGAGCCCCTGGGCCTGAAAAGATCTTCCATTCCCTTTTTCAGAACAGACTCGATGCGTCCCAGGTCAGCCCTGCCAGCGCCAAGGGCAGCCGAATTAATGGCGGCCTTGATGTGCTCCTTTTCAAGGTTCTGGAAATTCTGAAGTTCATCCAGGCTGAAGGCGTAGACATTCCGGTACACATCCCTGGTAATGCCTCCCAGAAGCCCCACAAGATCCTGGCTGGAAAGGTGCGTTGAATCCAGCCCGGAAAGCTGAACGGTGGCGCGCGCGCCAAACCATCGTTCAAGGGTAAGCTCGGTGCCGCGGTCAGAGACTATATCAAGACGTCCCCCATGTCTTCCGCCCGCAAGGGGAGGATACCTGTTCTCCCGGCTTCTCCCGGAGGCAAGACCAAAAAACATGGCGCGCAGAAAGGACAAAAGGGTGGATTTCCCCGCCTCGTTATCCCCAAGAAAGACAGACAGCCCTCCCGGGATATTCTTAAGGTGAACCTGGCTGAAGAGCCCGAAACCTTCTATGAAAAAACCCTGGATTTTCACCTGCCGGAGCCCTCGAAAAGAGATGCCAGCAAAACCCTCGCGCGGGAAAGTATTTCACTCAGATCCCGGTCCTGCGGCTCCTCAACCGCCTTCTGGATACGGCGATTCCGGAAAAGCGGATAAATGGCCTCTTTTACAAGGGCCTCAAACCCGCCTTCCGAGGTTTCAATCTCATGGGCAAACTGAAGCACATGACCCAAGAGGTCCTCTGTCCTGCGCCGCGCCTCAAGGTCAATCTCAGGCTGACACTCCAGGATAATATCCTTTATCCATACCAGGGGACGGGATGAGGCCAGAAAATCTCTCTGACGCTCCAGTATGGTCTGAAGGGCGTCCGCGTCCCTGAATTCCTGATAAACAGAACCGCTGCCCACAAGCCTTATGCGGCAGATCAACGGTTTTCCAGAGGCCTCCTTCCGGAGTTTTAACGCCTCTTCGGTTATGAGTTTTTCCAGGGCATCTATGTCCCGGGCATTTCCTATGTCCACTGAGCCCGCGGACCACCTTACCTGGTCAAGTTCCACAAAATCAGCACGGATTTCGCCGTCCGGATCAACCTTCACAAGATAACAGCCCCTTGGGCCGGTCTCACGGATACTGAGGCCCTGGATGTTACCCGGATAGGCCGCAAACGGGTCCCTGGAGCAAATCCTGCGGGTGTGCACGTGACCAAGCGCCCAGTAATCCACCCCGGGGGCCTTCAGATCCTCAGTGGTACAGGGGGCATAAGGCTCATGACCGGTATCCGTGCCGACATTTGCGTGAACAAGGCCTATATGGAAACATTTCTCTTCAAGTGGGTGGAAAAGCCGGACAAGATTTCTTTTCTCGCCCACCCCTGAATGGCTTATCCCGGAGATTGCCACGGGACGCGCAAAACCGGCACCGGCATCGTACCACAGGGTCTCAACCCGGTCTGAGGGGAAAATATGCACGGACCTCGGCCAGGCGAACGGGCTCCTTTGCCGCAGCACCGGATCATGGTTGCCGTGAACCAGATATGTGGCTATGCCTTTATCGGCAAGGCGGACAAGGCCGTCGCGGAACTTGAGCTGGGCCCGCAGGCTTCTGTCCTGCCAGTCAAAAATGTCCCCGGCAAGCAGGAGAAAAGATGCCCCGGAATCCATGCACAGATTTATAAGGGCGTCAAAGGAACGGTATACTGCCTCCCGCAGAAGCCCTGCCACCTCAGGAGATACGGAAGAAAGCCCCTTGAAGGGGCTGTCAAGATGAAGGTCAGCGGCGTGGACAAAGGTAAAACCCGTATTAGGATTCATAGGCGCATGATTATTTTTATCCCGGATTATGCAGCTTAAAGCTCAAAGCAAATCAGCATAAAAATTTAATCTGAAGATAGCTCAAATTCAAAGTAAATGGTAAATCCTGATGGAGCAACGTCAAACTGAAGGAAGCCGATGCTGAACGGTCAATTTTTATCCGAAAACAGCCGGGGCATTTTCATGGTTCGTTGTGCCCGACGCGCCGGGAATGGCGGTTACCGTGAAAGTACAATGTTAAATGATAAATTCTGAATGTTAAATTAACGTGCCAAGTTATTATATCTTTCTGAATTTAATAAAAATCTGTTTTACCGCAATTTACAATTTACCATTTATCATTCAACATTTTCATGCTCAGGGAAACGAAGCACCGCCTGGCATGAAGGTTTGGGCGTGAAAGGTTTTTTGACCAATGAATATTCACCGGCCGTTTTCAAGATCGCCAAATCGATTGAAGATACTGCTCGTTCAACCCTGGATAGCCGATTTCGCCGCCTACAACTTCTGGATAAGGCCCCTCGGCCTTTACTCCCTGGCGGAATGGGCCTGGGAAAGAGGCGCTGACGTGCACCTGGTGGACTGTCTTTCACCTTCGAAAGCGCCTGGCAAATTTAATCGTACCCCTGAGCCGTGCCCCGAGGTCCTCAGGGGTTTTCCCAGGACTTTTGCCCGATATGGCATAACGCGGGAGGATTTCAGGCAGAGACTGAGGGATGCCATGCCCTTTGATGCGGTCCTGGTAACATCAGCCATGTCCTACTGGTACAAGGGCGTCAGGTGGGCGATTGAGGAAGTAAAAAAAATTGCCCCTGACGCCCCGATAATACTTGGCGGAATATACGCCACCTTATGGACGGAACACGCTGAAAAAAATTCCGGCGCTGATCTTGTCCTTCCGGGCAACATGGATGCCGGGGAAAACGGCAAAAGGCTCGCCCGGATAACAGGCCTGCCGTGCCAGCCTGTACGGGAAAGAATGCCCTGGTACAGGCTTGGTCTCCATGACGGCGCGGATTATGCGGCTGTAAGAACCGCCACGGGGTGCCCGTATAAATGCACCTACTGCGCATCACACAGGATATCAGGCGGATTCAGGCCGCGTCCCGCCACTGAAATAATCGAGGAAATCGACGCTCTTTACAGAATCGGGGTGCGCCAGATCGCCTTTTATGACGACGCGCTCCTTGCGGGATTCAGCAGTCGTCTGATGCCGGTCCTGGAACATGTGTACAGGAGCGGCATGCGAATCCGGTTCCACACTCCCAATGGCATGCACGCGAGACTGCTTGACGAGACGGCCGCATCCTGCATGGCAAGGTCAGGTTTTGTCACCTTTCGCATAAGCCTTGAAACCACCAACCCGGCCAGACAGAAGGATACGGGGGGAAAGGTAAGCACGGAAGAGGTATCTGCCGCGGTGAAAAACCTCCTCCGGGCGGGAATAAAAAAACAGGCTATCGGAATATACCTGCTGGTCGGACTGCCAGGCCAGGATCTGGAAGAGATCCGGCAGGGGATTAACTTCACGAAATCACTTGGAATCCGTCCCTATCTTGCCGAGTTCTCGCCCATTCCGGGAACATTTGAATGGCAACGGCTTGAGGCCGCGGGGACAGTAAGCATGGATATGGATCCGCTTTTAACCAACAACAGCGTTTTTTTCAGATGGTTTTCCGGATTTCCCGGGAAAAAACTTGAGGATATCCTCAGGACGTCAAGGACCGCCGACTGAAGACCCGGCTTAACCTGCGCATCAATTTTCCAAAGAAAAAAATGGAAAAAAGATAAAAAACAAAAAAGACAAGTGGGGTGGAAAGGCCTGGTATGCCCAGGAAATTTGGCGGAAGAGGCAGCAGGTAAGGGCTTCCATGCAGATCAATCAGCATTTCAGCGGAAAAATTGCTGTCCAGCCAGTACAGGCACAGAAAAACCGGAAGGAGATAAACCATGCCGAACCAGGCGAAGCGCCGGGAAAGGTATGTATTATACATCTCATCCAGTTCGCCGTCAGACGTCTCGTAAAGAAGTTTCCTGCTCTTCCAGTCCTCCAGCAGTTTGAAATTTTCCTGTTCAGCCTTTTTTTTCTCAAACTCCCTGATGAATGCCTGCTCTTTTTCATCAACCCTTAAGGCCTTCTTTATGAAAACAGAAAGGATGCCGGTCAGAAGCGCTATTACGGCTACCTGAATAAACGGAGGGAACCCCAACAATTGAAGGGGCTTGAGTATGAAAAACTCGAGCCCCTTTGCCGAGATGCCAAAAAGGGGGCCTACGACGTGATAATAAATGGCGTCCAGAAGGGTCTGGACCATCTGCCAAAGTCTGTCCACGTGTCCGGCCCCCGACAAATACATCTATCTATCTCATGAACCACAAGAGCTTTGTATATTTCATGAACACAATAATAAGGGCCAGGGCGAGCATCCGCTTGAGAAAGATCTCGGGCAGACGTTTCTGAATCTTCGGCCCTACCATGCCTCCGCCGATAGCGCCCGCCGCTATACAGACAGCCATCAGCCAGTCAGGCGAATAACCCATGAGAATGTACTTGGCTATGCCGCCACATGAAGTGGCAAAGGTACCGGCAAGTGCGATGGGAACCGCAAGGTACATGGGATAGCCCATGAACGTGGTCATGAAAGGCATGAACATGAAGCCTCCGCCCACGCCAAAGGATGCGGCTATCATCCCCATGAGAACCCCGCCAAAGAACATGACAAGAGGCTTTGCGACAAAGGTCTCACCCCAGAACCGCATGTTAAACTTGACTATATTGAACTTGTCAAATTCCACACGCCCAAGATCTGCCACCTTGCCTGTTTCCTTGGCCTCTTTCACGGCCTTGTTGAATTTCTGAACGATTGCCTTGAGAGCCTTCTTTTTCTCTATGGTGCTTGGCAGGCTCTCGTGAAAAAGCTTGAAACCGATTACCAGACAGATAATTCCCAGATAGAACTTATATGCCTTCATCGGGAGATATTTCGCGGAAAAAGTGGGTCCAATGAAAAAGGCGCCGATGAGGATACCAAGGGCAAAAAATATTGCAACCGGCCATGCAAACCTCTTGTCCTTGAAATAACTGATCAGGCCGGTTATCGGGGAACACAGGGTAAGAAACAGGTTAGTGGGCTTAATGGTATTGGCTGCGTTAATACCGATCGGCCCCTTGGTACCCAGAACCGTAATCTGGAACGCCGCGGTAAACAGCCCGCCAGCCGCTCCCATAATCACAAAGAGAACGCCGATCAGAAAAGCCCCTAACAATACCACCAGAGGATTCATGTACGTATTCGCTGTGGTAAAGAAGAAGCCGGCCTTCTCCACCTTGTATGTCGCGACCTTATGGCCATTGACATATACGGCCATCTTGGTATCAGGAGCAATGTTTTTATAAGGGGTAAAGGACGCCTCAAACTCCCCGGTAGCCTTATCCAGCTTGAGCGTGACCCCCTTGTTCCAGGCTTCCGGCTGTTTGTTATAGTCCGCAAGCACCATTCTTGCGTTTCCACCGCCAATTGGACGTTCCTTGGTGATGGTATTAATCCCGAATTTCTTTTCATGCGTGAAGATAAGGAAATCCCACTGTTTCTTTGTTGCGATAGGCAACATGGCGGGACGAACATCAGGGGGAATTGCATCCCATTTTTTTATCTTATTGACCCTTACCGTAAATTTAAACGGAGGAAAGGCAAAAAGGCCCTTAGTCTGTCCCTTGGCTGACGCCTTGGGAGTGGCAAATTTTTCAGGCACATTTGTCAGCAGGTAATAAATAGGGGGTATAGCCGTGGACCCAAACAGTTTTTCCAGTTTTTTCCGTTCCTTCTCACCAGGGGCATCACCAGGTTTGAACATCTTGTCAGTACAAACCGTGATAACGATATCCGACCCCGGGGCGATTTTACCCTTGATTTTTACAGGCTCGCCCGCCTTATAAACATTCCTGTCAAGGCTGGCCTGGACCAGCGGCGATTGCGCAATTGACTGCTGGGCATAAACCTGCCCTGTCGCCATGGTAAACGCCAGCAATAGAGTAATAAAACACAGCAACTTAACTTTACTTACCATATCCCTCTCCTTTATGTATTTTAGTTTAGAATAAAAAGGTTTTTAGACTACCTGTTGACAAAATCCCCTCACGCATAATTTGCTTCCGTAATTGGCCAGCTGTGAATCCTGGACCAATTCTTTTTGGCTTCCAAAGAATATGAATCCCGGGACACGGAGACTGTGCTGAGCGCATAGGTAAGCGTATCCAGAAGAACCGTAAAGTCCACATTCTGAACCGCCACATCTCCAGGCACCTTGAGACGGACCGGAGCGAAATTAAGTACTCCCTTTATTCCCGCCTCTACCACCTGCTCAACCACTTCCTGGGCATGCCGGGTAGAAACCGCCATAACGGCCAGATCAATGCCTCTTGTCCTCATAAAACGCCCCAGGTTCTTCAGGGGCCTCACTACCATGCCCTGCCTTATTTTTTTGCCTATTTTTTCAGGATCATGATCAAAGGCAGCCACGAAACGGTAACCCTGGGCCTCGAACTGCTTATGCTGCAACAAAGCCTTGCCGATGTTCCCGGCACCAATCAACGCCATGTTCCACTCTTTTTCAAGACCAAGGATGACGCGGATCCGGTTGCTCAGTTTGGACACATCATAACCAACCCCCCTGACCCCGAACCTCCCGAAATATGAGAGATCCTTTCGGAGCTGAGCGGGATTGACATTGGTATGACTGGCAAGCTCTGCTGACGAAACCACGTCGGTTCCGTCTTCTTCCAGATTTTTCAGATAACGGTGATAGATAGAAAGCCTCAAAATTGTTGCGGCTGGAATCTTTGTTTTGCCGGGCATGGGTACCTCCTTGCCGTTTTGTTACCTGCCAGACCGGGCAAAAGTGACACCGGTAATAGACAGGGATAAATCACGCGAATCTTAACTCGTCTGTTAAATTGCAAGCATAATGCCAGAACAACGAAAACAAGTGTAAGCATAAAAATGCATTGATAATAAATAGTTATTTTAGGGATCATTTTTTTGCCTGAGACAGGCCAGGTCAAAAAAGCAACACTAAAGATGCGGCGCAACAAAAAAGTTGCGGCGCTTTGGACAAATGAAGTGGTAGGGAGGGAACGAAAAACAGGGTGTCAGGCTTGCGCCTCAGTTATTTTTCCGAACCTTGAAATCAGAGGATTTCAGGCCATATCTTCTCATGAGGCGCTGAAAAGCCTGACGTTCCAGCCCGCTTTTCGCGGCCGCCAGGGTTACGTTCCCGTTGCTGTTTTTCAAGGCTTCCGTAAGATACATTCTTGAAAATCTGGTGATAAGCTGGTCCTTGGCGTCGCGATAATCCTTATTGCATATGCCATCAACTGCCAGAGGCCCAAGGTGTCCTGAATTACCATTATCGGCAAACAGATTGGCAGGAGTGATTATCTTGTTCTCGCAGAGGAGCACCCCTCTTTTTATTGTATTTTGAAGCTCTCTTACATTGCCTTTCCATTCCCTGTTCAACATACACTCAATTGCCTCCGGACTGAACGTGGTGCCCGGCTTTTCATATTTTCTGGCGTACATATTCAGAAAATACTGGGCAAGAACAGGAATATCTTCCGGAATTTCCTTCAGGGAAGGCATTACGATTGTTACCACGTTCAATCTGTAATAAAGATCTTCCCTGAACTCCCCCTGACTGATCTTCTCCTCGAGGTCCTGATTGGTGGATGCCACCACGCGAACATCCACTTCATAGGTACGGGTCTGACCAAGGGGCATTATCTCCTTTTCCTGCAACACCCTGAGGAGCTTGGTCTGCAAAGACATAGGGATATCACCGATTTCATCCAGAAGAATGGTCGAATGATTTGCCGCCAGGAAAAGCCCCTTCTTATCCTGAACGGCCCCGGTAAAGGCGCCTTTCACATAGCCGAACAATTCACTTTCAAGGATGAGCTCCGGCAGCGCGGGGCAATTCACGGTAACCATTTTCCGGTCTGCCCTCTTACTCATGGAGTGAAGGGCCTTTGCCGCCAACTCCTTTCCTGTACCGCTCTCACCGCGTATCAACACGGTAACATCCGTATCCGCGACTCTTGCTATCAGGTCCATTACCTGCCGCAGCTTTCGGGATTTACCGATAAATCCGTGATACGGGACCCTGCCGTCCAGATAATCCTGAAGGTGTTTGTTTTCCCTTAAAAGTCTCGTGCGCTCAAGCGATCTCTGCACCGCGAGAACCACGCGTTCATTGTCAAAGGGCTTCTGGAAAAAATCATAGACACCCTGCTTTAGGGCATCCACTGCCATTTCAATGGTACCGTAACCGGTCATGATAATGACCGATATATTAGGATCAAACTCCTTTACCCTGCGAAGCAGGGACATGCCGTCCATGCCTGACATCCTGACATCAGTCAGTATGACGTCAGGATGCCATCCCCGCAAAAGATCAAGGGCCGCCTCCGCGGAATCCGCCAGTCTGGTATCACAGTCACACCTGCGACGGATAATCTTCTCCAGCATGGTTGCCATATCGATTTCATCATCAACAATCAGAACCTTCTGCCTGGAATCAGAATCAATATCTACCATTTTATCATGCACGAATTGACTTTTTGGAATAAGCACCATAGATTTCTTTTAAATTGTCTAACAAGATTGTGCAAGAGTTCTCAATACCCCATGCAGCCCGACTCCCTTGGGCAATTCAGTAAAATGCGTGCTACAAAGCCGTAGAACGGGAAAATTGAGGTAAAAACATGATACCCATTCAGGACAATACTCCCCGCAGGTGTCCGCCGATAATGACCTGGACCCTGATCGCAATAAATCTGACGGTGTTTCTCATTGAGATCCAGCTTCCCCAGCCCGTCCTGAAATATGTCTTTTATCTTTTCGGCCTTGTACCTGAAAGATATGCGAACATATCATGGAACAGCGCCATACTACACAACTGGGCCGTGCTCTGGCCATTTCTCACCTGCATGTTCCTTCACGGAGGCTGGATCCACGTCCTGGCCAATATGTGGACTCTCTGGATATTCGGAGACAATGTAGAGGATGAAATGGGACCCTTCAAGTTTCTCGCATTCTACCTTCTATCCGGGATTGCCGCCAGTCTAATCCAGATATTGACAAACCCACTGTCTACAGTACCTACAATAGGTGCTTCAGGGGCAATCGCGGGCGTGATGGGTGCATATTACATTCTGTTTCCAAGGGCCAGGATCGTGCTGATGGTACCCCTGTTCTTCATTCCCTTTTTCTTTGAGGTGCCTGCCTTCTTTTATCTGGCCATATGGTTTCTGGAACAATTCTTCAGCGGAACCCTTTCGCTTGCCTCCTCCACGTTTGAATCAAATATTGCCTGGTGGGCGCACGTAGGGGGTTTCTCATTCGGGGTTTTTCTGCACAGATTGTTCCTTGGACGCAGGCAGCGCCCGTGTGTACGCTTTACCGATGAATACAGGACGTTCGGGATGATGACCCCGCGCGACAGAATATAAAATAGGGATCTCAGGTTTCTGAACTGAACAACCCTCGTCTATAAGACGAGGGGTTCAAGAGGGGTCGATTTCAAATCGACTGTCGTCTACCACTGGTTCACCCTCTTGTTCCTGAATATATTGCTGGATCATTTCATCCGTAATATT
>JALVVK010000037.1 GCA_027023445.1 Deltaproteobacteria bacterium | reverse complement strand
TCAGAGGATCCGTTTTCCCTGGTGGCTGTCAAGAAAGGGCTGAAGGGGCTTCGCCGAAAATATTGCCGCCCGGAGGTGGATGAGACCCTTTATGAGCTTTAGATGCCGGGTATTATAAAGGCAGGACTGGCCGGTCCTGCTTTACGGAAATTTTATCTAAAGTCCCTGCATCTCCTGTCCGGGGTATGCCTTCACCTCAATGAGCCGGAAATCTGTCCGGTTCGGCCATGATCCCTTTTCCCGTTTCCGGAAAGAGCCAGAGGGAGCTGCCCGTCAAGTTGTAAGAACGGGAATCCACACCGAGAAAACCGTAAGGGAAGTGGATTGTCTATGTGGGCGGGAAAATAGGCAGGCATGGACCCACTTTATCACCATTTATTATCCAACCTTTTTTGTCTTCAGGATGCCGAATGCGCCGTTATCCCTGATTTCTGTGATTTGAACCGGCAGGATCGTTCCTTTAAGGCTGAATTCAGGAGGTTTTACCAGGACCGGGATGTAATTCGGTGTTATTCCCCTGAACATGCCGGTTTTTTTGTCTGTCTGCTCGAAGAGAACCGGCAGTACCCGGCCTGCCTGTGAAGAATAGAATTCCTGTTTTTTCCGCTCTCCCAGAATCCGTATGATTTTGGCACGTTCTGATTTTTCATGCTTTGATATCGGGTCTCCCAGGGCCGAGGCCAGGGTGCCGGGTCTTGGGGAATAGGGAAAGGCGTGAACATATGTAACGGGAAGCTCCTCCAGGAGATCCACGGTCTGCTGAAATTCCCTTTCGTCCTCTCCGGGAAAGCCGGCCATTACATCCACTCCGATACACGCGTTAGGCATCAGGGATCTTATGGTCCGTATTTTTTCCCTGTATATGGAGGTGTTATAATGACGGTTCATCCTGGCAAGTATGACGTCTGATCCGGACTGCAGGGGCACGTGCCAGTGCGGGCAGAAGTTCGGGGTGGATGAGGCCCAGGCGACCATCTCCGCGGTTACGTCCGTGGGTTCTATGGAACTCAGCCTGAATCTTATATCCGGGAAGGACTGGCAGAGTTGCTTGAGCAGGTTAAGCAGGCTGGGGCCATTTCCCGGAAGATCCTCTCCATAGGCCCCAATATGGATGCCCGTGAGCACCGCTTCCTTTACTCCGTATTCTTTCAGTATCCGTACCTGCCGGTGTACCAGTTCAGGGGCAAGGCTTCTGGATCTTCCCCTGGCGTATGGAATGATACAGTAGGAGCAGAAGGAATTGCAGCCGTCCTGTATCCTGACAAGTCCCCTTGTGCGCCCTATGGGACGGGTGGTATGCATGGGAGCGATCCTGCTGGCCCTTGAGATTTCCCCGACATACACCTCCATGCAGCATTCCCTGGAGGCTGCCAGTTCAACCAGCCTGTGTTTCTGGTCATTCCCCACAAGGCAGATGGGGCCGGGAACCTTTTCAAGGATTTCCTGGGAGCCGGTCTGGACGTCACAGCCGGTTACAACGAGCCTGGCATCGGGCCATGTGCGCCTGATGCGCCTCATTATCTGCCTGGACTGGTAGGATGCCCTGGATGTGACGGCGCACGTGTTGACTACAAAGAGGTCTGCTTTCTGGCCGAAGGGGACTATTTCATAGCCAAGGTTTTCAAATTCCTGGGCGATGGCGTCGGATTCAAAGCGGTTCACCTTGCAGCCAAGGGTATAAAAACTTATTTGCATATCTGTCCACCGCCGATAACCATATCATCCCGGTAAAAAACCGCAAACTGTCCGGGGGTGATTGCCCTCTGGGGGCGGGAGAAGACCACTTCCATGAGATCGTCAGACACCAGCCTGACGGTAGCCGGGGCAGGGTGGTGCCTTGAGCGGATTTTTACGTGGCAGGTGAGCCCGTAGGCAAGTTTTTCCCTGAAGAAGAGGTTCAGCCCGCTGGCATAAAGCGTTTCCCTCAGGAGCTGGCTGTCTTTGCCAACCACCAGGGTGTTTTCCCGGACGTCCAGGTCCAGCACGTAATATGGGGTGGCGTCCGGGATCCCAAGCCCCCTTCTCTGTCCAATGGTGTATGCGTAAAGTCCGGAGTGCCTTCCTATGGTTTCCCCCTCCAGGTTTTTTATGGGGCCGGGACCATGGTTGCAACATTCGTATTTTTCAAGGAAAGACCTGTAGTTACCCTTGAGAAAACACACCTCCTGGCTTTCTTCAAGGACGATTTCATCCAGTCCGGCATCCGAGGCAATGCGCGTTACCTGTTGCCTGTTGAGATTTCCCAGGGGAAAACTCAGGCGGGGCAGAAAGGATGCGGGCAACTGGTGCAGGAAGTATGACTGGTCCTTTTCCGGATAAAGGGCGCTGTAAAGCGCGGGTGAGCCGGAGGAATGCGGTTTTATGCGGGCATAGTGCCCTGTTGCCAGAAAATCCATTCCCAGGGATCCGGCCAGATCAAGGCATTGTTTAAGCTTGAGTCTGGGGTTGCAGATCACGCATGGATTGGGCGTAAGACCGGCAGAGTAGGTGGAGACAAAATAAGAGATGACCTCGTTGTTAAACAGATGCCGGGCCTCTATGACGTGCAGTTTTATGTCGAGCCTGCGGCAGATTCTCTGTGAGGCTTTGAGCCCCGGATCGGATAGTCCATCCGGCAGCATGTACAGATAGCATGCCTCAACGTGGCAGCCGGCTTCAATCAGGGTGAAAGCCGCTACCGCGCTGTCCACTCCGCCACTCAATGCGACAAGGGCAGAGCCTCCTGCTTGTATGTCCTTGTTCAAGGTGTCCTGTACCCCAATATTTTGTCCTTGCTGAATCTTATCTCCATGGCCCTTACCGGGCAAACGGATACGCACAGGGCGCATCCCTTGCATTGTTTGGGATCGAATATCACCTCCATGGTCTCGCGGTTTATATGGAGGGCGGTAGTGGGGCAGATTCCGGTACAGGCCCCGCATTGTATGCAGAGTTCCCCGTTTCGCCTGATTTCCTGCTCTACATCCTTTACCTTTACCCCGGATGATCTGAGATATCTCAGGCCCTTGTTGACATTCTTCTTGTGGCCGGAAAGCTCAAGAACCATGATTCCTTCCTGGCCAGGCAGTATTTCCGCCTTTAATATGTTGAAGCAAAGATCAAATTCACGGCTGAGGGCACAGACAATGGGTTTATCTGTTATTATCCTTGGAAATCGAAGAACCAGCATTTTTGTGTACATGTCTTGGGCTCCCGTAGAGATATATTATGGCCGGCAGGGCCGAAGTTAAATTATGGTTAAAGGAAAACTGTTATATAATAGAATCCAGACATCATAAATGCACGAACGGAATTTTGCCATGACAGAAAAAGGTCCTTATACAGGAAACATCGGATTTGACATTGACGGAGTGGTGGCCGACACCATGGACTCGTTTATCCGTATAGCGCAGCTCGACTATGGCATCAAGGGTATTACAAGGGACAGGATTACGTCTTACTGGCTTGAGGATTGTCTGCCCGTACCCCCGGATATAACCACCGCAATTATAGGACGGCTGCTTGAAGATCCCTTTGGCGTGGGCCTGAAGCCCATTGAGGGGGCAATAGAGGCACTGTCCC
>JALVVK010000036.1 GCA_027023445.1 Deltaproteobacteria bacterium | reverse complement strand
AACCCATTGATTTTTCCTTCGGGCATCTCGACCAGGCCGTAAGGGCGCTCAGACGCCTGGATAACTTTATACAGCACGTGAGGAGCCGAGTTCCGGCTGAAGTCCCGGCAGAGGGAGGGCCTTTGGCGGATACCGCGGACCCGGTGATAAACGGGTACCTGGATGATTTCAGGTTTAAGTTCATGGGCGCGGTAAACGATGACCTCAACCTGTCCATGGCCCTTGGAGCACTGTTCAGTTTCATCCGCAAGGTCAACCACATGGTGGAAAAAACAGGGGGGATCGAACCCGCTGACGCGGCCCGCGTCCTTGACGCGCTGGAGGACGCTGACAGGGTCCTTGGAATCATGGACAGGCAGCCATTGAGTGAGGAATTCGGGCCCGAGATATGGGAACTTGTCTCCCGGAGGCAGGCGGCAAGGGATGCCAGGGACTGGGAAAAGGCTGATCATATACGAAAAGAACTTTTTTCCAGGGGAATAGAAGTTATGGATACGGCAACCGGGATAAGACTTGTAAGGATAAAGGAGAAACACTGACCTATGAAGACGTTTGTTGACTGCATTCCTTGCTTTATGAACCAGGCCTTGAGAACAGGCAGGCTGGTCGGTCTTGAGGAATCACGGATCATGGATCTTCTGGCCGAATTCGGGGGTATGATTCGTCATATCCCCATGGAAGATCCCCCTCCAAGAACGGCTGTAACGGTTTATTCCCTGATAAACCGTTACGTGGGACAGGAGGATCCCTTCAGCATGCTTAAGGATCAGAGTACCCGGCAGGCCCTGGGCATGTATGAGGAACTTTCCCGGCAGATCCGTGAGTCAACAGATCCCCTCGGCCAGGCGCTTAAGATCGCGGTGGCGGGGAATGTCATAGATTTCGGCATAAGTTCCACCTACGACCTTCAGGCCGAGCTTGCCGGTCTTCTGACAAAACCGTTTGGCATCTGGCACGAGGACCGGTTCAGGTCAGCGCTGAAACAGGCGGACAACGTCCTGTATCTTGGGGATAACACCGGGGAGACCGTTTTTGACCGGCTGCTCATAGAGATTTTGGGCAAACCCGTGACCTACGCGGTAAGGGGAGGCCCTATAATAAACGACGTGACCATGCGTGATGCCATGGCCGCAGGGCTGGACAGGGTATGCAATCTGGTTTCGTCAGGCTGCAGGGCACCGGGCATCCTGCTTGATCAGTGTTCAGCGGAATTCAGGCGTCTTTTCCACTCTGCCCCTCTTATTATCAGCAAGGGACAGGGAAACCTGGAGGCGCTTCTCGGGGTGAATGCCCCGGTTTTCTTCCTTCTCAAGGCAAAATGTGATGTTGTTGCCAGGCATCTCGGAGTTGCCCTGGGGGATCTGCTGCTGCTGGATTCAGGCACCATTCAACATTGAAGTTGGGGAGCGGAGAGCAGGGCTGGATGTCAAAAACAGGGGAATCATCCGCCGCGGGAATTGTCAGATCGGCAGGCTCGGTCAGCATAGCGGTATTCTTTTCACGGATTCTTGGCCTTGTGAGGGAACAGGTCCTGGCCAGCCTTTTCGGAGCCGGCAATGCCATGGATGCCTTTGTGGTGGCCTTCAGGATTCCCAACCTTTTGAGGGATCTCTTTGCCGAGGGCGCCCTTAGTTCTGCCTTTGTAACGGTATTTACCGAATACGAAAAAAATCGTTCAAAAAGGCAGACCATGGACCTGGTGAACAACGTCCTTTCCGTGTTGACCGTAATTTCATCCATCCTGGTCATTATCGGCATGATTTTTTCCCGTGACCTGGTAAGCCTCATGGCCCCGGATTTTTCCCTGGTCGCGGGCAAAATTGATCTTACCCGGAATCTGACCCTGGTCATGTTTCCCTTTCTTACCCTGGTCTCGATATCCGCCCTTTTTATGGGCATATTAAACACCAGGGGCTATTTCTTCGTGCCCGCCATGGCCTCATCCTGCTTCAACCTGTCTTCAATCCTCATAGGCGGATCCCTGGCCCTTCTGCTGCCATCATGGGGAGGGATTCCCATCTACGGCATGGCCATCGGCACCCTGCTTGGCGGGCTTTCCCAGCTTGGAATACAGTGGCCGCTTATCCGGAAAATGGGTCTTGCCATAAGGCCGCGCATCGACCTTTCAGACCCCGGACTCAGGCGAATCGGAAGGCTTATCGTTCCCGCGGTGATAGGGCTTTCCGCAACCCAGATCAACATCTTTGTCAACACAAATTTCGCCTCCAGATGTGCCGAGGGCAGCGTGGCCTGGCTGAACTACGCCTTCAGGCTGATGCAATTTCCCATCGGCCTTTTCGGGGTGGCGCTTTCCGTTGCTACATTGCCCATTGTGGCCCGGCAGGCCGCGGCCAGGGAATTTAAACCTCTTGGAGACACCCTGGTGTCCTCCCTCACCCTGGCCTTTGCCCTGACAGTGCCTGCCTCGGTGGGCCTGTGGGTGCTTGCAGAACCCATTGTGCGGCTTATTTTCCAGCATGGCCGTTTTTCTCCCCATGACACCCTCATGACAGCCCAGGCCGTAAAATTTTATTCCATAGGGCTCATGGCCTATTCCGGAGTAAAGATAATAGTACCTGTCTATTATTCCCTTGATGATACAAAATGGCCGGTCATAGCAAGTTTTTTGGCCGTAGCGGCGAATATCGTTTTCATACTCCTGACCCTTGATGTCTTACAGCACAGGGCAATAGCCCTGTCCACATCCATAACAATGATCCTCAATCTGCTTGTGCTCTCGGTCATTCTGTATAAAAAAATCGGGGGATATCCCGTAGCCAGGCTCTGCGTCTCAATCCTTAAAATAACATTATGCTCGGCCCTGATGGGAGTGGTGGCGGGATATGGATGGAAATTCTGTCTCCCCCTCGCAAGCCACGGCATTCCTGGTTTTTGCGCGGCACTTCTGGTGGTTATCAGCGTTTCAGCCATGGCTTACGTAATCCTGGTCAGCATCTCAGGGGTTCCCGAGCTGAGATCCCTGCTCCGTGTACTGGCCAATAGGTTCAGGGGAAAATAATCTAAAAAAATATGTTATTCGGATTTATCAAATTTCTGCTGATGTTCGATATGAAAAACATAAAAGGGAACATATTCCAGGATAGCGGTCGAACCAGGTAACCCTCTAAATTCGGAAGCCAGGTCTTGGGTGTGGTGAGCATGCCCTCCTGAAGGGAAGCCTGAAGCACTCATCGAGGCATCCACTATTGAGAACATCCTATGGGAAAAAGACGCACTATCCTGGGTTTCCTTTTAAAAACAGTAGCCTCTTTCTTATCCTACATCCTCCTTTCTGATTCAACCCATTCATGTTTCAGAGGCCCTGCCCAAACAGGGCCTCCATGGGATTATCAGGCAGGCTTGGCACTTGCTTGAAGTCATGCCCTGATCAGGGTCCATATGCCAATACCAACAAACCCGATACCGGCAATATAATGTAGATGTTTTTCGCTTATATATTGAGAAATGATACTGCCGGCCAATACGCCTAAACCTGATGCGAAAATCAATGCCAGTGATGCGCCAACAAATACTGTGAGCTTGCTTACATCTTTGTCCGCGGCAA
>JALVVK010000035.1 GCA_027023445.1 Deltaproteobacteria bacterium | reverse complement strand
TGAGGCGAAGGGCCATCCGGCTGACGTTTCAAAAGCTTGAAATTTCCATGGGGCGAGCCGGCTCGCGGCATATCCTGGCCCTGGACGCCCTGCTGGAAAAGGCCAAACCGTGGTGGAAATTCAGCCTCCCCGGAGGATGGATGGCAGCCAGGGGGAATAACCTTCTTTGTTTTACAAGGGAATACCGTCGGCCCGACCCCAGTATCCCGGCAGAACATACCAGAACGGTTGAAGTCCGTAACCAGGGAATCTGGCCGGCGCCCACAGGCAGCGGATATGTGGAAATCGTTCATTCTGAACAACCAAACTGGGCCGAGATCAAACAAAGGCGGGATTTCCCCAGGCCGCTATTCATGGAGATGTCCCGGGTGAAATTCCCGCTAATACTGAGGACCAGGCAACCGGGAGAAAGATTCTGGCCTCTTGGCGGCCCAACGCCCTACAAATTAAAGGATTTTCTTATTTCCAGGAAAATTCCGAGGAACATCAGAGACGAGCTTCCCCTTCTCGCCTGCGACGGGGAGATACTGGCAGTTCTGGGGGTCGAAATCGCTCATCCTTACAGGATATGTTCTTCCAGAAGCAAATGTCTAAGGGTTACCTGGACCCCATAGCAAATATTTACTGATCACCTCAAGAACAAATTTATTGCATACAGGAGATTAAATTGGTTAATTGTAAGGGACTTCGGTATAATAACCGGAGCGCAGCGGAGGAAATCTCTTGAACAATTTTTACAAAAACCTGACCCTCTGGTTGACCATAGGCCTGATAATGGTCTTTTTGTTCAACCTGTTTAACGAGCCCAAAAAATCGGCCCAGGAAATCACATACAGTGCTTTTCTCTCCTACGTGGAAAAGGGCAAGGTTGCCAAGGTCATTATAAACAAGGACAAGCTGGATGGCCTTTTCCTGAACCATAAGCCCTTTCACACGGTTATGCCTATGCAGGACACGGACCTGATCAAAACCCTGAAGGAAAAAAATGTAACCATTCAGGTAAAACCTACCGAGGAAACTCCATGGTACATGACCCTCCTGATATCCTGGTTCCCCATGCTGCTTCTCATTGGGGTGTGGATTTTCTTCATGCGCCAGATGCAGTCAGGCGGTGGCAGGGCGATGTCCTTTGGAAGGAGCAAAGCCAAGCTGCTGACTGATCAGAGCACCAAGGTCACATTCAATGACATAGCCGGCATTGAAGAAGCGCAGGAAGAGCTTGGAGAAATCATTGACTTCCTGAAGGACCCGAAAAAATTTACCAAGCTGGGCGGCCGTATCCCAAAAGGCGTGCTGCTGGTGGGCCCTCCGGGCACGGGCAAAACCTTGCTTGCCAAGGCCATTGCCGGAGAGGCGGGTGTACCCTTTTTCAGCATCAGCGGATCCGATTTCGTGGAAATGTTCGTGGGTGTGGGTGCCTCCAGGGTACGGGATCTCTTTGTCCAGGCAAAAAAACACGCCCCATGCATTATTTTTATTGATGAAATAGATGCGGTGGGAAGACACCGTGGCGCGGGTCTTGGTGGCGGACATGACGAAAGGGAACAGACCCTTAACCAGCTGCTTGTGGAAATGGACGGCTTTGAAACATCTCAGGGAGTTATCGTGGTTGCAGCCACAAACCGGCCGGACGTGCTGGATTCCGCCCTGCTGAGGCCGGGAAGGTTTGATCGCCAGGTAGTGGTGCCTGTTCCGGATGTAAAGGGAAGAGAAGAAATTTTAAGGGTCCACGTCAGAAAGATAAAACTGAACCCGGAGGTGGATCTCAAAATCCTTGCCAGGGGCACCCCAGGATTTTCCGGCGCGGATCTTGAGAACCTGGTCAACGAAGCCGCGCTCCTGGCCGCCAGGGAAAATAAAAATCAGGTGGACATGGAAGACTTCGAAAAGGCCAAGGACAAGGTTCTCATGGGAACGGAGAGAAAAAGCATGATTCTCTCCGAAGAAGAGAAAAAGATAACCGCCTACCACGAAGCAGGGCATACACTGGTCGCCAAGCTCCTGCCAGGCACGGATCCCATTCACAAAGTCACTATAATCCCCAGGGGAAGGGCGCTTGGTCTCACCCAGCAGCTTCCGGAAGGAGACCGCCACACCTATCCGAAATCATATCTGACAAACAATCTCACCATCCTGCTTGGAGGAAGAGTGGCAGAGGAACTGGTATTTAATGAATTTACCACAGGTGCTGGAAACGATATTGAAAGGGCGACATCCCTTGCGAGAAAAATGGTATGCGAATGGGGAATGAGTGAGACGATAGGCCCTGTGGCCTTTGGTAAAAAGGAGGAACATGTATTTCTCGGCAAGGATTTCGGACAGGTCAAAGACTACAGTGAGGAAACCGCCAAAAAAATAGACGAGGAAATCCGGGACATCGTCCATAATGCCCATGAAAAGGCAAAAAGTCTTATCACGGAAAACATGGAATGCCTGCACCAGATAGCAGGCTCCCTTCTGACCCAGGAATCCCTGGATGGAAAGGCCATAGACCACATATTGGGCCAGTGCAGGAACAACTCCGGCGCTGTCGAACCCACAGCATAACGATCTCATGAGAGAGGGGCAGATATCCATAAGGGGCCACTCTTTCCAATGGAACAGACGAACCCATATAATGGGAATCGTAAACGTAACCCCGGACTCCTTTTCAGACGGAGGCCGTTTCCTTGCCCCCGAAGCCGCTGTGGAACAGGCCCGGCAGCTTGCCGGGCATGGAGCGGCCATCCTGGATATAGGCGGAGAATCCACCAGGCCCTTTTCAGAACCGGTCAGCATGGAGGAAGAACTCCACAGGGTCATCCCTGTCATAAGAGCAATCCGCAAAGAGACAGAGATCCCCATTTCCATTGATACCACCAAGGCGGAGGTGGCCAGGCAGGCCCTTGCCGCCGGAGCGGATATAATCAACGACATAAGCGCGTTCAGGTTTGATCCCCTCATGGTTGAGGTCGCAAGGGAGCACAACGCACCTGTTATACTGATGCACATGAAGGGGACACCCGGAGATATGCAGATAAATCCCCAATATTCCGATGTGATTAAAGAGGTTGCATCTTTCCTTCGTGAACGGGTGAGGTGGGCCATGGACCGGGGCATCAAAAGGAACCGCATCATAGTGGACCCGGGCATCGGTTTTGGCAAGGGGCTTCAGGATAATCTTGCACTCATAAACCATGTAAATGAGCTCAGGGTTGATGACCTGCCTGTGCTGATAGGCCCTTCGAGAAAGGCCTTCATCGGTACCATTACAGGTATCAAAACCCCGGAAGAACGGGACCATGCAACCCTCGGAGCCGTAGCCGCCGCGATTCTCAGGGGCGCTCAAATTGTCAGGGTTCATAACGTGGCACTGACGGCACAGGTGGTAAAGGTGATTGACGCAATACGTTCAAACTGAACCGGTTAATCAACAGGAGACACCCTCTGACTGGACTTAAGGGCGGAAGTTCTCATGCTGGACGGATTTTTTAGGCTTCTTCCGATACTCAGATGGCAGGATGTAGTGGATATCCTTGTGGTGGCCTACATCATCTACAGGGTAATTCTGCTGATCAGGGGGACAAGGGCTG
>JALVVK010000034.1 GCA_027023445.1 Deltaproteobacteria bacterium | reverse complement strand
GGCCAACCGCAGAATTTTCCCGTCCCACAGGGCATCGCCTTTGTGCCAGTGGATCGCCGAAGCGGTGAAATAATTACCCCTAAAAGCAAAAACGAAGGGCGAATTGTCTGGGAGGCCCTCAGGGAAGATGAACTCCCGGCCCTTTCCCCCTACAGCGGATGGTTCAGGATTCCATCATGGCTGAAACATCTGGACGATCTGCTGTTTAATCGGAAACGCTCAACGCCTTTCGAGGAATATCGGTGACATTCTCCCTCAAGACATAAAGTATCTTGAAATTGCCCTTGAGGTGTTCAACGAGGTCTTTCAGGCTTTCATCCGGGACGTCCTTTATTCTTATATAGACTTCGCGTCTGCCAGGGGCAACATGCTCCTGGAAGGTCAGCACGCTTACCATCCTCGCCCCGCATTCGCTTATAATCCTCAATAATTCGTTTAATGTTCCGGGCTTATCTTCCAGGTCAAAGGCAAGCTGGATAGGCGTCCGGTAAATGCCTGTAATCCCGATCATAACCTTGAAAATGTCCGTCTGGGTAATCATGCCGACCACCTCATCCTGCCCCCTTACCACCGGGAGTCCGGAAATGCGGTTTTCAAGCATGATGACAGCCGCCTTCTCCACGGAATCATCTTCCTTGAGAGTAATGGGATTGGGGGTCATTATATCCTTGACCTTGATTTCCGAAAGCAGGTAATAAAGTTCGTGGACATCAAGGGACGTTGCCTTTGAAGGCGCGGCTTCCTTGAGATCCCTGTCGCTTACTATCCCCACCAACCTGTTCTGACGCAGTACTGGCACACGTCTTATTCCATGTTCCTTCAAAATCTGCGTTGCCTTCATGATAGAGGTGTTTTCATCCACGGTAATGGGATGGACTGCCATCCATTCCTTAACAAGCATTCCGAAGCCTCCTGAAAGTATTTTTTGGCCCCATGAAAAATTGCTTTTACGCCAGGACACGCGTAAATATAAAAGCCTGGTCCATCTAATAGATTAAAAAAAATATGTCAAGATCGGTACAGCACTGATGGAAAGGGGATTTCTCCCATAAGGCATCCATATCCTGTATCCCTCACGGTTTTTCCCCTTATATAGTTCTTTATAACTTGTTATGCACTTGTTACTCAACCCCTCAATGGAATATAATTAACTTACGAAGGCGGGGAGAAATCCTCTGCCTTGTGCATGAGGGAAGTCGGTCCTGTCCGGCTTCCGGGGAGCAGTTTGTCCATGAGAGATCTTCCCAGAAATATTACCATAGTGGGGCCGGGAGCGCTCGGTTGTCTTCTGGGGGCGTCCATGGCCAGGGCGGGATTGTCCGTAACCCTGCTGGATCACAGGCCGGAGAGGGCCAGGGTACTTAACGACAGCGGCATTACGGTTTATGACGGCGACAGAACATGGAAGGCAAATCCGGCAGTCACTGCGCAGACGCATTGTTTGGGTCCACAGGATGTGGTCATAATCCTGGTAAAGGCATATCAGACCGCCTCTGCCATTAAGGCCGTCATTCCTCTTCTTGGTCCAGGTTCTCTCCTCCTTTCATTGCAGAATGGTCTGGGAGCAGACGAAATGTTGACCGCCCTGTCACCATCCACAGGCGTGGCCATCGGCGCCACGTCCCAGGGGGCCACCCTTGTCAGGGATGGAGTCGTGCGGCATGCGGGAGAGGGGAACACGACAGTGGGCCTTATAACATCCGGGCAAGAGGCGCGACATATGCTGGAGAGAACTGTGGAGGCATTCAACCTGGCGGGATGGCCATGTTCAATGGTAAGGGATATATATCCGGTCATATGGAAAAAGCTCCTGGTAAACGTGGGCATCAACGCCCTTACCGCGCTGACAGGCATGAAAAACGGTGAACTCCTGGACCATGAGGAAACCGTTGCCATCCAGGAGACTCTGGTCAGAGAGGGTTACACGGTAGCAGAAGAAGCGGGGATTCACATAGGAATGGATTTTACCGCCTGCCTTGACCAGGTAAGGCAGGTCTGCAGAGCAACCGCTGCCAACAGGTCATCCATGCTCCAGGACCGTATGCAAGGCAGACCTACGGAGATAGATTACATAAACGGCGCGGTCTGCCGTATTGCTCGCGGACTTGGTCTTAAGACCCCGGTTAACGATACGGTTACAGGGCTTGTAAAACTCTTCAATGCGGATACTGAAAATTTGCCGAACAAAAACCGTTGACAACAGGCCCTTAACATGTCTATTTTTAGGTATCCAGTCATGGGAGTTCAGACTGGCCATTTAGTTCAGGGACGTACCTCCCCAAGAATCCTTCAAAAAGCGAGCGCGAATACCCCGCTGATGAAACCAAGAAAAATAATTAAGTGGATTATTTTGTCCCGAACACATGTGCTGAAAAAATAATGCCTTATATCCACGCGGATATAAGTTTTCCCTGTTGCCCATAGCGAATTCTGGTTCGGCATAATGTGACCGGTTTTCCCCGGGGACGAACAGCTCCTTGTTATGGTTGTTTCAAGATACGGACAGGGATTTTTCAAAAAAAACAGGAGGGAAGTGCCCTAACGGCAACAACTCTGTCAGTTTCAATCCCCTGAAAGTTCCTGATAGCATCAGCTTACAAGACACCGGTCTTTTCCATGCCAGTGAAGATGTGCAGTGCATCAGGCAATCTCGGAGCGGGATTGGGCACCTGGGGGACAGGCTGAAAAATGCAGAAAAAAAGATACCCGAGAAGAGGAAGACATATGGCTAAAAGGCAGAAGGAAAACAATGGAAAGGAACAGAAACACGATTCAGAAGACGTTCAGAAAAAAGTTACGCCTGGCAACGGCCGGATGATGAATCTTTCCGATCTCAAAAGTAAAAGTATTGGTGAACTTTACCAGATAGCCAAGGAGCTTGGCATAAGCAGCCCCAGCAGCCTGCGTAAACAGGAGCTTATCTTTGCCGTACTCAAGGCAATCACTGACCAGAACGGATCCGTGTGCGGAGAAGGGGTCATAGAAGTACTGCAGGAGGGGTTTGGCTTCCTGAGAAGTCCGGGCTACAATTATCTCCCGGGGCCTGATGACATCTACGTCTCTCCGTCCCAGATCCGTCGGTTTAATCTGTGCACAGGAGATACCGTATCCGGGCAGATCCGGCCTCCCAAGGAGGGGGAGCGTTATTTTGCTCTTCTGAAGGTTGAATCAATAAACTTTGACCCCCCGGAAAAATCCTTTGATAAGATTCATTTTGATAACCTCACCCCTTTATATCCGCAGGAACAGCTCGAGCTTGAGACGTCCTCAGACAACTATTCTGCCAGGATCATGGATCTGGTCACTCCGATCGGCAAGGGTCAGAGAGGGCTGATCGTCGCGCCTCCCAGGACCGGGAAAACCATGTTGTTGCAAAATATAGCAAACAGCATCTGTAAAAATCATCCTGAGGTCATCCTGATAGTGCTTCTTATAGATGAAAGGCCTGAGGAGGTCACTGACATGCAACGTTCGGTAAACGCAGAGGTGGTAAGTTCCACCTTTGACGAGCCGGCACAGCGCCATGTCCAGGTGTCTGAAATGGTCATTGAAAAGGCCAAGCGCCTGGTAGAACACAAAAGAGACGTGGTAATACTGCTGGACAGCATTACCAGGCTCGCCAGGGCCTATAACACAGTGGTGCCTCCAAGCGGAAAAATTCTTTCCGGGGGCGTGGATTCAAATGCCCTACATCGGCCCAAGCGGTTTTTTGGAGCGGCAAGAAACATCGAGGAGGGCGGAAGCCTTACCATTATCGCCACCGCCCTTATTGACACGGGTTCCAGAATGGATGAGGTGATTTTTGAAGAATTCAAGGGCACGGGCAATATGGAAATACATCTGGACAGGAAGCTTACGGAAAAACGTATCTTCCCCTCCATAGATATAAACCGCTCAGGCACCAGAAAGGAAGATCTGCTCATACCGGCAGACATACTTAACCGGGTCTGGATCCTGAGGAAGCTGCTTTCCCCCCTTAATCCTGTTGACAGCATGGAATTCCTGCTGGACAAAATGCGCGGCACGGAAAGCAACGCGGAATTTCTGGCGGCAATGAACAGGTAACATCCATCTGGATTCCGAAACATCGCGTTCGGCCTTGGAAAAAAGGGCCCGCGGTGTTAAATAGAGTTTTGCTTTAAAACAGCTTTTGTTTTCAGGAGGTTTTAGACTCAAAGATGAAGGACAAAATACATCCCAAGTACTACAAGGCCACCGTGCGTTGCGCGTGCGGAAACGAATTCGAGGTAGGTTCCACGGTTGAGTCCATCAAGGTTGAAATCTGCTCAAAATGCCACCCGTTTTTTACCGGCAAACAGAAACTCGTGGATACCGCCGGACGCGTGGAAAAATTCATGAAAAAATATGGCAAATTCCAGGCAAAACGGGACTAACCTGGCCTACCTGTTAACCGTTGCGCTCTCTGCTCCGCTTCAGGTGGGGGGGCAGGCGGTTATTGAGGGGGTTATGATGAGAAGCCCCCACGCCATGGCGGTAGCGGTCAGGTGCCCGGATGGAGAGATTGCCGTAAGAAATACCCCATGGCGATCCTTTTCGGAAAAGCTGCCTCTGCTTAAAAAACCACTGCTCAGAGGTTCGGTGGTGCTTATTGAGGCCATGATGAACGGAATCGAGGCACTGAATTTTTCTGCACGGAAAGCCACTGAAGACCCGGATACACAGGAAGGGGATAAAGGAGAACTGTCCGGATGGGCAATTACCGGCACGATGATATTTTCATTTGTACTGGGCCTTGCGTTGTTCGTGGTGGTGCCGCATTTTTTAAGCGCCTATCTCCTTCGTGTGGCAGCATCCGGACAGGGGGTGAAATCCTTTGTGTTTCACGCGATGGATGGTATAATTAAGATGTCCATATTTTTGGGATACGTCCTTGCCATCAGGCGCCTTGAAGACATAAAAAGGGTCTTTCAGTATCACGGTGCTGAGCACAAGTCCATTTACACATATGAAGCAGGAAAGGACCTCTGCGTAGAAAATGCCAGGCCCTTCAGTACGTTACACCCGAGATGCGGAACCGCCTTCATTATGGTGGTCTTAATGGTAAGTATCGGGGTGTTCGCCATAACCCTTCCGTTTATCCCTGTTGCGGGATCGGGATACGTAAAGGCCACCAAAATCATTATGATAAAGCTCGGCCTCATGCTGCCCATAGCGGGGATTTCATACGAAATCATCAGGTGGGCGGCCCGCAGCACAAATCCCATATTGAAATTGTTTATCCTGCCCGGCATTCTGATGCAGAAAATTACCACCAGCCCCCCGTCAGACGACCAGCTTGAGGTCGGGCTGGAGGCGTTGAGACAGGCGCTTGAAACCGAAAACGCGTTCGACAGGCGCGCTGCCGCCTGCGAACAATCCTGACAATCATGTTAGATAAACTCCAGCAACTCGAAGAAAAATATAATGACCTTGAGGCAGGTCTTGGTGACCCTGAGGCGCTCAAGGATCAAAAGCGCTACCAGCAGCTCGCACGGGAACACGCAGAGATCTCTCCGGTCATTCAGGCCTACCGGCAATACAAAAATATCCAGAAACAGATAGCGGACAACAAGGTCTTACTCGCCGATCCAGATCCTGAGATGAGGGATCTCGCCAGGACCGAGCTCGCGGAGCTGGAACAGCAGAAGGATTCTCTTGAGCAAAAAATTAAACTGCTGCTTCTCCCCAAGGACCCGAATGACGAAAAAAACGTACTTCTGGAAATCCGGGCGGGAACCGGCGGAGAAGAGGCCGCGTTGTTTGCGGCGGATCTTTTTCGTATGTATTCGAGGTACGCTGAACGAAAAAAATGGAAGGTTGAGGTGCTGAGTGAACACAGTACCGGCATTGGAGGCTTTAAGGAAATCATTGCCATGATTTCCGGGGACAGCGTTTACAGCCATCTCAAGTACGAAGGAGGCACCCACAGGGTCCAGAGGGTTCCTGACACAGAAACCCAGGGGCGAATTCACACATCGGCGGTTACCGTTGCGGTACTGCCGGAGGCGGCCGACGTGGACGTGGACATAGACCAGTCGGACCTCAGGATAGATGTATACAGGGCGTCAGGAGCCGGCGGCCAGCATGTGAATAAGACCGAATCCGCCGTACGCATAACCCATATTCCCACGGGCCTTGTGGTGCAGTGCCAGGACGAAAGATCCCAGCACAAAAACAGGGCCAAGGCCATGAAGGTGCTCATGGCAAGGCTTCTCGACCTGAAACGCTCGGAACAGCAGGCGCAGATCTCTGAGGAACGCAAAAGTATCGTTGGCACAGGGGATCGAAGCGAACGCATACGTACTTATAATTTCCCCCAGGGACGCGTCACCGACCATCGTATAGGTCTTACCCTGTACCGCCTGGACAGCATCATGGACGGGGACATTGATGAGATCATAGAGTCCCTCGGAACATATTTTCAGGCCCAGGCATTAGCTGAGACCAAATGACCATAAAAGATGCCCTTTCCCAGGGGATCTCCATGCTCAAAAGGGCCGGAACTGAAAGCTGTCGGCTTGAATCCGAAATCCTGCTCGCCCATTCTCTCAACCGGGACCGGATCTGGCTGCACCTGAATCCGGATCTTCAGATAGACCCGTCCTCCTTCCTTGGGCTCATACGCAGGCGTGCGTCAGGGATTCCAATACATTATATCCTTGGCCGCAGGGAATTCTGGTCAATGGATTTCAAGGTTGGCCCGGGCATCCTGATTCCACGGCAGGACACTGAAACCCTTGTGGAAACCGCCCTTGACATACTGCGCACCCGGGAAAACCGGAATCCGATGATCCTTGATCTTGGCACGGGATCAGGGTGCGTAGCCATTGCGCTGATCAAAGAGCTTTGCGGGGCAAGGGCCGTGGCCACGGATATCAGCTTCACCGCAATTAGAATGGCCATGGAAAACGCATCCATGCATGATGTCGGCAATCGGTTTTATCCGGTAACTGCCAACTGGCTTGATCCTTTTACACCTGACGCAAAATTTGACATGGTTGTCTCAAATCCGCCATATGTGGCAGAAAAGGAGGCAGGGATGCTCTCTTCTGAAATATTGGAACATGAACCACGAAGGGCGCTCTTTGCCGGACCTGACGGCATGGTACATATAAAAAAACTTCTTTTCGTCGTGCCGGGGGTTCTGAAAAAGGGCGGATGGTTCCTGTGCGAGACAGGCCGGGATCAGGGAGATGTTGCCCAGAGGACAGCGGAAGAGACAGGCGCCTACAGAGAAATCCGCATCTTCCGGGATCTGGGCGGCAATGTGCGTGTGCTTGGCGTCAGAACATAAAGTTGAATAAAAAACCCGGCCAGAGCCGGGTTTTTTAAAATTCCGTATGAATTTAACGTCTGCGTTTGCGTTTTGCCTTGCGGCGGCGGCGTTCAGCGTCCTGCATTTTGCGACGGCGTTTTACACTTGGTTTTTCATAAAAGCGTCTGTTTTTAAGCTCCCGCTGAAGGCCATCCAGTTGAATCTTTTTCTTGAGGGCCTTTAGGGCCTTCTCAAGATTATCTCCGACCTCAACCTCTATCGTCAAGGGTATCCCCCCTTCCTTTGTGGATTAACGGGTGCTACTATAGTCCTACCGAAGTCGGTATGTCAACCCAAACTTTTACGCTGAATGGAGCTTCACACTCTACCACTGTCTAAGGTGGCCCCCTTGGGGTGTCTTTTTATTTAGGCTTTTCTGATGGCACAGGTGGACTACCCTGGGGCCCTATGGTTGAAGATCCACTTGAAGGCATATGGGCCTTGATCCTGCTTTCAAGCACTTGGACCCTCTGATTAAAAAGATCCGCTATAATCAGGTGGCCCTTGGAATCCAGGGTAATACTTGTTGGATAATTAAACCATCCGGGCCCCCATCCCATGCCTCCGATTTCAGTTATATACTTGCCATGCATATTATAAACAAGCACTGTATGACGCATGTAGTCAACCACATAAATATGTTTTCTCTTTGAATCAACCGCAAGGCTTCTGGGCCGGCTCATCTTTCCCGATGATCCTCCCTTGTGGCCAAAGGAAAAAAGAAATTTTTCATCCGGGCTGTAGACATAGACTTTACTGGTCTCTTCACTGAGAAGATAGATGCGGCCATCTGCGTCACAGGCAGCGTCAATGATACTTACCGGGGCAATTTCAAAGGTCTCGGTTTCTTCCGTTTTCTTTATCTTGTTTTTCGGAATCAGTTCTGGTGGCGGAGCAAGGAGATGTTTACCGCTCCCTTTTCCGCTGTTTTGCTGAACATCCTGCCCGGATATTTTAGACGAATTGTTTCCTCCCTTCAGATGTTTTTTCAGCGCATCCCTGCTTATCTCGGTTTTTTCCCCGATCACTCTGTCCATGGGAGAAAGAATGTGTAAAAATTTTCCTTCACTGTCAAAAACCAGGGCACCATTTACTCCATGGCCGGCTACGTACATCCTGCCGTTTTTATTTATGGTTATGTTGAGGGGGGTAAAGCCCCTGGCTCCAGGTATATCCTTAAAGGTAATTTCCTTTTCAGGGAAAAGTGCGGCATTGAGTACGGTAATCCTTGGAGGTTTTTTCGCAGAACGACTCTGGCAGACATAAACCCGCCCACAACGGTCCACATAAATACCTTGAGGAGAAGTTATTCCCCTGCCAGCTCCAATGGACAGACGGGGGAAATAATCATTTCCGTATATGACAATCCTGCCCCGCCCCCCGTTTATCACATATATCTCATCCATGACATCATCAAAAAAAACCGAGCTGGGAAATCTGAGGGGATTACCTTGGTCATCTTTGGTAATAATAGCAATGACCTTGATTGGTTCGGCATCAAAGGTGGGGGCTGAAGCCTGACACAGGCCGCAACCTGGTATGACTCCAAGGAAAAAAAAGGCCCAAAACGCCGTAAGGCCGGGACTGAATATCCTTTTCATATATAACTCCGAATTATGAAATATGACATCTCAGAATCATAATCAAACCTGGAGGTGAAGTGTCTGGATCATGATATTTTCGAATATCTTAAGGGATAAATCAAGGTCTGTGTTTTACAGATCAAAAAATCGGGCAGGCCCCCAGATCAACGCTCCTCATTGATAATGGCGACCGTGGGTGTTATCGCCCTGTGAAGGATCTGGCTGCTAACGCCTCCAACCACAAAATCCCTGAGCACGGAACGTCCATATCTGCCTATTATTATAAGATTTATCCCTTTTTCCCCGGCAAAGTCCAATATGGTCTGTATCGGGCAGCCGTACCTGACATCCCTTATGATCTTGTGTCCAGGGATGCCTGAATCCATAAGTAGTTGTGCGGCCTGATCAAGAATCTCAGCCGCCTCGCTTTCCGGGGCTTCCCTCTTAGCGACCATCTCGTCATAACTGGCAAGGTCTATGACCTTCAGTAAAATAATCCTGTTCACACATTCCGGCATGTATTGGCCAAAGATACATGCCTCTTTGACCGCTGCCAGAGAACCGGTAGAACCGTCCACCGGAATCAGGATTGAGGGTACAAGGCATGTCTCTGTCTCTCGAACCTCCTGCCCTACCACATACATGGATGGATGCCGGGGCAGATGCAGTATCTTGTTCGTGACGCTTCCAAGAAGTATCTCTTTTATGGGCGAAAGCCCCCTCCTGCCCATTATTATGGTTGAATACCCCCCGTTTTCCGCTGTTTCAACAATTTTGTCAGCAGGCTGTCCATCCATTATCTGTCGGTCCACCATTTCTTTACGGACGCCGAGGCCTGCCAGAATCTCCTCATGCTCGTTCATGAACGGGGCACAGTAGCTTTCCATATAGTCTTCCCTGAGTTTTTTTATTGTCTCGTTATCAAGGATCGATTCCGTTCTTTTATCAATATTGACCATATGCCGGCTGAGATAGCCACCGGCCATAACGTGGAGCAGCGTGATTTTATCCACCCTGTTTTTAAGAGATAAGGCCAGACATCCGGCAAAATATGTCGCCCTTTTGCTGAACTTGCTGCCATCCACCGGAACCAGAAAACGTGATAATGATCCAGATGACTTACCCATTCCACAAAGCTCCTTTCAGCAGAATTTCAGGAATTGATAATCCACTATTATCAAAACTATATACCATTGGATACTGTTCATAAAGCTGAAACGCATACTGAAATACAGTATAATTTTATGAAACAGTGGGGGAAACGTCTTCTTCCTGTTTTCCATGTGTGATGAGTGAGTGAACCATGCGAACGGATGATTGGAATCAAGATCATGGATGTTTAACATGCTTTTCAAGATAAAATCAGAATTTCTCCCGTGCGGGGATCAGCCCCGTGCCATATCATCCCTGACAGCCGGCATAAAAAAAGGACTGAGGCATCAGGTTCTTTTGGGAGTAACCGGATCAGGAAAGACATTTACCATGGCAAACGTGATAGCCGCCATGGAGAAACCAGCCCTTGTAATCGCCCCGAACAAGACCCTGGCGGCGCAACTCTTCGGGGAATTCAGCACACTGTTTCCGGAAAACGCCGTGGAATATTTTGTCAGCTACTATGATTATTATCAGCCGGAGGCCTATATCCCACAGTCCGACACGTACATAGAAAAGGACTCGTCCAGGAACGAATTTATTGACAGGCTGCGCCACTCGGCCACAAGATCCCTCCTCACCAGGAAAGACGTGATAATAGTTGCCAGTGTATCGTGCATTTACGGCCTTGGTTCGCCGGAAGACTACGAACAGATGCAACTTTATCTAAGGACCGGGGACGAAAGGCCGCGGGAGGAGATTATACAACGGCTGGTCGCCATGCTTTACCGCCGCAACGACATGGATCTCTCAAGGGGCACCTTCAGGGTCAGAGGTGACATCATAGAGATATTCCCGTCCCACGAGGAAGAACGGGCAGTGAGGGTGGAGCTTTTCGGGGATCAGATAGAGCGTATCGGGTTCACAGATCCACTTACCGGCAAATCGCTCGGATACGCAAAGGATGCCATCATATATCCGTCCAGTCATTATGTTACCACTTCCAGCCGGCTGGAACGGGCGATCCTTTCCATAAAGGCTGAACTCAGGGAAAGGCTGGAATATTTTTATTCTGAGAATCGGCTCGTCGAGGCTCAGCGCCTGGAACAGAGAACGAACCTGGATCTGGAGATGCTGATAGAGCTGGGATACTGCCTTGGTATTGAAAACTATTCCAGGCATCTCACCGGCAGGGCGCCCGGAGAGCCTCCCGCCACCCTGCTGGACTATTTTCCTGATGATTTCCTGGTCTTTGTTGACGAAAGCCATATAACCCTGCCACAGCTTAGGGGAATGTACGCAGGGGACCGGTCAAGAAAACAGAACCTCGTTGATTTTGGCTTCAGGCTTCCATCCGCCCTGGATAACAGGCCCCTCACCTTCGAGGAATTTGAAAAAAACGTGAAACAGGCCATCTATGTCTCGGCGACTCCAGGTCCCTATGAAATGCAGAAGGCGCAGCAGGTGGTGGAACAGCTCATACGGCCTACCGGCCTCATGGATCCTGTCATGGAGGTAAGACCCGCATCAACACAGGTGGATGACCTCCACGAAGAAATACGCGCCAGGGTCGCCAGGGGTGACAGGATCCTTGTCACCACACTGACCAAACGGATGGCGGAAGAACTCACAGAATACTTCGCGTCTGTGGGCATAAGGGTCAGGTATCTCCACTCGGACATAAAAACCGTGCAGCGCAGCCAGCTTATCCGTGAACTGAGAGAGGGGGAATTCGATGTGCTTGTGGGAATCAACCTGCTTAGGGAGGGGCTGGACATCCCGGAGGTATCCCTGGTGGCCGTACTTGACGCGGATAAGGAGGGATTCCTCAGGTCTGAACGATCGCTGATTCAGACAGCGGGAAGGGCGGCCAGAAACGTAAACGGGATGGTCGTTCTTTACGCGGACCAGATCACGGATTCCATGAAAAGAGCGATTAGAGAGACTCACCGCAGAAGAAAAATACAGGCCGAATACAACAAACATCATGGAATTATACCCAAAACCATAAAAAAATCCGCTGAAGACACCCTCAGCAGCATATACGAGGGAGAAAAACAGGAAAGGGAATTGCCAAAAGGTGTGGTATCCCTGCCAGGAGATGGGACAAAAGATGAAATCAGGAGGCTGATAAAGAATCTTGAACGGGAAATGAAGGCATGTGCCCGAAACCTTGAATTCGAAAAGGCCGCCAGAATAAGGGACGAAATAGCCGGGCTCAGGTCCGCCCTGCAATATTGAGTCGCTTTGCAACCGTTGGGAACCTTGAAAGATCTGTATGGGGCAGGAAAAGCGCCCCTGTAAGCTGGCTCATAAAATCCCCGCGGACATTCATTTCAAGATATGTTATCCGGTCACAGATGTCTTCTGCCTCTTTCATCGCACCCTGCCTCAAAAGCAGTTGAACGGCCCCTTCTCCGGCCGAGTTGCCAAGTCCTTTGAAACGCTCCTGTGGGATATCCGGCAACATTCCGATGGTAACCGCCTTCCCGGGGTCTATATAGTTTCCAAAGGCACCTGCCACATAAAAATGTTCTATATCATCAAAATCTATGCCTATGCTCTGGATAACCACGTTCAATATGGTGTACATGGCTCCTTTTGAGCGGATAAGATTTTTAATATCACTCTGGCTTATATAGACAGGCCTTCCATGCGCGGTCTGTTCCGGGGCTGCCACTGTATAAACCCACTCGCGATCCAGCTCTACGATCCTTTTACTGTCCCGTTGAGGAACAAGCTTTCCTGTCTGGTCCACAAGACCCGCCTTAAACATTTCAGCGAGCAGATCAATTATGCCGGAGCCACAAAGCCCCCTTGGGGCCTGATTTCCTATGGTCTGGTATTCAACCTCCAGGCTGGCAGGATCTATTCTGACCCGCTCTATGGCTCCTTCCTGCGCCCTCATGCCGCAGGAAAGTATTCCACCTTCAAGGGCAGGCCCTGCCGCCCCGGCGCAGGCCACAAGCCATTCCTGGTTGCCAAGCACCACTTCCGCGTTGGTGCCCACGTCAACCAGCATGGATATATCCGGTCTGCGATGCATGCCTGAAGCCAGGATGCCGGCCACAAGATCTCCACCGAAATAACTGCCCACGTTGGGGAAACAATAAAGCCTTGCCTCCGGATGGACCCGGATACCCAGATCCGACGGTTTCAGCAGGTCAAACCTGTTCGCGCAGGGAACATATGGCTCTTTGCATATATTGGATGGATCAAGGCCAAGCAGGAAATGACACATGGTGGTGTTGCCGGCAACCGAGATGTAATAGACATCCTCAGGCGCAGCGTCGGCTGACGCAGTCAGTTCTGTCACCGCCCTGTTGATAAGATCCACAATCTGCCGCTGCAGGACATTGAGTCCGTCTCCCCTTCCGGCAAAAAGAATCCTGTCAAGAATATCCTCTCCATGGACCATCTGGGGATTGGCCCTGGATATGCTACGCAGGATTTTACCCGATGTCGGGTCCACAAGAAAAAAGACCACAGAGGTACTACCAAGATCCATGGCAAGCGCCAGGGGACGGGATGCCCCACCAGGGGGCGCGGTATGTGCTATATTCCATCCGCAGGTGTCGCGAACCGCAACCGCGTCCAGTTTATACCCCCAGGACTGGAGTCCGCTTCCCATGGTGCTGAGCGCCCGCAGAGATATTACAGGCCTGCTTCCCAAAATATCCCTGGCGGCATCCTTTAACCTGGTATCACAGGCCCTGTTGTCACCAAGTACCGGGCGCGGGAGGGCCAGGCGCAAGGGCTTTACAAGGGGGTTGAATTCCGACATTTACTTTGAAGATAAAACAGCCGGAGGTGTTTTGGCGTGTTTTTCCGATACAGGATCCTCCGGAGTAATATCAATAATGGGGCCGGTGCTTATATCTTCACCTGGCGAATACTCCCCTTGGGAAAACAAGCCATCATTCGAGGCCTGCTCGCGCAGTGCCGCATCCAGCGCGCGTTTAAGGCGCCATGCCATGTATAACCCCATGGCGGAAACCACCACGAAAAAAAACGCCAGAAAAGGCAGTGCCACGATGGCTACTGCCATGCCCAGCAGCCCGAAGGCAAACATAGACAGGGGAGACATCTTCCCGTATTTATAAACAATCATTTGGAAATCCATCCACCTACATTGTATTTTGGTCTGCATGCAACTCGCTGTCTATCCTGTCAGGATCTCCGGAATTATAATAAAGGAGATTTTTAAGGTGAAGCATGCTGTCCAGGTCCATTTCGTTAAATTTGAAGGCCATGCCATTTTCATCCGTCCTGACCACGTCAGCCTGCATATACAATTTCAGGTCAGAACTCGCCCCGCTCAATCTCAATTCCACCTCACAGGGCGTCCCCATGGGCAATATATGGTCGGCGTAGCAGTACAAACCACGAAGGCTGACATCCCTTGTGTGCTCGCTGAAAATAGTCTCAAAATTCTGAAGCAAGGGCTTGATACAGACACTCGTCTTAAAGGCTACTCTCAGGTTTCTTCTGCGTTCGCGTCCATCACTCATGGTATCACCTCATAAAGCTAAGTTCTCTGGTGCTGATGCGCAACCATGGCGCCAATTTTCAGTCTCAGGCCCTGCAGCCTTATAAAGCCCTCGGCATCTTTCTGGCTGTAAACGTCGTCCTCCTCAAAGGTGGCGAATTCCGGTCTGTAAAGCGACTTGTCCGAACGTCTCCCCACCACCTGGCAGTTGCCCTTGTATATCCTGAGCCGAACGGAGCCGGTAACATTTACCTGGGATTCATCCACAAGCCTCTGCAGGAGTTCCCTCTCCGGGGAATACCAGAACCCGTAATAAACCAGCTCGGAATACCTTGGAACAAGGCTGTCCCTCAGATGCATTACCTCCCTGTCCAGGGTGATGGACTCCATGGCCATGTGCGCCTTCCTGAGTATGGTGCC